>NZ_OZ245882.1:1278310-1597888 GCF_965229465.1 Cellulomonas sp. | reverse complement strand
ACGCCACCGGCTACGCGATGGGCCTCCAGCGCGACGGGGCGGTCGGCACGGGCGACCCGGCGCGGGACTCGGCGGTCGTCACGTACTTCGGCGACGGGTCCACCTCGCAGGGCGACGTGAACGAGGCGCTCGTGTTCGCCGCGGTGAACAACGCCCCGGTCGTCTTCTTCTGCCAGAACAACCAGTGGGCCATCTCGGAGCCCACCAGCCGGCAGTCCCGCGTGCCGCTGGCCGACCGCGGCCCCGGCTTCGGCATCCCGAGCGTCCGGGTGGACGGCAACGACGTCCTCGCCACCTACGCGGTCACCGCCGAGGCGCTGGAGCGGGCGCGGTCCGGCGGCGGGCCGACGTTCATCGAGGCCTTCACGTACCGGATGGGCGCGCACACCACCTCCGACGACCCGAGCAAGTACCGGTCGGCCGCCGAGGAGGAGTACTGGCGTCAGCGCGACCCCATCGACCGGCTCCGGCTTCACCTGGAGGACCGCGGCGAGCTGCCGCAGGACTTCCTCGACGGGCTGGCCGCCGAGGGCGACGCGCTCGGCGAGCGCATCCGGACCGCGGTGCGGGGCATGGGCCGCCCGTCGGCCGCCTCGATGTTCGAGCACGTGTACGCGACGCCGCACGCGGTCGTCGAGTCCGAGCGCCAGTGGTTCGAGGCCTATGAAGCCTCGTTCCTGGATGCCGGTCAGAGCCGTGAGGGGAGTCACCGATGACCACGTTGACCTTCGCCAAGGCGATCAACCTCGGCCTGCGCAAGGCGCTCGAGCAGAGCCCCAAGGTGCTCCTCATGGGCGAGGACATCGGCGCGCTCGGCGGGGTGTTCCGGGTGACCGACGGACTCCAGAAGGACTTCGGGCAGGAGCGCGTCGTCGACACCCCGCTCGCCGAGTCGGGCATCGTCGGGACCGCGATCGGCCTGGCCCTGCGCGGGTACCGGCCCGTGTGCGAGATCCAGTTCGACGGGTTCATCTTCCCGGCGTTCGACCAGATCACGACGCAGCTGGCCAAGATGCACTACCGGTCGAAGGGCCGGCTGACCCTGCCCGTCGTCATCCGCGTGCCGTACGGCGGCGGCATCGGCGCGGTCGAGCACCACAGCGAGTCGCCCGAGGCGCTGTTCGCGCACACGGCCGGCCTGCGCGTGGTCAGCCCGTCCAGCCCGGCCGAGGCGTTCGCGATGATCCAGCAGGCGATCGCGTCGCCGGACCCCGTGCTGTTCTTCGAGCCCAAGGGCCGCTACTGGGAGAAGGGCGACGTCGACCTCGACGCCGCGGTGGACGCCCCGCACCCCGCGCTCGACACGGCCAAGGTGCTGCGCGAGGGCACGGACCTCACGCTCGTCGCCTACGGCCCGACCGTGCAGACCGCGCTGAAGGCCGCCGAGACCGCCGCCGCCGAGGGCACGAGCGTCGAGGTCGTCGACCTGCGCACCCTGTCCCCGCTGGACACCGCGACGGTCGCGGCGTCGGTCAGAAGGACCGGCCGCTGCGTCGTCGTGCACGAGGCCCCGGTGCTCTACGGCACCGGCGCCGAGGTGGCCGCGCGGATCACCGAGGAGTGCTTCTACCACCTGGAGGCCCCCGTGCTGCGGGTCGGCGGTTTCCACACGCCCTACCCGGTGGCCAAGATCGAGCACGACTACCTGCCCGGGCTCGACCGCGTCCTCGACGCGGTCGACCGCTCGCTGGCCTTCTGAGGAGACACCCCGTGCCGACGTACCAGCAGTTCCCGCTCCCTGACGCGGGCGAGGGTCTGACCGAGGCCGAGATCGTCGCGTGGCACGTGGCGGTCGGCGACACGGTCGAGGTCAACCAGACGATCGTCGAGATCGAGACCGCCAAGTCGCTGGTCGACCTGCCGAGCCCGTGGGCGGGCGTCGTCACCCGCCTGATGGTCGAGCCGGGGCAGACCGTGGACGTCGGGACGCCGATCATCGAGGTCGACACCGACCCGACGGGTGCGGCACCGGTCGAGGAGACGCCCGCGCCGGTGGCGGCCGCGCCGAAGGGTGGCGCGATCGAGCACGGGCACCGCGGTGGCGGCACTCGGCACCTGGGGGTCGAGCCGGGCGGGTCCGACGAGATCGAGGCGGCACGTCCGCCGCGCGCCCCCGAGAAGGAGCCCGAGCCCGCCCGCGAGGCCGTGCTCGTCGGCTACGGGTTGGCCGAGACCAGCACCACCCGGCGGGACCGGACCCCCGACGGGACGCCGGCGGCCGCCACCCCCTCGCAGCGCGAGGCCACCCGGCACGCGCTGGCCAAGCCGCCCGTCCGCAAGCTCGCGCGCGAGCTCGGGGTGGACCTGGACTCGGTCTCGCCGACCGGCCCGGGCGGCATCGTCACCCGCGAGGACGTGCTCGGCCGCGCGGCCCAGGCCGAGGCGCGGACGCTGGCCACCTACCCCGGCGACGACGCGCCCTGGCTGGCCAGCGGCACGGTCTCCTCCGACGGCCGCCAGACGCGCGTCCCGGTGAAGTCGGTGCGCAAGCGGACCGCCGAGGCCATGGTGACCAGCGCGTTCACCGCCCCGCACGTGACGGTCTTCCACACCATCGACGTCACCAAGACCATGAAGCTGGTCGAGCGCCTGCGCGCCGACCGGGAGTTCTCCGACGTCCGCGTGACCCCGTTGCTGATCGCCGCGAAGGCCCTCATGCTCGCGGTGCGCCGGCACCCGGACGTCAACGCCAGCTGGGACGACGCGTCGCAGGAGATCGTCTACAAGCACTACATCAACCTCGGCATCGCGGCATCGACCCCGCGCGGCCTGGTGGTCCCGAACATCAAAGACGCGCACCGCCTGGGGCTCAAGGAGCTGGCCACCGCGCTGGCCGAGCTCACCGCGACCGCCCGGTCGGGGAAGGCGACGCCCGCCGACATGTCCGACGGCACCATCACGATCACCAACGTCGGGGTGTTCGGCATCGACACGGGCACGCCGATCCTCAACCCGGGTGAGGCCGCGATCCTCGCGTTCGGCGCCATCCGCGAGCAGCCGTGGGTGCACAAGGGCAAGATCAAGATCCGTCACGTCACGCAGCTGGCCCTGAGCGTCGACCACCGGCTGGTGGACGGGGCGCTCGGGTCGCAGGTGCTGGCCGACGTCGCGCGTGTCCTGCACGACCCGTCCCACGGGCTCGTGTGGGGCTGAGCCGCGCCCGCCGTGTGACACTCGCGGGATGACCCGCACCCTCACCGCGCACGACGACCTCGAGCTCCACCGGGTCGGCTACGAGCGCGGTGACGTGCTGGTGCGCACCCCGCTGGGCCCGGTCGCGCACCGCTACCGGGTCGACACGACCAGCCCGCTCGTGGTCGACGGGCTGGTCCGGCTCGACGAGGTCGACGGCGACGGCGTGCGGTTCCTCGACACCAACCTCGTCCCCCTGACCGTGCGGGACCTGCGGCGGTTCCGGATCCTGGTGAAGGTGGCCGACGCCGTCCGGTCGGCTCCCGGACCGTCCGAGGCGGTGGAGAGCGTCACGGCGCCCGACCTGGTCGACCTGCGCGACGACGCCCTCGACAACGGGCTGGTCGAGGGGGTCGACTTCGCGCTCGGCGCACCGGCCGGTGCGGAGTGCATCACGTTCGCCGGCGACGCGGAGCGATTCGTCGTCGGCTACCGGGACGCCGGCGCCACCAGCACCCTGTTCTCGTCGCGGTCGTTCGCGCAGGCGCGGGCGGTGTTCCTCGACGAGGCGTGCTGGCTCGGCGCCGAGCGGGGCCGCGGCCCGTACGTGGGCCGCGACCAGGCCGTCGGCACCGAGGGCTGGACCTCCGCACAGGTGGTGGCCGCCTACGAGCGCAGGCTGCTCGACGGCGCGTAGCCCCGGACTGCACACCTGGGCGTCGAGCCGCGTTCTAGGGGGGTAAGCCCATCCGCACGCAGCTCCCGGAGGACTCCATGAACCCCAGCACCATCCGCACCCGACGCTTCGTGGCCGTCGGAGCCGTCGCCGTCGGCCTCTGCGTCGCCGGCACCGGCGTCGCGACGGCGGCCGCGCCCACGTCCGCCCTGTCGCGGTCGGTCACCGAGATCCTCCAGTCGGCCGGTGTCGACTGGTCGACGATGCCCGACGGGTACACGCCGGAGCAGTACGAGGCCTTCTGGGGCGCCGGGTACACGCCCGAGAACGTCGAGGAGCTCGGCGCGCTGTGGAACCTGGACACCACCGAGACCAAGGCGCGGGCCGGCCAGCTGCTCCTCGACGGGCAGCCCGTGCCGGTGGCGCCCGGTGGCGGCGAGTCGTCGCCCACGGTCGAGATCACCGGCGCCCAGCTCGATGCGCTGTTCGGCGCCGGGTACACCGGTGAGGACGTCGAGGCGCTCGCGGAGCTGTGGCACAGCGAGTTCGGCGAGACCAAGGCGCGTGCGGGGCAGATGATCCTGGACGGGCAGACTCCTCCCGTGGCCCCGAGCGGTACCCCCGCGACCTCCTGACCCCGACCCGTGCGAGGAGACGTTGTGGACGAGCTGACGCTGCGGACCGGGTTCGAGATCGAGCTGCTGGCGCCCGCCGGCTCCGACCGGCAGGTGCTGGCCGACGAGCTCGCCGCGCGCTGCGGTGGCCGGGTGCGGCGGTCCTTCCACACCGACTCCGAGCCGTCGGTCGTTCCCGGTGTGGGCGTCTTCCGGCACCTGTCGCCGGCGTTCGACGTGGTCGACGCCGACGGTCGTCCCGTGGCGCGGCTCGTCGACGACATCACCCTCGAGGCCGACCTGGTCCCGGTGCCCGGACGTTCCGGGCACCGGGGCTGGTACCGGGTCCTGTGCGACGACGCCCGGCTGCTGCGCCTGATCGAGCGGCACGCCGACCCGGACGCGCCCCTGCGCACGGTGCTGGACCCGGTGGCCGAGCTGTTCGGGGTGCGGGCCGAGGTCGTCGGCTCGGCTGTGCGCGTCGACGACTCCCGCGGTGCCACCGTCGCCGTGGCGATGCCGCTGCCCGCGGGCCGCGAGCGACCGTGCGAGATCATCACGCCGCCGCTGTCCGCCGACCACGCCGTCGCGCTGGAGCGGCTGCTCGCTCCGGCAAGGGAGCTCGGCTTCACGGTCCCGCAGGAGGCCGCGGTGCACCTGCACGTGGACGGGGCACCGTTCCGCCGGCCGGAGGCGTTCGCCAACCTCGTCCGGCTGTTCGGCCACTGGCGCGAGGAGCTCTGGGCCGCCCTGGGCACCAACCCCGCCTGCCGACGGCTCGCGCCGCTGCCCGACGCGCTGCTGGACCTCGTCGAGCAGCCCGGCTTCACCGTCGCGGCGGCGCGGTCCACCGGGTTGACCAAGTACGCCGACGTGAACCTCACCCAGCTCGTCACCGACCGCCCGCTGCGCGACACGGTGGAGGTGCGCATCCTGCCCGGCGACCTGGACGGATCCTCGATCGTCCGGCGCGCGGCCCTCGTGGAGGCCCTGCTGGCCCGATGCCTCGACCCGCAGCCGCTGACGCTGGACGACCCGGTGGGGGCGTACCTGTGAGCGTCGACAGCGCGGCGATCCCGGTGGTGGAGCCGGCACTGGACGACCTCGTGCGCGTCCACCTGGCCGGGCTGCTGCGGTACGCGACCGTCCTGACCGGCGACGGGCACACCGCCGCGGACCTCGTGCAGGAGGTGCTCCTGCGCGCCCACGTGCGCTGGACCCGGATCGCCCTGCTGGAGCGCCCCGACCTCTACCTGCGGCGGATGGTCACCAACGAGCACCTGTCCTGGCGTCGGCGCTGGCACGTGCGGACCATCAGGCCGGCCACGGACGAGGTTCTCGCCGCCCACGCCGACTCGCACGGCGACCACGCCGACGACGTCGTCCACCAGGACGCGATGTGGCGGCGGCTCGAGGCGTTGCCGCCCCGGCAGCGCGCGGTGCTGGTGCTGCGGTACTACGAGGGCCTCAGCGACGTGGAGATCTCCCAGGTCCTGGGCACCTCGCCGGCCACGGTCCGCTCCCACGCCTCACGGGCGCTGGCGACCCTGCGTGACACCGACACCTCGACACGAACGGAGAAGCGATGAGCGAGCACCCGCACGACGACGAGCTGATCACCCGGATCACCCGGGCGCTGCGCTCGCGCGAACACCTCCAGCCCGACCCGGAGGTGGTGGCAGGGCGCCTGCGGGCCGAGCTGGCGCACCCGCCGGAGGCCACGGTGACCACGCTGCGGCGCCGCGGCGGCAAGCTGGTGGCGGCAGGCGTCGTCACGTCCGCGCTGGCCGTCGCCGGGGCGGGTGCAGCCGCAGCGGCCAACCCGTACTCGGACGCCGCACGCCGGTTCGAGGACGTCGTGCAGTCGGTGGGGATCGACTGGTCGGCGATGCCGGCGGGCTACACCCGAGAGCAGTACGAGGCCTTCTGGGCTGCCGGGTACACGCCCGAGGACGTCACCGCGCTCGAGGAGCTGTGGCACACCGACACCACCGAGACGAAGGCGCGCGCCGGCCAGCTGCTCCTGGACGGCGGCACGCCCCCCGTGGCACCGGGCCGGGTCGAGCTCGGCCCGGTGCAGCACGAGGTGGATGCCTTCTGGTCGGCCGGCTACACCGTCGAGGACGTCGAGACGCTCAGCGCACTGTGGCACACCGACCCGTTCGAGACGAAGGCGCGCGCGGGCCGGCTCATCCTCGACGGAGAGCAGCTCCCGCTGGACTGACCGCACTCCGACGTTCCACGACGAGCGCCGCGACGCCGAGCACGATCGCGCCGACCTCCGAGATGGCCGACAGCCACACCGGGACGCCGACCCACTGCTCGTGCACCCCGAAGAACCCGCTGGACGTCGTCGAGATGAGGAACGCCGTCAGGGTCGCGACGCCGAACCCCACCGCACCGAGCAGCGGGAGCCAGTGCCGCCAGACGATCACCAGGACGGCGATCACCAGGCCGCCGACCCCGTTGAGCAGGAACGCCGGACCGACGACGTCGACGGACTTCATGCCGTCCTGCCACAGGTAGAGGTGGACGACGGCCGACACCGCGACGCAGATCGCGACGAGCACTCGCAGGACCATGGCTCAGGCCTTCCCCGCGAGGACGGCACCGTCGCTCACGTGCACGTCGAACGCCGGCAGGGGCTTGTCCGCCGGCCCGGAGACGTTGGCTCCCGTCAGGTCGAAGACCGACCCGTGGCAGGGGCACGCCAGCTCCTCGCCGTCGACGGCGACCGTGCACCCCTGGTGCGTGCAGACGGCCGACAGCCCGACGACCGTGCCGGCCTCTGGCTGCACCAGGAAGATCGGCTTCCCGTCGGCGTCGGTCGCGGAGATCGCCCCGCCCACCGGGATGTCGGAGACCTGCGCCAGGGCGCCCCCGGCCGCCGCGGACGACCCACCCGACGACCCACCGGACGAGCCTGCCGACGGGGTGTCCGTCCCGCCGCCGCAGGCGGCCAGGACGCCCGCCGCGGCGACACCCATGGTCACGAGGCCTGCCCGGACGAGCACCTCCCGACGTTCCAGACAACCGTCACACGTGTGCGTGTCGAGCGTTGCTGCGGGAAGTTCCTTCGTCGACCGGGACATCTCCACCTCCGTGTCGGGACGTGCTCGGGACCATCACCCAGTGTCACGGTGCCGGGGCCGTCCAGGTTCACCGATCAGGAGACCAGTTCACTCGGTCCGGTGGGAACCCTCCGCGTGCACGCGCTCGACGGCGGCCTCGTCCGCGACGATCCCCGCGACCCCACCGACCGCGGTCGCGGCCGCAGCGGCCTGGGCGGGCGGCTCGACCGTGGCCTCGGCCGCGGCGGCCTCGTCGAACCGGCCCTGGATGCCGGACACGTTGCGCAGCGGCAGCTCGGGGAGCAGGACCGTGAGGATCACGCCGAACGCCATGATGATCGCGGCCAGCAGCAGGACGGTGTCCACCGACTGTGCGAAGCCGTCGAGGAACGGCTGCGCCAGGCGCGGGTCGAGGTTGTTGATGAACGACGAGTCGTCCAGCGACGGGACCGTGCCCGAGCCGCCCTGGAGCATCTCCAGCACGGGGGCGTTCGCCGGGTCCGCCTGCACCGCGGGGTCGGCGACGGCCGCCTGGAACTCGGGGGTCGCCGAGGCGGTGCGGAACGCCGACGCGATGTTGCCGCCCACGGTCGAGAAGAGCACCGACAGGAACACGGCGGTGCCCAGCGTGCCGCCCATCTGCCGGAAGAACAGGGACGACGACGTGGCGACGCCCATGTCCCGCACCGGGACCGCGTTCTGCACGGCCAGCACCAGCGGCTGCATCGTGAAGCCGAGCCCGAGCCCGAAGATGATCGACACCGCGAACACGAACGGCAGGCCGGTGCCGGCCTCGAGCCTCGAGAACAGCAGCGCGCCGACACCCATGAGGATGGTGCCGGCCACCGGGAAGAGCTTGTAGCGGCCGGTCCGCGACGTGGTCTGACCGGCGACGATCGAGCCGGTCATGATGCCGAGCGTGAACGGGATGAGCGTCAGGCCGGCCTCGGTGGGCGTCTGGCCCTTCACGATCTGGAGGTAGAGCGGGAGCGTCGCCAGGCCGCCGAACATGCCCAGGCCGATGACCGTGTTGGCGCCCGCGCCGACCGAGAAGGTGCGGTTGCGGAACAGGTAGAGCGGGAGGATCGCGTCCGCCTTGGCGTACCGCTCGGCGAGGATGAACGCGACCACCCCGAACACGCCGATCACGTAGCAGGCGATCGACCGGGTGGAGTCCCAGCCCCAGATGCGTCCCTGCTCGGCCACGACCAGCAGCGGGACGAGCGCCACCACCAGGGCCAGCGCGCCCGGGTAGTCGATGCGGTGGTCGACGCGCTTCAGCGGCGGCAGGTGCAGCACCCGCGAGATGACGAGGATCGCGACGATCCCGATGGGCACGTTGATCAGGAAGACCCAGCGCCACCCCTCCACCCCGAGGATCGTCTCGGCGCCCGCGAAGAACCCACCGACCACCGGCCCGAGCACCGACGACGTGCCGAACACCGCAAGGAAGTACGCCTGGTAGCGCGCGCGCTCCCGGGGGGCGACGAGGTCACCGAGGATCGTGATGGCCAGCGCCATGAGCCCGCCGGCGCCGAGACCCTGCACGCCGCGGTAGACGGCCAGCTGGTACATCGAGTCGGCCGTGCCCGACAGCAGCGAGCCGACGACGAAGATCGAGATGGAGATCATGTACAGCGGCTTGCGGCCGTAGATGTCGGAGAGCTTGCCGTACAGCGGGGTCGAGATCGTGGCGGTCAGCAGGTACGCGGTGGTGACCCACGCCTGGAGCGACAGTCCGTGCAGGTCGTCGCCGATCGTCCGGATGGACGTGGCGACGATGGTCTGGTCGAGCGCGGCCAGGAACATGCCGAGCATCAGCCCGCCGAGGATCGTGAGGATCTCGCGGTGCGTCGGCGGCGTGAAGGTGGCCGGGGCGGCGTCGGTCGGGGCGGTGCTCTGCTGCGACATCGGACCTTCTCGCGGATTGATTGCGCAGGACAACCATCCTGCGACGTGTCGCAACAACCGGCCACCCGAGATGTGTTCCCGGTCGCCCGTAATCGCTTCGCAGCTGCGGACGCGCGGTGCGCCGGCCGCTACCGTGTCCGGATGCCTGCGCCCGCGACCGGACCGTTGCGCCTCGTGCGCGCCGGGGTGGTCGCCGCCGTCACCGTCGCGCTGGCGTCGCTGGCGCACGTGCTGGCGGGCGGGGCGCTGCCGCCGACCGTCGTGCTGGTCGCCCTGACCGCCGTCACGCTCGCGGCCGCCGTCGTGCTCACCGCGCGACGCGTCGGCACGGTCGGTGCGCTCGCGCTCCTCGGTGTGGGCCAGCTCGCCATCCACTCGTCGTTCAGCCTGTTCACCACGATGGCCTGCGTGCCGGGTCCGGACGGCCAGGCGGCGCTGTTCGGGCACGTGCACCACGCGGGCATGGCGATGGAGCCGCTGGCGGCGTGCTCGGCTGTCGAGCGGACGCTCGCGCCGCCGCTGCTCGGCGCCTCGGCCGTGCTCGTCCTGCACGTCGCAGCGGCCGTCGTGGCTGCGCTGGTCCTCGCCGGCGCCGACCGGGCGCTGTGGGGGATCGCCGCGTGGCTGGCGCCCCTGGTCGGCTCGGAGGCGACCGTCGTCGTCGTCCCGCGGGCGACGTTGCCGACGCCCGTCGACGTGCCCTGGTCCGGGTACGCCTGGTGGCGCGACGCCGTGCCCCTGCGCGGTCCCCCCGCCTGGCAGTCGCCCGTGGTCCCTCCGCGCTGATCGGTCGTCGGGGGGGCCGCCCGCCCGCGCACGCCCTCACCCCTCGTCCCAAGGATCCGTCATGCCCTCGCTCCGCCCTGTCCGCACCGCCACCCTTGCCGGGATCCTCGGCCTCGCCCTCGCCCTCTCGGCGGTGGTGCTCGGCGCCTCCGCCGCGCAGGCGCACACCGTGCTCCAGAGCACCGACCCGGCCGTCGGCTCGACCGTCCCCGTGGTGCCGGAGATCATCACGCTGACCTTCAGCGAGCCCGTGCTGGCCCTCGGGACGACGATCATGGTGCACACCCCCGACGAGACGATGGTGAACATCGGGCCGCCGGTGCTCGTCGACAACACCGTCTCCCAGGCGGTCACCGGCGAGCTCCCGGCCGGCGAGTACACGGTCCTGTACCGGGTCACGGCCGCGGACGGGCACCCCGTCGAGGACCAGTTCCGGTTCACCGCCGCGGGCGCCACGTCGTACGGGGTGGCGACGCCCGCACCGACGATGACGGCGTCGCCGACGTCGACGCCGACACCGTCGCCCAGCACCTCGGCCGAGGTGACGCCGACACCGTCGGCCTCGCCCACCTCCCCGCCAGCCACCGAGCTGGCGGGTCGCGTCACTGGACCGGTGCTCGTCGGCGTCGTCGCCGCGCTCGTCGCGGCCGGCGGCGTGGTCGCGTTGCTGCTGGTGCGCAGGCGGCCCGCACCCCCGGCGACCGGGGGGTCGGAGGGCTCGACGCCGTGACCGACGGCATGTTCGACGGGCGCGCAGCGCGACCTACGCTGGTGAGATGACTGCGCCGGTGACGAGCGCCGGCCGCGCGGGCGCCGGCAGGCCGGGGGTCGACGAGCGTCGGCCGCCGAGCCCGTGGCGCGTCCTCGCCCTCGTGGTCGCGGCCGTCGCGGCCGCGCTGCTGGGCGTCGCGTTCTCCGGCGCGGCCCTCCCCGCGCTGCTGCGCGACCCGGGCGCGGCGGTCCGCTGGGGCCTGCCCGCCACCGAGGCGCTCACCGAGCTCGCCGGGTCGGTGACGCTCGGCGCCCTCGTGCTCGCCGTGTGCGTGCTGCCCCGCCGCGCGGCCGTGGCATCGACCCGCACCGCCCGGGCCGGCGTCGGCACCGCGGACGGGCGGGCGTACCCGCGCAGCACGGTCCTGGCCGGGTTCGCCGCCGGCGTGTGGACGCTCCTGTCGATCGCGCACCTCGTCCTCACGTACGCCAGCGTCGCCGGCCGGAGCCTGGACTCCGCCACGTTCGGCGCCGAGCTGGGCGTGTTCGTCACGCAGATCGACCTCGGGCGCACGCTCCTGCTCATCACGACGGTCGCCGCCGTGGTCACCGCCCTCGCGCTCGTCGTCGCGACCCCCACCGGCGCGGCCTGGACCGCGGCGATCGTGCTGGTCGCGCTCTGGCAGCAGGCGCAGCTCGGGCACGCCGCGGGGGCCTCGGGGCACGACATCGCGACGTCGTCGATGGTGGTGCACCTGGTGGGCGCGGCCCTGTGGATCGGGGCGCTCGCGGCGCTGGCCCTGCTGGTCCGGCGGGTCGGCACCGACCTGCCCGCGTCGGTCGCGCGGTACTCGGCCATCGCCGGCTGGTGCTTCGCCGCCGTGGCGGTGTCGGGGCTGGTCAACGGCCTGTTGCGCACCAGCGGGTGGTCCGACCTGACCAGCTCGTACGGCCTGCTCCTGCTGACCAAGGTGGCCCTGTTCGGCGTGCTCGGGCTGCTCGGTCTCGCGCACCGGCGGTCCGTCCTGCCCCGGCTCGCGGCGCGCACCAGCGACTGGCTGTTCTGGCGCCTCGTGCTCGTCGAGCTCACCGTCATGGGGGCCGTGTCCGGGGTGGCCGTCGCGCTGGGGGCGACCGCGCCGCCGGTGTCCGAGGAGCCGCCGCTCGACCAGTCCCCGGCCTACCAGCTCACCGGGCACCCGCTGCCGCCGGAGCCATCCGCTCTGCGCTGGCTCACCGAGTGGCGCTGGGACCTGGTCTTCGCGTCCGCGGCCGTCGCCGGACTGGTCGTCTACTGGCGCTGGGTGCTCCGGCTGCGGCGCCGCGGCGACACCTGGTCGTGGCTGCGCGCCGCGTCGTGGACGGTCGGCATGGTCCTGTTCTTCTGGGCCACCAACGGCGGACCTGCGCTCTACGGGCACGTCCTGTTCAGCGCGCACATGGTCCAGCACATGGTGCTCGCGATGGTCGTCCCCCTGTTCCTCGCCCTCTCCGCGCCCATCACGCTTGCCCTGCGCGCCCTGCCCGTGCGGTCCACCCAGCTGCGCGAGGACGCCTCTCGCGGTCCGCGCGAGTGGATCCTCACGATCGTCGACAGCCACGTCGGGCACTTCCTCGCGCACCCCGTGGTCGCCGCCGTGAACTTCATCGGGTCGATGCTGCTCTTCTACTACTCCGGCCTGTTCGAGTGGTCGCTGCGCAGCCCCGTCGGGCACCTGGCGATGGTCGTGCACTTCACCGCGGCCGGGTACCTGTTCGTCAACGCGCTCGTCGGTATCGACCCCGGCCCGCGCCGGCTGGCCTACCCGCAGCGACTCCTGCTCCTGTTCGCGACGATGGTGTTCCACGCCTTCTTCGGAGTCACCCTCGTCACCGGGGACGTGCTGCTGGTCGCCGACTGGTTCGGCCTCATGGGCCGCCCCTGGGGCGCGTCCGCGATCGCCGACCAGCAGGCCGGAGGAGCGATCACCTGGGGCATCGGGGAGCTCCCGACCCTGGCCCTCGCGATCGGGGTCGCGATCGCCTGGTCGCGGGACGACGACCGCACCGCCCGCCGCCGCGACCGCCAGGTGGACCGCGACGGCGACGTGGAGATGGACGAGTACAACGCGATGCTCGCGCAGCTGGCCGACCGCGACGCGCACCCGGAACTGCCGCCGAGGACCTGACGCCGTCGGTCCTGCGCGGCGTCCGCTCGGCGTTGTGTTCGGCGCGTGCTCGGTCAGCCGCAGCCGGCTTGGTCGGGGTTCTGGTTGCAGTCCTCGGCGACCAGGTGCGACCTTCTCTCGACGATCTCGAAGGGCGCCGTGGTGCTCGTCGTCTCGGCCGTTCCGACGACGTCGCGCCACTCGTCATCGCCGTCGACGCGGTAGCGCCCGGACCACGTGGTGGTGAGCACGATCGCGGTGGTGTCCGGCTCGTTGTAGACGTGGAAGACGTCGAATCCGGGGTAGGGGTGTCCAGGGCTGTCGGTGGTCAGGTCCCTGGTGTCGTCGCCGAAGTCCCACGCGTACTGGGTCGGGGTGGCGATCACGTCGATGCCGTAGCCGAACAGGTCCGTGCGGAACGTCTGCTCGGCCGGGTCGGTCAGGACGATGGTCTCCTTGTTGACCAGCACCCAGCCGCGGTCGGGCTGCATCTGGATGACCTGCGGGGTGATCGGCAGCCGGCGGAAGTCCTCCGCGGTGAGGGTGGGCACGGCATCCTCTGGACACGACCACCCTGTGGCGAACGTCCATGGCCCCCACGGTGCCGCCTCAGTAACCCGATCCCGTCGCCATAGGGGCAGGATCGGGTCGCCAGTTTCGCAGTCTGGGGCGGGCGCAGCGCCGTCTGCTGGGGCACAGATGCCGTTGACGTTCGATGTGAGCACCGAGGAAGACACGTTGCACAACTCGGCGTGGGTGTACTCGCGGAGAACGGGTCGCGTGAGTGCGGGCGGAGCGCCCCTGACGCGCTCGTCCCGACGGAACAGATCTCCGATGACGTCCAGGGCCGATTCGGTGGCGTGAGAGCCGAAGGTAGGAGTGTCGGACGTGGGCTCGACCGCTGCCATCCCCTGCGGTGCCGGCAGTACGGACGTCAGCGCGACGCATATCGCGAGGCTCGCCAAGCTCCGTCGCACCGGCGTCATGGATTCACGGGGATCGGTTCGACCGCCCTGATTGACCACCCGACACCGTCGTGGAGAAGGACGACACTCGTCCGATACGACTGTGCGACGCTCCAGGCGTCGACTTCGGCACCATTGCTGTCGACGACGCGTGCTGGCGCCTCATCCATGGTGAGATCGACACTGTAGGAACTCGCTTCGCCGATCTCGGCCCCAACGGCATAACCGACGGAGACGGTCCCGCCCTCACGCGTATGACCCTGCGCCGCAAGCGCGTCTGCGTCGCCGATCACGTCGTGGCAGAACACGCAATCGGGCGCGGAGAGTAGCTCCCACTGGATCATGTCCCCGGTGGCGAAGAGGTACGGGTAGAGCTCGACAAAATAGGTGGCCACGTCGACTGCGCCGCTGACGCTTGGCGGTTCGTTCAGTGCAAGCGGTGGTTCAGGGGCGAGCGCTACCCCTTCATGGCTGGGTTCTGCGGTTGGGGCATCAGCCTGTGCACGCGGCGTGGACGTCTCCGTAGCGCTCGGCACGCCGCCGGTACAGCCGGCCAAGAGCAGCACGGCAGTCACAGGAACAGCGATCAGGGCACGTGCGCGTCGACCGCTCCACCAGGACATGCGGGCGAACGTACCGAAACCGGACACTCCCCGTCACGGCCGCCCACGCACCTGTGGACAACCCCATGACGAGAACGTCCCCGGCAAGATGGCTCCGCGACCGGATCACAGCAGTCCGTCACCAGTCCCGCGAGCCGCCCACAGGCAGACTCAGCCGCCCTTTTTCCACCAGAGTCGATGGTCCACGGGCCACTGCGTCGAGATCGGATGCGATGTCGCGGTGCGCAGACCACAGCCGCTTCCGCCGTCTCTCCGGGCTCTCGCATTCCGTCAGGAAGGGCTGCTCTGCTCGACCCAGTGCGACGAGGCAGGCGTGCGATCTGCCCGACGTGCCTGGCTGGTCCGCGCTGGGGAGTGGCTGCGAGTCACACGAGGCGTGTTCGACACAACTCCCGGGCGGGACCGGCGGCGTGACGCTAACCATCGCAGGCGCCGGTCAGCGTGGATCGGGTTGCTCGCTTATGGGCCTGATGCGATCGCGGTGGGGCCGTGCGCGCTCGTGCTGCTCGGGGTGAACGGGTTGCCGCTGGACATCCTGCCGGAGGTGGCGATAAGAGGGCGCCGGTCGCACCGGCCGCGAGATGGCGTCCGCGTCCGTCAGTTCGACTGCGCGACCTCCTCGCGGTACGGCTCGCACTCGATTGTGGATCTGGTCTCCGCGCTCGTGCAGGCGCTTCCCGAGCTGCCGCGCCCGCACGCGATCGCGGTGCTCGACGACGTGCTCCATCGCGGTTTGCTCTCGAAGGAGGATCTCGCTGGAGTCCGCCTGCGCCTACGCGGACGGCGCGGGTCTGCGATGGCCGCCAGCTGGTGGCAGCTCGTCGACGGGCGAGCGGAGTCTCCGCTGGAGACGTTCGCGCGTCTGCGCTGCGTGGACGCCGGCGTTCCGCCGGACGAGCTCCAGGTGGAGATCCGCTCGCAGGACGGTCGGCTGCTCGGGCGCGGCGACCTCGGCTGGCGCCTGCGCAACGGACGGTGGTTGATCGCTGAGATCGATGGCCGCGAGTTCCACGAGGCGCCGGAGGCGTTGCTCCGCGACCGTGTTCGCCAGAATGCCCTGATCACCTCTGGCCGGGTCGAGGTGCTCCGTTTCACGTCCGACGACGCACGATCCCGGACCGTGATCCCCATGACCGTCAGGGCAGCCCTGACCCGCGACAGCGCAGCCCAAGGGCCGTCGACCATGTCGTTGAACGGCTGATCCGGCCCATTTGTGAACGTAACAACATGCTCGTCGCCGGAACGCGTCGATGAGGACGACGCGGGCCGGGTCGACCACGCCGGGCCGACCCGGGCGACCATGTTGATGAGCACCTGATCGGGCCGCACAGCGAACTTGACGACATGGTCGACGCCTCACGGGCAGCCCGCGGCCGACCCGGCCGGGCGACTCGGCGGACGGCGGACAGGTCGGGGTGGTAGGACGGTGCGCATGACTTCGACGCCCTTTCATGACCTCGACCAGTACGTCGCCGTCCCTCGGCTGAGCGGCCTCGTGCTCGATGCGGACGGCACAAGGCTGGTGACCAGCGTCGCGACCCTCGACGCCAAGAAGACCAAGTTCGTGACCGCCCTGTGGGAGGTCGACCCGACCGGCGAGCGGCCGGCGCGCCGGCTGACCCGGAGCGCCAAGGGCGAGTCCAGCGCCGCGTTCACCAGCAGCGGGGACCTGCTGTTCACCAGCGCTCGGCCGGACCCGGACGGCAAGGACGGCGGCGACGACGAGCCGGTGCCGGCGCTCTGGCTGCTGCCGCGCGACGGTGCGGAGGCGCGCGTGGTGGCAGACCGCGCGGCCGGTCTGGGCGGGGTGCACGTGGCCAAGGACGCGGACGTCGTCCTGGTCGGCTCCGACGTGCTGCCCAGTGCGCAGGACGCCGAGGCCGACGAGAAGCTGCGCAAGACCCGCAAGGAGAAGAAGGTCGCGGCGATCCTGCACGACGGGTACCCGGTCCGGTACTGGGACCACGACCTGGGCCCCGAGTCGCCGCACCTGTTCGTCGCGGAGGTCGGCACGGACGTCGTCGCGCCCCTGGCCGACGCCAAGGACCCGCGGCTCACCCTCAAGGACGTGACCCCCGGTGCGCGGTCGGCACTGGTGGAGCAGGGCTCGGCGATCAGCCCGGACGGTCGCACCGTGGTCACCGGCTGGAACCTACCGTTGGCCAAGGGCGAGCAGCGGGGGCGTCTGATGGCGATCGACGTGGCGTCGGGGGAGCACCGGGTGCTCGTGGACGACCCCGCCGCTGACCTCTGGTCGCCGGTCATCTCGCCCGACGGCGCATCGGTGGTCTTCGCGCGTGAGTCGATCTCGACGCCGCACGTGGCCCCTCGCGTCAAGGTGCAGATCGTGCCGCTTGCCGGCGGCGAGGCGCGCACGCTCGTGGACGCCTGGGACCGGTGGCCGACGAGCATGACCTGGCTGCCCGACAGCCGCGGCCTGCTCGTGACGGCGGACGACGACGGCCGCGGCCCGGTGTTCCGGCTCGACCTGGAGTCGGACCAGATCACCCGCCTGACCAGCGACGACGCCACGTTCACGGACGTGTCGGTGAGCCCGGACGGCACCGTCGCGTTCGCGCTGCGGTCGTCGTATGAGGCGCCCTCGCACCCCGTGCGGATCGACCTGGAAACGGGGGCGACGACCCCGCTGCGCAGCCCGGTCGCGACCCCGGAGCTGCCCGGCACGCTGACGGAGGTCGAGACGACCGGGGCGGACGGCCGACGGGTGCGCGCGTGGTTGGCGCTGCCCACCACCACGGAGAAGGCGCCGCTGCTGCTCTGGATCCACGGCGGCCCGCTGGGCTCGTGGAACGCGTGGTCGTGGCGGTGGAACCCGTGGATCCTCGTCGCCCGGGGGTACGCGGTGCTGCTGCCGGACCCCGCGCTGTCCACCGGCTACGGCCAGGAGTTCATCCAGGACGGCTGGGGGGCGTGGGGCGCGGCGCCGTACACCGACCTCATGGCGATCACGGACGCGGTCGAGGCGCGCGACGACATCGACGAGACGCGCACGGCCGCGATGGGTGGCTCGTTCGGCGGGTACATGGCCAACTGGGTGGCGGGGCACACCGACCGGTTCCGGGCGATCGTCACGCACGCGAGCCTGTGGGCCCTGGACCAGTTCGGGCCGACGACGGACGCCGCCTACTACTGGCAGCGCGAGATGACCGACGAGATGGCGCTGGAGAACTCGCCGCACCGGTTCGTCGACAAGATCGTCACGCCCATGCTCGTCGTGCACGGTGACAAGGACTACCGCGTGCCCATCGGCGAGGGTCTGCGCCTCTGGTACGAGCTGCTGGCCAAGAGCGGCCTGCCCGCCGACGAGGACGGCAAGACCCCCCACCGGTTCCTCTACTTCCCCGACGAGAACCACTGGGTGCTCAGCCCGCAGCACGCCGTGGTCTGGTACCAGGTGGTGGAGGCGTTCCTGGCCGAGCACGTCCTCGCCCGATCGGGTGAGTATCCGCAGATCCTCGGGTGACGAGCGCTCTCGACGTGCGGGGTGGCCCGGTCGGCACCAGACTCACCGGTCAAGGCCGCGCGACACCCGCGCGCCTCGACGGAAGGACCGACATGGGTATCGGAGGCGGAATCGCCCTCATCGTCATCGGCGCGATCCTCTCGTTCGGCGTCAGCGACGCCGTCGAGGGTGTCAACCTGACGGTGATCGGCTACATCTGCATGGGCGCCGGTGTCATCGCGCTGATCCTGGCGATCGTCCTCAACAGCCAGCGCAGCCACACGTCACACACGGCGGTCGTCGAGCAGCGCACCACGCCGAACGCGCCGCCCGCCCAGGCAGCTCCCGCGGCCCCGCCGGCCGCGCCGGTGCAGCAGACGTACCAGCAGCAGCCGCCGCCGGCGGCCCCGCCGGCCGTCTGACGCAGCGCACACGAGACGCCCCCTCCCCCGGGAGGGGGCGTTTCTCATGCCTCCAGCGGTCCCCGCACGATCGAGTCGCCGGAGTGCGCCGGGTCGCCGTCGAACTGCTCCTCGGACACGTCGACCACCGAGTACTGGCTGAGGTCCAGGCCCGCGGGCAGGTCGAACCGCCCGGAGGTCCCCTCGAGGGTGCCCAGGCTGACCAGCCCGCTGACGTCCGGCTTGAGCAGCCAGACCTCGCGGAACGCGTCGTCGGACGGGGTGTCCTTGGCGAGGTCCACCACCAGCACGCGGCTGCCGTCGGAGCGCGTCTCGACGACTGCGGACCCCGACGCGTCCCAGCCCGGCAGCGGCTCGAGCACCGCGGTGGCCTGCACGGTCACCGCGTCGGCGCGGTTGGCCACCCACCAGGCTCCGCCGCCCCCGACCACCAGGCCCGCGGCCGCGGCGCCGGCGATCCAGCCCCACGCGCTCGGGCGTCGGCGGCGGGAGTCCAGGGACACGACCGGCGCGGGCTCCGTCGCGGCGCCGAGCCCGAGCTCCTCGGAGATCCGGTCCCACACCTGCGGGGCGGGCGCGACGAGCGGACCGTCGCCGGTGCGGGCCAGGACCACCACGTCACGCAGCGAGTCGAGCTCGTCGGAGCACCGCTCGCACTCCTCGATGTGGGCAAGGTCCGACGTCGACGCCACCGGCTCGCCGAGGGCGAGGAGCGCGAGCACGTCGTCGTCCACGTGGGACTCATCGAACGGCACCATCCACCTCCCATCGGGTCCGCAGCCGGGCGAGGCTGCGCCGGACGTGGCTCTTCACCGTGCCGAGCGGCAGGTCGAGCCGGGTCGCGATCTGGTCGTGCGTGAGGTCGTCGAAGAATGCGAGCCGCAGGATCGTGCGCTGCGGGTCCCCCAACCGGTCGAGCTCGTCGGCGACGACCACCCGGTCGACCACCCGACCGTCGACGGACGGCACGGGCAGCTCCGACGCGCCGGCCACCGTCTTGTCGCGCAGTCGCCGGTCGCGCGAGCGTCGCTCATGCGTGTCGGCGACGACGTGCCGCGTGATGCCCAGCAGCCACGCGGGGAGCCGGGACTTGTCGGGGTCGAACCGCTCCCGGCTGCGCCACGCCTCGACGAACACCTGCTGCGTGACGTCCTCCGCGTCGGTGACGCTGCCGAGCGAGCGGAGCGCGACCGTGTGCACGAGCGCGGACCAGCGCCGGTACGCCTCGGCGATCGCCGTCTCGTCACCGCGTACGAACGCGGCGCCAAGCTCCTCGACGCCCTCGCCGTCCGGGTCGAGCCGATGCACCGCACGAGGGCGCGACGAGTCAGCGGACCCGGTCCCGGGTGCGCTCACGGACGGCTCCTCCCTCGTCGGCCCCCGGCGGACGGGGGCGCTCAGCAGCGTAGTCACGGCTACCCACCGATCGGCTCGGCGGTGACGACGACGTTGTCCGTATAGTGCCCGATGTCGCGGCGGAACGTGCCACCGCAGGTCACGAGCACGAGCCGTGGCGCGCCGGACCGGTCGAACCACTGGTCCACGGGCGCACCCTCCTTCGCGATCTTCTCGACGCCGACGACCCGGTACTCACGCACGGCGCCGTCGGCCGAGGTCACGGTGACCGCCGCGCCGACCGCCACGTCCCGGAGGCGGGCGAACTGGCCGATCCCGGTCTGCACGCTGTCCACGTGAGCGGCGACGACGGTGGCGCCGGCGGGGTCGGCGGGCGCGGGACCGAAGCGGTACCACCCCGCGCGGTCGGCGTCCTCGGGGATCTCCATCTCGCCGTCGTCGCGCACCCCGACCGGGTCGACGGCCATGTCGATGCCCACGTCCGGCACGGCGAGGCGCACGGGCGGGGGTGTCGCGGCGACCGGGGCGCCGAGGGCGGCGTCGACCACCGGAACCTGCGGGAGCGCGGTGGTAGGGGTCGGCCGCGGCGTCGCCGAGGAGGACGGCGACGCCGCGACCACCGGTCCGGCAGAGGGTTCCGGGCCGGTGCACGCGGTCAGCGGGCCGATCATCGTGCCGAGTGCGACGACGGCCGCGAGCGCGCGTGCCGAGACCCGGGAGCGCGCGAACGCACTCCCGGGCCGCGACGTGACGTTCATGTGCAGGATCAGCTCCGCTGCATCGCGGCGCGACGTGCGAACCCGGCACCGACCAGGCCGGCGACGGCCAGCCCGGCGATCGCGAAGGTCCAGGCGGACGAGCCGCCGTCGGAGACGAGACCCACCTGGCCGGCGTTCACACCGGACGGGTTGCTGTGCAGGCCGGAGATGGTCTGCGTGGCGAGCGCCAGGGTGGACGGCGACGCGGTCGCGTTGCCCCAGGCGTAGACGATCGTGCTGGTGCCCTCGACGATCGCGACGTCGGCCGGGCCGAGGAGCGCGGGGGTCGTGGTGCCGGTGGCGGTCACGCTGGCGGACACCGTGCCGGCGGGGAGGTTGAGCACCTTCTCGTTCGGGTTGGTGAGGTTGGTGATCACGGGCGTGGTGCCGGCGAGGACGTCGACCCCGGGGGCCGCGGCGACGTGCCGGACGGTGAGCCGGCCCTCGCCCGCGGCGGTGGTGGAGATGTCGTTGGTGAACAGGGTGGCGGTCGGCGCGGCCGCGGCGTCGAGGTGCGCGACGGCCGTGTAGTTCTTGCCGGCCTCCAGCGCGAGGTCGACCGGTCCGATGGCGGGCGAGCTGGCGTCGACCGCGTCCGCCGCGGTGATGGCGACCGTGTAGGTGCCGGCCGGCAGGTCGAGCGGGCCGGCGAGCGAGCCCGGCGTGAAGTCGTCGAGCGTGCGCTCGCCGTTGACCCAGACGTCGACGGTGAGGCCGGGGACGCCGTGGAGCACGCTCAGCTTGGCGGGGTCGGCCGCGGTCGCGGGGACCGCGGCGAGGGTGACGAGGGCGAGGGTTCCGGCGGCGATGCCGGAGTACAGGCGTGTGCGCATGGTGCGTCCTTCGAGGACTGGCCCCGGCGGGTACGCCCGGGCGGCCGATGTGCTGACACCCCCTCTTCGGCCGCCAGGCCGCCACTGGATGCACCTAGCTGCGAGCGGCCTCCGCGATGACCGCGGCGAGGTCCGCCGGCCGGGAGAACATCGGCCAGTGGCCCGTCGGCAGGTCCACCCAGGCGAGGTCGTGGATCTCACCGAGCTCGGTGTGGAACGGCGGGCCGCCGTTCGCCATCGTCTTGAGCTGCGCAGCCGGGATGCTGTTGCAGATCGCGGTGGCCGGCACGTCGAACCGCCGCGGGTCGCCCACGTGCACCGCGCCCCGCACGACCTCGGCCGGGTGCGGGACAGCGCGGCGTCGGAACTCCGCGAGGCGATCGTCGTCGATCCCCTCGGTGCTCGACCCCTGCGCGGCGAACTCTTCCCAGGTGGGCATCGGGACCTCGACCTGCTCGGTGGCGGAAGCGTCGATCGCGGCGCCCTCCACCAGCGGTCCGGAGTCCACGTAGATCGCACGACGCACGCGGTCGGGGCGGCGGTCGACGACCTCGCCGACGAGCGCGCCGCCGCCGCTGTGCCCGACGAGGACGACGTCGCCCTCCAGCGAGTCGACGAGGTCGGTGAGGGCGCGGACGTGGTCGGCGCGCGTGATGCCGGCGCGCTCGGCTCCGGGCTCGACCCCGGGCAGGGTCGGCGCGTGCACGTCGAGGTCGTCGGGGAGGGCGGCGACGACGTCGTCCCACGCCCAGCCGCCGAGCCAGAAACCGGGGACGAGGATCAGTGAAGTGGTCATGGATCCAGCGTGGACCCCGGCCGGTGACAACAGGATGTCACCTTTGTGTCACCATGCTGGAACCATGAACCGCACCGACCGGCTGTACGCGCTCGCGGAGGAGCTGCGCCGTGTCGGCCGCTCCGGCACCACGAGCACCCGGCTGGCGCGGCTGTTCGAGGTGTCGCCGCGGACGGTCAAGCGGGACGTGTCGGCGCTCCAGCAGGCCGGCCTGCCGGTCGTCGCGCAGGCGGGTCTCGGTGGTGGCTACGTGCTCGACGCGTCCGTCGGCCTGCCGCCGGTGAACTTCACGCCCGCGCAGGCGGTCGCCCTGGCGCTCGCGGTCCGGGCGCTGCCGGCGGGGAGCCCGTTCGGCACCGACGCCGAGGCGGCTCGCGCCAAGGTGCTCGACGCGCTCCCGCCGGCCGACCGCGCCCGCGCCGACGAGCTGGCCGGTCGCGTGTGGTCCCGCCCGGACCGTGCGGGAGACGACGTCCCGCCCCAGGTGCTCCGCGCGGTGGAGGAGTCGCTCGGGCGTCGCCGGGTGCTGGCCATCGAGTACCAGCGCGCGGACGGGACGCTCAGCCGGCGCCGCGTGGAACCGGTCATCCTGGCACGCACGGGGGGTGCCTGGTACGTGAGCGCCTGGTGCCAGACGCGGCAGGACCTGCGATGGTTCCGGCTCGGGCGCATCGTGCGCGCGGACCTGACTGCTTCGGCCTATGACCCCCGACCGGTCGCCGACGTCGGCACGCCTCCGCCCGACGCCGGCCCGGTGTCGTCGCGCCCGTCGGACTGAGGTCCCGAAACCCCGTGCGTCGAGGCGGGGGCGGCACTAGGTTGGGCGCGCTCTCACACCCCGGTCGAAGGATGGCGCCCATGCTCCGGTCCTGGTACCGCACCGCGGTCCTGCCCCGCAGGGACATCGCCCGCCTGCTGCCCACGGCGGGCGCCGGCCTGGTGATCGGCCTCGCGGCGCTGAACCTGGTGCTCGGCCTCCTGCCGGTCGCCTTCGTGCTGGCCACCAGCGTGGTGGTCGGGCAGGTGCCCGCGGCGGTCGACGGCGGCACGGGCTCGGCGGCGTGGGGTGCGCTCGTGCGGACGTTCGTGCTGGCCGCGGTCCTGTTCCTGACGCGGCAGGTGCTCGCGCCGGTGCAGACCGCGCTCGGCGTGCGGATGCAGCGCCGGATCGACGGCGCCCTGCGCGACCGGGCGCTGCGCATCGCCCTGCGGTCCACCAGCATCGCGCCGATGGAGGACCAGGCCACCCTCGAGGCGCTGACGGAGGCGACCAGGGAGTTCGAGGCCGACTTCCGCAGCCCCGGGGCGTCGGCCGCGGGACTGCTCGCGCTCGTCGCGCGATACGTGCAGCTGCTGGGGTTCGTCGCGGTCATCGGCGCGGTCGTGTCCTGGCCGGCCGCGGCGGCGGTCCTCGCGGCCACCCTCGTGTTCCGGTACGGGCAGCGCGGCGGGCTGCGGCGGTACTCGCAGGTCTGGAAGAACGTCATCGGCTTCCGTCGCCGGGCCGTGTACCTGCGCGAGGTCGCCATGGGACCGGCGGCGGCCAAGGAGATGCGGGTGTTCGGGCTGGCCGGCTGGTTCACCGACGAGTACACCGACGCGACCGAGCGGATGCTCGGCCCGGTCGCAGCGCGGCGCCGGCAGATCTACCTGGTCCCCTACCTCGTCTACACGGCGATCGGGCTCGTGGTCGGTGCCGCGGTGCTGGTGTCGATCGGGCGGTCTGCGGCCGCGGGCGAGATCACGCTCACTGCGCTGGCCCTCGGCATCCAGGCGGTCGTCGCCGCGATCGCGCTCGGTGAGTACTACCCGGAGTCGGACGTGCAGACGCAGTACGGCATGCAGGCGGTCGCGGCGCTGGCCGAGTTCGAGCAGCGGATGGACGAGGCCGAGTCGCGGCTGGGCTCGTCGGGACCGGGACGTCCCGTGCCGCCGGGAGCGCCGGAGTCGGCGATCCGGTTCGAGGACGTGCACTTCACCTACCCCGGCAGCGGTCGGCCCGTGCTCGACGGCCTCGACCTGGACCTGCCGGCGGGGCTGTGCACCGCGATCGTCGGCGTGAACGGTGCCGGCAAGACCACGCTGGTCAAGCTGCTGACCCGCCTGCACGAGCCCACCGCGGGCCGCCTCACGGTCGACGGGACCGACCTGGCCGACCTCGACGTCGCCGGCTGGCGCCGCCAGGTCAGCGTGGTCTTCCAGGACTTCGTCCGGTACGAGCTGTCGGCGTCGGACAACATCCTGGTCGGTGCCGTGCACGCCCCGCGGGACCCGGCCGTGGTCCGCGGCGCGGCGGCGCGGGCCGGGATCGCCGACGCCGTCGACGCCCTCCCCTCCGGCTTCGACACCACCCTGTCCCGCGCCTACGAGGGCGGCGCGGACCTGTCCGGCGGCCAGTGGCAGCGGATCGCGATCGCTCGCTCGCTGTACGCGCTCGAGGCGGGGGCGCGGCTGCTGGTACTCGACGAGCCGACGTCCGCGCTCGACGTCCGGGCGGAGGCGGCGTTCTTCGACCGGTTCGTCGAGCTCACGCGCGGGGTCACCTCGGTGCTCATCTCGCACCGGTTCTCCAGCGTGCGGCGGGCGGACCGGATCGTCGTCATCGATGCCGGCCGGGTGGTGGAGCAGGGCACGCACGACGAGCTCGTGGCGGCCGACGGGCACTACGCCCGGCTGTTCCGGCTGCAGGCGGAGCGGTTCGCCGCGGGGCTGGACGCCGACGGGAACGAGGTGGAGTCATGAGGCAGACCGTGCGGGGGAGCTGGGCGCTGCTCCGGCTGGCGGCGAGCATCAGTCCCGGACGGCTGGCGCTCTCCGCGGTCCTGATGGTGCTCCAGTCGGTGGCCATGCCCCTGGCCGCGCCCGCGCTCGCCGCGCTGACCGACGCCGCCGTGGCGGGGGACGCCCGCGGCGCGTCGGTGGCGGCGGTGCTCGTGGCGGTGCTGGTGGTTGCCGCGCTGACGGCCGGGCACTTCGCGCACATCTTCTACTTCGAGCTGGGCGACCTGGCCGTGATGCGCCTGGAGCGCGACCTGATCGCCCTCTCCCACGACTCACCCGGGATCGAGCACCACGAGCGGCCGGAGTACGCGGACCGGCTCCAGGTGCTGCGCACCGAGCTGGACCGGTCCGGCTGGGGCTCCATGCAGGCGCTGCTGTCGGCGATCGGGCTCGGCGTGGCGCTGCTCATCACCGGCGTCCTGCTGGCCCAGCTGAACCCGTGGCTCCTGCTCCTGCCCCTCGCCGCCGTGCCGCCGCTCGTCCTGGGCCGCCGCGCGGAGAGCGTGCTGGGTGCCGCGCGGACCGCGGCCGCGACCGACAACCGCCGCGCGCGGCACCTGTTCGTCCTGTCGCTCGACGCGAACGCCGCCAAGGAGCTGCGCACCTGCGGGCTGGGCGAGGAGGTGCGGTCCCGGCTGGCGCAGTCGTGGGACGCGGCCACCGCCGTGCTCTGGGCCGGGGAGGTGCGCGCGGACGCCCTGCGCGCCGCCGGCCAGCTGGCGTTCGCCGTCGCGTACGTCGCCGCGACCCTGCTCGTCCTGCGCGACGCCGTCGCCGGCCGGCGCACCGTCGGCGACGTGGTGCTCGTGATCACGCTGGCGTCGCAGGTGAACCAGCAGGTCACTGCCGCGGTGACCATCCTCCAGCAGCTCCAGCGGGCCGCCCGGACCATGACCGACCTCGCCTGGATGCGGTCGCTGGTGCAGGCGCAGACGGTGCGGGGGTCGTCGGTCCCCGCGCCGGACGTGCTGCGCGACGGCATCCGGTTCGCCGGGGTCTCGTTCACGTACCCCGGTACGGACGCACCCGTTCTGGAGGGCGTCGACCTGGTGCTGCCGGCCGGGACCAGCGTCGCCATCGTCGGCGAGAACGGTGCCGGCAAGACCACGCTGGTCAAGCTCCTGTGCCGGTTCTACGCGCCGACCACGGGCACGATCACGGTGGACGGCGTCGACCTGCACGACCTGGACCCCGTCGGCTGGCGCGACCGGACGGCCGCGGGGTTCCAGGACTTCTGCCGGTTCGAGCTGCTCGCGCGGCAGAACGTCGGCGTCGGGGACCTGCCCCGGATCGGGGACGACGAGGCCGTGCTCGGTGCGCTGGACCGGGCGCACTCCGCGGACGTCCTCGACCGGCTGGAGGACGGGCTCGACACGCAGCTGGGCACCAGCCACGCGGACGGCGCGCAGCTGTCCGGCGGGCAGTGGCAGAAGCTCGCGCTCGGCCGGGCGATGATGCGCGAGCAACCACTGCTGGTGGTGCTCGACGAGCCCACGTCGGCCCTGGACGCGCAGGCCGAGCACGACCTGTACGAGCGGTACGCGGCCCACGCCAGGGCGGTCGGCGCGACGACGGGAGCGGTGACCCTGCTGGTCTCGCACCGGTTCTCGACCGTCCGCATGGCCGACCTGATCCTGGTCGTGGCCGACCGCCGGATCGTCGAGTCCGGCTCGCACGAGGAGCTGGTGGCCCGCGGGGGCCTGTACGCGGAGCTGTTCGGCATCCAGGCGGCGGCCTACCTCTGAACCCCTGCGCGTGTGGGCGGTGACCGGCAGACTGGCAGCGCTCCGGGACGGACCGGGCGAACCGACCGGCAGGGGGATGCATGGACAAGGGCAAGGCACGCGAGGTCAAGGCGCAGGCGACGGACCTGGCTCGGGAGCTGTCCGAGCGGGTGGTGCGGCCGTCGGACCTCGCCGACGGTGGCCCGGCGCTGGCCATCGGTCTCGCGCCCCAGCCCGACGGGTCGTACGCGCTGGCGGTCCGCTACCGCCTCGGTCTGCCGTCCGTCCGCAGCATCGCGCGCAAGGTCGTCGCCGAGGTCGGGCAGGACGTGGACGTCCGCCGCACGGGCCGGATCACCACCCTTGCCGACGACCCGACCAAGGTCCGGCCGCGCCCCCCGGTCATCACCGCCCGGTCCCTGGGCGAGACCGGTCGCGTGCGTCCGCTGCGGCCGGGCATCTCGATCGCCCACGTCGACGTCACCGCGGGCACGCTCGGCGCCTTCGTGCACAAGGACGGGGTGGTGCACGCCCTGTCCAACTACCACGTGCTCTCCGGCCGCCCGCAGGCCCGGGTGGGCGACGTCATCCTCCAGCCCGGGCCGGCGGACGGCGGACGGTCGCCGCGGGACCGGGTGGGCACGCTCGCCGCGCGGGTGGACCTCGAGCCCGGCGGCGACGCCACGGTGGACTGTGCGATCGCCCTCCTGACCGACCAGGAGGTGGACCCGGAGTACCCGGTCGGCCGGATCACCACCACGGCGGTCGCTCTGGGCGGCGAGCAGGTCAGCAAGATCGGCCGCACCACCTCGATCACCTACGGCCAGGTGACGGCGATCGAGCTCGACAACGTGGTCGTCGGCTACGGCGAGGAGCTCGGGGAGCTGAGCTTCGACAACCAGATCGAGGTCGAGTCCACCGGCGCCGGGCCGTTCTCCCGCGGCGGCGACTCCGGCTCGCTCGTCTACCGCGAGGACGGGGTCGCCCTCGGTCTGCTCTTTGCAGGCTCGGAGTCGGGAGGGGAGAATGGGACCGGGTTGACGTACCTCAACCCGATCGATGCCGTTCTGGACGCACTCGGGGTCACACTGGTCTGACGATCGTCGGACCGCCGCCCCCGCTGCGGTCACGGTCGGCGGGAGGCGGGACACCATGGCGGACCTCGAGCAGGCCCGAGCAGCGAAAGAGCACCTGCGGATGACCTTGAAGGGTCGCTCGGACGTGCGCGGGATCGGCATCGCCCGCGCCTCCGACGGCTACCAGCTCCAGGTGAACGTGTCCCGGAGTCCCGGACCGGACCTGCCGGGTGCGGTCGACGGGGTCGACGTGCGCGTGCGCGTGGTCGGTGCGATCCGCGCCAGCGCCTGACGACGCCTCGTCACGGCCGTTCGCGGCGAGCTCCGGACCCACCCGCCGGATGAGCACGCACCGCCGTCGCAACCGTTATCGCTTCCCCAAGACGGGTGATCTCACGCACCTCTCATCCGTGTGCGTCGCACCAGGCGGGATCGAGGGTCGATGATGGGCGACGTGACGCGACCAGGTACGGCCGCTCAGGGTGCGCGCGCGGAGAGCAGGTCTGCCGCGGGCGTCGTCGGCGTGCGCGCGCTCGCCCTCGCCGCGCACCGTCTGGAGCGCTGCCGGTCGATCGACGAGGTCGCCCAGGTCGCGGGGTCCACCGGCGTCGAGATGCTCGGCGCCCGGCGCGTCGCGGTCTGCCGGATCGACCAGGACACGTGCCGGGTGGTGCTCGTCGAACCCGCCCCCACCGACCCCCGGGCGGTGTGGATGGCTCGGGGGTCCTACCGCGCCGACGACCGCCCCGCGCTGCGCGCGCTCATCCGGGACCGCTCCAGCTGGGTGGCCCACGCCCGCACCGTGCACGACGAGCTGACCGTGCCGGACGACCCCGACGCGGGCGACCCGGTCGAGGTGGACACGCTCAAGGACCTCGACGCGGCCAGCGCGCTCGCGTCACCGCTGGTGGTGAACGGCAGCGTGTGGGGCCAGCTCTACGCGGTCCGCATGCGGCCGGGCCCGCCGTTCCGGGTCGACGACATCGCCCGCGCCGAGGTGCTCGCGGCACTAGTCGCGGGCGCGATCGCGCGGGTGGACCTCGAGGCGCAGGTCCGCCACCTCGTCGCCGACGACCCGCTGACCGGGCTGGCCAACCGTCGGATCGCCGACGCCGAGGCCGAGGCCGCGCTCGAGTCGGGCAACGAGACGTGCATCGTCATGTGCGACGTCGACGGGCTCAAGCGCGTGAACGACGAGCTGGGCCACGACACCGGCGACGACCTGCTGCGCTCGGTGGCGGACGTCCTCAGCCGCGCGTCCAACGCACTGCCCGGCTCGACCGCAGCGCGCATCGGCGGCGACGAGTTCTGCCTGGTGACGGTCGGGCGTCGGCGCGCCGAGGTGGCGGACGTCATGGCGGCGACCATCGCCGAGTTCCCCCTGCCGCACGGCGCCGCGATCTCTTACGGCATCGCCTCCACGGCCGTGACCGGGTCCGTGTCCGCGCGGCACCTGTTCCGGCAGGCCGACACCGCCCAGTACAAGGCCAAGCGGGCTCGCGCGCGGGCGCTGCGGTCGATGGTGCCGGCCGCGGCGGACCCCGCGGTCACCGCCGAGCGTGTGCTGGTGGCCGCGACCGCCGCGATCGTGGCGGCCCAGTCCGGCGTCGTGCCCCGCCTGTGCGCGTTCGCGGCCGCCGCGACCGAGACGCTGGGCGGGTCCGCGTGGGCCGTGCTCACCCGACGCAGCCCCGACGACCCGCCGTCCGCGGTCGCCCGTGGCGGCAGCCCCGCCGAGATGGGCGTCGAGTCGTCAACCGCCGTCGTCATCCACGACCTGTGGCAGGTCGAGATCGGCATGTCGGCGACGGCCGCCACCGGCGAGGTCGTCGCGACGTCGCTGGACGCCCTCGCCGCGGTGGCGGTGCTCGGAGCGCGCTGAGCCCCGGTCAGCCGTGCAGCGGCAGGGTCAGCGTGCTCGGGGCGCCCTCGACCAGGCGGATCGGCACGCCCCAGTCCTGCGCGTTGAGGTGGCACGCGGGGTACTCGATCGCCGGGTCGGCGTCGCAGCTGGCCGCGTGCGCGGTGACGTGCAGGACGCCCTCGGTCACGGCCGGGTCCAGCTGCAGCACCCGGTCCAGCGGGACGTCGTCGCCGGCGCCCTCGAGCAGCAGCCCGGGCGGGGTCGACGAGACCTGCAGGCGGGTGGACGGGCCGTAGCGGTCGTCGTACTTCTGCCCGGCCGCCGGGGTGAACACCACGTCCAGCCGCACCTCGCCGGGCGCCAGCTCGGTCACCGGGCGCTGGGTGCGGTGGCTGCCGGAGTCGAGGATCTGGCCGACGAGCGTGGCAGGCAGGGCGATCCGGGTGAGCCGGTGAGCCGCGGACTCGACGACGAGCAGGGTTGCGCCGCCGTCGAGCACGACGATCCCGCTGGGCTCCGCCAGGTCGGTGGCGAGCGTGCTCACGGACCCGTCGGCGTATCGACGGATCGCGCCGTTGTAGGTGTCGGCGACGACGACCGAGCCGTCCGGCAGGACCGCCACGCCGAGGGGGTGCTGGAGGCGCGCCTCGGCGGCGGGACCGTCGCGGTGCCCGAAGTCGAACAGCCCCTCTCCGACGACCGTGTGCACGGTCCGCTCCACCGGGTCCACCCAGCGCAGCGCGGAGGTCTCGGAGTCGGCCAGCCAGATCCGGACGTCGGAGGCGACCGCGAGCCCGGACGGCTGCGCGAACCACGCCTCGTGCAGGGGGCCGTCGAGCAGGCCCTCGTTCATGGTGCCGCCGAGCAGCTCGATCGACCCCTGCAGGTCATCGAACGCCCACAGCGTGTGGTTGCCGGCCATCGCGACGACGAACGCGCCGAGCGGCTCCGACCAGGCGACGTCCCAGGGGGAGGACAGCTTGTGCCGACGAGGGCCGGGGACGAACGTGCCGGTGCCGGCGGTGAGTCCCGCCACGGCGTCGCCCGGCTCCCCGATGACGGGGATGGACGCGAGCTCCTCGTCGGCCTCGTCCTCGTCCGACGCCAGGAAGTTGTCCGCCGCACCGACCATGTACTGCTCGCCGGTCCCGGCCACGGTGGTGACCGACCCGTCCGCGAGCCGGACCCCGCGCAGCGCGTGGTTGACCGTGTCGGCGACGAGCACGTCGTACCCGAGCGCCTCACGCAGCTCGTCGGGGACCAGGCACAGGCCGTTCGGCTCGCTGAACCGGGCCTCGTCGGGACCGCCGTCGACCAGCCCGCGCTCGCCGGACCCGATGCGCCGGACGAGCGTCTCCCCGTCGGACTCGAGCTCGGCGAGGCTGTGGTGCCCTGCGTCCGCGACCAGCAGGTGCCCGTCCGGCAGCGCGATCGCCTTGGCGGGGAACCGGAGCGTGCCCTCGGCCGGCGCCGGGGCCACGTACGGCCCGTCGCCCCGGTGCAGCGTGCCCTTGGTCTCGTGCTCGGCGATCAGCTCGCCGACCAGGATCTCGACGTTGCGCTTGTGGCCCTCGCCGGCCATCTGCGCGACGACGTAGCCCTCGGGGTCGATGACGACCAGCGTCGGCCACGCCCGCGCCGTGTAGGCCGACCAGGTGACCAGCTGCGGGTCGTCCAGCACCGGGTGGTGCACCTCGTACCGCTCGACCGCGGCGGCCAGCGCCACCAGGTCGGCCTCGTGCACGAACTTGGGGGAGTGCACGCCGACGATGACCAGCACGTCGCGGTGCTGCTCCTCGAGCTCGCGCAGCTCGTCCAGGACGTGCAGGCAGTTGATGCAGCAGAACGTCCAGAAGTCGAGGATGACGATCTTGCCGCGCAGGTCGGCCAGCGTCACGTCACGGCCGCCGGTGTTCAGCCACCCCCGCCCGACCAGCTCGGACGCACGGACCCGGGGCAGTCTGCTCTCACGCACGGCACCATTCTCACCGGTCCGTGCGGTGCCTGCGGATGCTCGGGTGGTCAGGGTCGGTGGTAGGCGCACGTCGACGGGGGCACGCCGAGCGCGGTACGCAGGGCCCCCGACGCGGTGGAGCGCATTCCCTGGAGCCGCATGGTGTCCTCGCCGTACGTCGTCCCGAAACCGTCGAGGATGGTCGCCTGGAGGAACTCGCGGTAGTCGAGCAGGGCGTAGATCAGGTCCGAGGCGGCCGCGGTGGCCTCCTCGGGGAACTCGATCGCCTCGAGCGCGAGGATGAACGGCTCGTCCGCGTCCGCCTGGGCGATGAGGTCGTTGGTGTCGACGGACAGACCGTTGTTGACGATGCGGTCGTCGATCGCCTGCCAGGAGGGTGATGCGGCGCGGACTGCCTGCAGGTAGGCCACGGCCGCGGCGGACGCCCCTGGGGGAGCCTCAGCGGGAAGCTCGCCGTGGCAGAACGGGAACTCGTCCACCGGGGTGGGCGACGGAGCGGGTGCCGGGGCGGCCGGTGCGGGTGGCGCCTCGGCCGTCGGCTCGACCACCGGTGCGGGCATCGCGTGCGCCTTCCCGGTGCGCACCGGGCCGGATACCGGCTGTGCGCAGCCCCCGAGCAGGACGAGCGTGAGCGCTGCGCCGAGGACCGCGGACCGAGCGACGCGAGGTGGTGTCACGCTGAGGGAGTCGGCACCGCGGCCTCCGCACTTGACGGTCTCAGGCGGTGCGGTCCAGGACGTAGATGCGTGGGTGGTGGCCCTTGGCGAACACCTTGGTGGTGGAGCGGATCCGCCAGAGGGCGTCGGCGTCGCGCAGGCAGCGCTCCATGACCTTGACCTCGTGCGTGAGGACGACGAACCGGGCGCCCAGCGCCGCGGCGTCGTAGGCCGCCTGGAGCATCCCGGCGTGCACCTCGGCGTTGGTCGCGTGGGTGCCGTGCAGGGTGCCCCACGGGGGGTCGGCGAGCAGCAGGTCCCAGCCGGCGCCGGCGGCCTCGACCAGCGCGGGGCCGGTGCAGTCGGCGGTCAGCAGACGGGCGTCGCCCGCGTGCGCGGCGGCGCCGAGGTTCTCCGCCGACGCGGTGAGGGCGTCGGCGGACAGGTCGACCCCGACCGCGTCGGCCGCGGGACCGGCGGACAGGCGCTCGACCAGCAGCGTGCCGGAGCCGCACATGAGGTTGAGCACCCGGTCCTGCTCACGGACCTCGCCGAGCCGCACCATCGCGGCCGCGATCGTCGCGTTCACCGCGCCGGGGTAGTCGGTGACGCGCCAGCGGCGGGCGGACAGCGGGCGCGAGCCGAGCCGGACCAGGACGTCCCAGCCGGGGTCGCCGGACGGTCCGGGGCGCACGCCGCGGCGCACGCGCAGGACGAGCTCGCCCTGCGCCTCGTCGTACCGCAGTCCGGTGGCCTCGGCCAGCAGGTCGGCCAGCCGCGCGAACACCGCGGAGTCGCTGCCTGCGGCCTCGAACCGGAACGTGGACGAGCTGCCGGTCCGCAGCGACGTGTACATCGCGTCGACGATCCGGGTCAGGTGGTCCCCGCTGGTCAGCGACTTGGGGCGCGGGACGTCGAACCGGAGCACGAGGAACGCGGCGACGGCGGTGCGCAGGCCGAGCACGTCGGCGGGCGGACCCCACGTCGCGACGTCGAGGGCGTCCTCGCGGCCCGGCACCGGCGAGGGTGCGCCGTCGAGCAGGAGGACCTCGGCGGCCTCGTCGGCGACCAGCGACTCCAGGCCCGGGAGGAAGGTGAGCTCGAGCGCGGTCGACCGCCGGGGCGCGGGGCGGGTCCGGGGTCGTCGGTCGGAGGGGTGGCTGCCGTGGTGGGCGGGGGGTGGTCCGCCGCGCGCGCGCTTGGCCACCAGGTCAGGCCGGCACGAAGGTCGGCACGGAGACAGGTGCAGCGGCGTCCGCTCCGACAGCCCTGAGCACGAACGCCTCGGTCTGCTCGATCGCCCGCTCGCGCTCGGGCCCGTCGGAGGGCACTCCGCGCCCGGACAGGCAGGCGTTGACCAGGGGGACCGTGACGTCGAGGTCCTGCGGGGGGAACGCACCCGACTCGATGCCGGCAGCGAGGATCCGGCGCAGGATCTGCTCGACCACCATCACGTGCTCGCGCACGCGCTGCTGGGTGCCGCGGGACAGCACCGACCGCAGCTCCGGTCCGGGGGCCAGGTGGTAGACGCGGGTCAGCGCGGCCTGCTGGCGGACGTAGGTCTGGAGCTGCTCGGTCGGGTCCTCGATGTCGTCGAGCGCGCGCTGGAGCGTGGCCGCGTACTGCTCGGTCTCGTGCGTGATGAACCCGAGCAGGAGCGACTCCTTGTCGGGGAAGTGGTTGTAGACGGCCGTGCGGCCGACGCCGGCGGCGGACGCGATCTCCGCCAGGGTGATGGCGTCGAACCCCTGCTCGGCCATCAGTGCCGAGAGCGCCGCGAAGAGCTTCTGGCGCGTCTGCTCCCGGTGCTCGTGCAGGGAGCCGCCGATGATCTTGGGCATCGTGACATCATCGCACGTTCTGTCACCAAGTGACGATGGCCGCCGTCACGAGCGCCGACCATGTCGTCGGCGCGCGCACCGGCGGCTATAGCGGCCGGATCCACATGGTCGATGGCGGGAACTGCACGGGCCCGTCGTCTAGCGTGCCGTGCATGAGCAACGAGGAGATCCAGCCGGACACCAAGGACTGGACGTGGGTGCTGTCGCAGCGCTGCCCCGAGTGCGGGTTCACGGCGGCCGACGTCGACGGACCGGCCATCGGCGGCACGGTCCGGGACCTGGTGCCGCGTTGGGTGTCCGCCCTGCACCGCCCCGACGCCCGGGTGCGGCCGGCGCCGACCACGTGGTCGACGCTCGAGTACGGGGCTCACGTGCGGGACGTCCTGCGGATCTTCGACGGCCGCCTCGAGCTGCTGTTGACGGAGGACGACCCGCTGTTCGAGAACTGGGACCAGGACGCCTCCGCGCTCGCGGACCGGTACGACCTCCAGGACCCGCTCGTGGTGGCCGACGAGCTGGCGGACGCGGCCGACGTGGTCGCCGACCGGTTCGACTCGGTGGCCGACCCGCAGTGGGACCGGGCGGGACGGCGCTCGAACGGGTCGGAGTTCACCGTGCGGACCCTGGGCCAGTACTTCCTGCACGACGTCGTCCACCACCTCCACGACGTCCACGGGTGACTGGAGCGCAGGAGCAGAGCGACTTCACGATTTGTCCACAGCGTCCGTCCACAGGCGTGTGCAACAACGTTTAAGTTGTGGATAACGCGCTGATCAGCGGCGACTCGCCGAGTGGGCGCGCCGAGACGTAACACGCCCGCATCACGACCTGTGTACCGTCCGGCCGCATGATCCTGCCGCTGGTCGTCCTCCCGGGGGAGCTCGACGGCCACCACGTGCTCGTCGTGCCGCGCGGTTCCGACGTCGCCGCCATGGCCACAGCGTGGTTCCCCGGGGCGGCATGGACGCGCGAGCCGGTGACCGCCGCCCAGGCCTCCGCGAGCGCACGACCCATGACCGGCGCGCGGTTCCGCGGCATCGTCGCCGACGTGGCCGAGCCGACGCCGGGCGTGCTGCGGCTGGACGGAGCCGCCTCCCTCGAAGGTCCGACGCCCGCCGGCCCCGCGGAGGCGCAGGCCGCCGGTCTGTCCCCCCAGGACGTCGACCTGTACGCCCTCGTGCCCGCCGACCCGCGCGCGTCGCTCGACCTGGTCTACGGCTGGATGTCCGCCGCCGCCCGCCGTGCCGCCGGCAGCATCGTCCCGGCGGAGCGGACCCAGGTCGTCGTGCCCGATCCCGGCTCGGCGATCGACCTGACCCTGTGGTCGCCCGTCCCGCTGTCCGCGCAGGACGCGCTCCCCCTCGTGCGACCGGCGATGACCGGCGCGCGGGTGGGCCCCACCGACGTCCCGCACCCGCAGCAGGCCGAGGGCAGCTCCGGCCCGCCCACGTTCTCCGTGACCGCGACGTTCGAGTACGACGGCGCGATCACCGTGAAGACCGGTCGCTCCAGCGAGGTCCCCGTGGCGCTGTCCCGGCTGGACTGGCGGGAGTTCGGGCCCTGGTCGTACCACGTCAGCTGGCAGCCGCCCGAGCCGGCGGAGCTGCGCAACGAGCACCCGTCGCAGCTCCACCTCATCGCCCGCTCGAGGGTGCAGCCGTCGATCGCCCGCGTCGCGGCCGCCCTGTGGCGGGCCGTCGGCGGGACGGTCGTGGACAGCGGCGGGTTCGTCGTGACGCCCGACGAGCTGCGGGACCGGGCGACGGCGCGACGCTAGGTCAGAGGTACGGCTCCGCGCCGGACGGGACCAGGTCGACGGACACGGTCAGGCGCGAGCCGGAGCCCTCGGTGAAGATGACCCCGCGCAGCGGCGGCACGTCGTCGTAGTCGCGGCCCCAGCCGAGCAGCACGTACCGGTCGTCCACCAGCTGGTCGTTGGTGGGGTCGACCTCCACCCAGCCGGCGCCGGGCACCCAGGCGGACACCCACGCGTGCGAGGCGTCGGCCCCCCGGAGCTTCTCCCGCCCGGGTGCCGGACGCGTCTCGATGTAGCCGCTGGAGTACCGGGCGGGCAGCCCGTGCAGGCGCAGCGCGGCGATCATCAGGTGCGCGAAGTCCTGGCAGACGCCGGCCTTCTGCGCGAGCAGCTGGGCCTGCGTCGTGTGCACCGTGGTGGAGCCGGACCGGTACGCGATCTCGGTGCGGATCCGGTGCGCCAGCTCGACGAGCACCTCGACCACCGGCCGGTCCGCCTCGAACGTCGGGGCGGCCCAGTCCCGCACCTCGTCGGCGAAGGTCACGTGCGGGGACGGCAGCATGGCCTCGCGGAGGTCGACGATGCTCGGGTCCAGGCGGCCGACCTCGCCGGACGCGACGCGGCGCGCCACCTCGTGCCAGCTGACGGTCGGCAGCGCCGCGGGGTCGGGGGCGTGCCGGGTGACCTCGATGGTGGAGCGCGCAGTGACGACCAGCCGGGTGTGGGGCGTCGTGACCCCGAAGTAGGTGGTCCGGTTGCCCCAGTAGTCCACGTGCGCGGCGGTGTCCGAGGGCGGGGGCTCGATCTCGACGGTCGTCGACAGGCAGGCCTGCCCGGGCACGTCCCGCGGGGTCATCGTCGTGCGGCCGTAGGAGTCGGTCACCACGTTGGCGTACGTGTACGTGGTGCGGTGCACCAGGTCGTAGGTGCGGGTCACTCGCCACCACCGTCCCGGGCGTCCCAGGGGTCCTCGAGCGCGCGGCTCGGGGCCAGCCGGACGAAGTGCACGCGCTCGATCTCGTCGGCCGCCGCGTGCAGCCGCCAGAGCATCGACTCGAGGGCCTCCGCCAGCCGCGCGCGCCGCCCGTCCTCCGTGACCGCCCCGGCGATCGCCACGGGGTCCACCTCGGCCAGCAGGTCGACGACGTCCGAGAGCAGATGGTCGCGCTGGTCGGGTGCGCGGCCGGCCAGGGGGACCAGCGCGAGCGACTCCCTGAGCCGGTCCAGCTGGTAGGCCAGGGAGCGGGGGTTGGTGGGGTCGAGGAGGAGCAGCTCGAGCACCTCCGCCAGGCCCGCGCCGGTCTGGTGCCGGCGGCGGAACGTGATGGCCGACTCGTGCGCCAGCAGCACCGACTCGCGGACCACCGAGTCGACGTCCGCCGGGCGCTGCTGCACGACCGTGGCCAGCAGGCTCTCCACCAGGTGCTGCGCGCGCTCGATGCGCCGGCCGGCGTCGAGGAACTGCCAGCCGACGTCCCGCACCAGTCCCTCGGCGGTGATGCCGGCGATGGCCAGCAGTCCTTCCAGCACCTTGTCGAGCACGGGCCGCAGTCCGGCCGTCGCGGCGTTCCCGCTGACCACCCCGAGGTCCAGAGAGTCGGTCCCGGGTGTGCGGCCGCGGGTCTTGTTGCGCTCGTCGCGCAGCGCGCGCTCGATGCGGGCGAGCGGCCCGAACGTGTCGGTCGAGAGCTGGTCGCGGACCGCGGCGGCTGAGGCGGCGAGCCGGCGGATCGAGCGGGCGACCGTGCCGGTGTCCTGCGGGTCCAGCACGAGGTCGCGGAAGCGCGGGGTCGACCCGTCGGTGGGGGTCAGGGACGAGAGCAGCACCGCGAGCGCCTGGCCACCGGCGGACGCCGGGCGCTGGTGGAAGTCGTCCCACCGGTCCACGACGACGCGCAGCACGCGGCTGGAGTCCTCGGCCCGCTCGGCGTAGCGGCCCATCCAGTACAGGTTCTCTGCGGTGCGCGGCGAGATGCCCGTCGCCGGGCGGCGCTGCGCGGGGACCTCGCCGGCGGCGGACTCGTCGGACGGCACCCACGGCTCGACCGGTGCGTCGGGCTGCGTGGAGAGCACCCACACGTCCTTGGCCGCGGCGCCGAGGGCCGACGAGACGACGTGCCCGGACGCGACGCGCGCGAGCCCGCCGGCCATCACCGTGTACGTCTGCCGGTGCGCGACCGCGTACGTGCGCAGCACCGCGGCGCGCGGTCCGAGGTCGGCCGGCCCGATGCCCTCGGCTGAGGGCAGGTCGCTGCCGACGCCGACGGGTGCGCCGTCGATCGTCGGCCCCGCCGGACCCACCGGCTCCTGGCCCACCCAGAGCCACGGCTCGGCACTGATCCGGGCGGCCAGCTGCTCGCGCTCGCGGTGGCTGAGGGTCCAGCCGAGGATCGTGCCGACGTCGGTCCCGCGCACGGTGGGCAGGATCACCAGCTGGTCCAGGCGCGCCAGCACGTGCTGCCGCGACCTCGGCTCGCCGCACCACCAGGTGGGTGCCGACGGCAGCGCGAGGTCCTGGTCCAGCACCGCGTTGGCCAGCCGCGGGAGGTAGGTGAGCAGCGCCGGGTTCTCCAGCACCGAGCTGCCCAGCGGGTTGACCACGCTGACGGTCCCGGCGCGGACCGCTCGGACCAGGCCGGGGACGCCGAGGCGCGACCCCTGCCGCAGGTCCAGCGGGTCGCACCACTCCGCGTCGACGCGGCGCAGGACCACGTCGACCGGCTCCAGGCCCTCGACGCCGCGCATCCAGACGCGGCCGTCCCGCACCAGCAGGTCCGAGCCCTCGACGAGCGGCAGGCCGAGCATGGAGGCCAGGTACGCCTGGTCGAACGCGGTCTCGCTGGACGGTCCGGACGTCAGCAGGACCACGCGCGGCTGCTCGGCGTGACCGGGGGCGACGGCCCGCAGCGCCAGCCGCAGCGCGCGGAAGAACGGCCCGAGGCGCTGGATCGACGCCTGCCGGTACACCCCGGAGAGCACCTGCGCGACGATGCGACGGTCCTCCATCGCGTACCCGACGCCCGAGGGCGCCTGGGTCCGGTCGGCCACCGCGCACCAGGCTCCCGACGCGTCCCGCACCAGGTCGGTGGCGGTGAGCACCAGCTCCCGGCCGCCCGGCAGCCGCAGCCCGTCGACCGCGCGCACGAAGCCGGGGTGGCCCAGCACGACCGTCGGGGGCAGCAGCTTGTCGGTGAGCAGCAGCCGGTGGCCGTACGCGTCCTGGAGGATCGCGTCCAGCAGCTCCGCCCGCTGCACCAGTCCCGCGTCGAGGCGGGCCCACTCCGGCTCGTCGACGATGACGGGCAGGGGGTCCAGGTGCCAGGGGTGCTCGCCGTCCTCCTGGTCCGCGCCGTACGTGACACCGTGGTCGGCGAGGAGCCGCTCGGCCTCGTCGCGGGCGCGCGCAAGGCCCGACGCGGTCGGGACGTCCGCGGGGTCGGGGAGCCACGACCAGTCGGCACGGTGGTCGACTGCCCCCGGTTCGCCCAGGGGGCGCGGAGAGGAGAGCAGGTCGGTCACACAGAGGAGTGTGTCTTACGGCAGCCCATCTGGGCGGCCTGCGCAGCGTGTCTTGCCGGACTCCGCGACCTCGACGGCCGGGGACGGCGCGCGGTCAGAGCTGTCGGCGGTCCCTCGTCACGTCCTGCACCGAGACGTCGACGCGCACGCGGTCCACCGGTGGCCGGGCGAGGCCGAGCGTCTCGGCGACGGCGGTCGCGGCGAGGCTGCGGACCTCGTCGGCCAGCGGGACCAGCGGGGTGCCGTAGAGCGCGACGAGCTCGACGGTCAGCCGGTCCAGGTCGTCCTGCGAGGTGGTGGTGCACGTGATCCGCAGGACGCCGGCGTCGGCCACGGTCGCGAGGGCGGCTCCCACGCGCGACACCACGACGGTGGACGCCACGAACAGGGGGCCGTCCGGCAGCGCGCCACCACGGACGGGGGCGGACGGACGGAACGCACGGACGGCGACCGCCACGACGTCGTCACGCAGGGCGACCCACCCGCTGTCGGTGTGCTCGCGCAGCGATCGAGCGGCCTGCGTGAGCAGCTGCTCAGCGTTCATCGCCACGCCTCCATCCGCTGGATCAGGTGGCCACGCGCCCGGTGGAGCTGGCCGCGGACCGTGCTGGTCGTCGTTCCCGACACCTCGGCGATCTGCTCGTACGACAGTCCCTCGACCTCCCGCAGCAGCCAGGTCGACCGTGGCCCCGGTGGCAGCTCACGCAGCGCCGCGTTCAGCGCCTCGAGCAGGTCCGTCCCCTCGGCCGAGCGTTCCGGGTCGATCGCGTGACGATCCACCTCGTCGACCGGGACGAAGGGCAGGGGCAGAGCCGTGCGGGTCCGACGACGCTGCAAGGACCGCACCTTGTGCGCCGTGATGGCGAACAGCCAGGTGCGCAGCGCCGACCGGCCCGCGAACTGTGGCAACGAGGTCCACGCGGCTGCGAACGCCTCCTGCACGCAGTCCTCGGTGTCCTGTGGATCATCGAGCATGCGGCGGGCATAGCGATAGAGGGCCGGGCCGTGCCGGTCGACGATCACCCGGAACGCGGCGCGGTCGAGCAGTGCAGCCCGCCGGGCAAGCACCTCGTCAGGGACCCCCTCGTCGTCGTCCATCCCGAGCAGCGTGCGTCCGCCGGTCGGGCACCGCATCCTGGCGCATGTGACCCACGTCACACCGTGGATCCGTGACGAATCGGCCGGAACCGCGACCAACCGTGTACGTCCACCAGTCGAGAGAGGTCACCATGAGCGAGTCCGCCACGACAGTCACGGCCCCCGCCGCCCGCGCCCGGCAGAGCGCGCTGGTCACGCCCGAGGGCAGCACGACCATCGCCGACACCGTGGTCAGCAAGATCGCGGGCATCGCCGCGAGCGAGGTCAGTGGGGTGCACTCGCTCGGCGGCGGCGCAGCCCGCGCGATCGGCAACCTGCGCGAGCGCATTCCCGGTGCCCGCACCAACCACTCCCAGGGCGTCTCCGTCGAGGTGGGCGAGACCGAGGCGGCCGTCGACCTCGACCTGGTCGCCGAGTACGGCGTCTCGATCGCGGACCTGGCCGACGGCATCCGGCGCAACGTCATCAGTGCCGTCGAGCGCATGACCGGCCTGCACGTCGTCGAGGTCAACGTGACCGTCAACGACGTGCACCTGCCGCAGGACGACGCGCAGCCTGCGGCACCCCAGGAGCAGCGGGTCCAGTGACCGAGCTCCCGGATCACGTGCCCACGCCGCTGGAGGTGGCGTCCGACGTGGCGCCCCTCGACCTGGCCGAGCCCGTGCCCGAGGTCGTCCCGCCCGCCGAGGTGGTCGTCATCGCCGACGTCGTCCCGGAGCCGCTCACCCCGTCCGAGGTCGTCGCGGCGACCGTCCTGGCGGTTCCCGGCGTCGTCCGCCTGCACGGCGGCCGCTTCGGGGAGCTGGGCACCTACCTGCCCGGCCGCCGGGTGACCGGGGTCCGGATCGACGACGGGGGCACCGAGGTGCACGTCGTCGTCTCCGACCTCGTCCCCGTCCCCGAGACGGCGGCTCGGGTGCAGCGGGCCGTCTCCGCGATCGCACCCATGCCCGTCCGCGTCCACGTCGAGGACATCGACACCATCGTCTGAGGAGTCACCGTGTCATCTGTCGCCATCGGGCTGTTCGCCGGCCTGCTGCTCGCTCTCGTCGCCGCCGTCGGCGGGTTCGACATGTTCATGCTCGCGGTCGTCCTCGCGGCCGTCGGTGTGGTCGTCGGCCTCGCGGTCGACGGTCGGATCGACGTCACCGGCCTCGTCTCCGGCCGCGGCCGTGGCTGACGCCCGCGGGACGCTCACCATCGCCGACCGCGCCCTCACGCGGATCGCCCGTCAGGTGACCCTCGAGGTCCCCGGTGTCGCTCCGGAGGAGGAGTCCGTCGGCACGGTCGAACGCACGCTGGGCCGCGGCTACCCGCGCGTCCGCTGGCAGCGGGCCGGCTCCACGGCGCGCGTCGAGGTGGAGGTGGCGATCACCTGGCCGGCCTCGGCCGCGCAGGTCACCACAGGCGTCCAGGCTGCGCTGCGCCAGGAGCTCGAGCGCCTCGCAGGTCAGGACCTCGCCCACGTGAGCGTCGCCGTGCGTGAGGTCGTCCGTGCGGCGAGCGCTCGACCGGTCGCGAGGGTGCGATGACGCACGTCGAGACCCCGCGCGGGTTCGCTCCCGCCGCCGCTGCCACACGGGCCGGCCGGGTCGCCTGGTGGAGCATCGCGCTCGCGGCGGTGCTGGTCGTGCTCGGAGTCCTCGTGGTGCGCGAGGCCCTCGTCGCCGCCGGGCGGGTGGACGGCGAGCCCTGGATCGCGCCTGTCGTGGACAGTGCCGACGGTGTCGTGCCGTCGACGCTGGTCACCGCGGTCGGCGTCGTCGTCGCCCTGCTCGGGCTGTGGCTCGTGGTGGTCGCGCTGGGCCGACGGGTCCGCACGCGCCTGGACGTCACGTCCTCGACCGGGGCGACCATCGGCGTCCGGGATGCCGCCCGGCTCGCCGCCTCGGCCGCTGACGAGGTCGACCGGGTGCTCTCCGCGCGGGCGTCGGCCACCCGCCGGTCCGTGACCGTCACCGTGTCGACCCTCGAGGGCGACGACGTGTCCGATGCCGTGCGCGCGGCCGTGACCGAGCGGTTGGCGCCGCTGGCGCAGCCGCTGTCCGTCAAGGTGGTCGGTCGCACGACCGCCGGGCTCCACTCGGGAGGTGACGGGCGATGAGGCGGTCGATCCTGGGGTTCGACCGGGTGCTCGTCCTGCTGCTCGGGCTGCTCCTGATCCTGGTCGGCGTGGCCGCGGTGGGCTGGCAGACGGGATTCCTGGAGTCCCTGTGGCCCGATGTGCCCGACGAGATCGCCGTCGACTCCGGCCAGGTGACCGGGTCGTCGAGCTTCGCGGCCCTCGCCGGGATCGTCGGCGGCGCCCTCGTCGTCATCGGGCTCTGGTGGCTCCTGGCACACCTGCCCCGACGGTCCGTCGGGTCGCTGCGGCTGCCGTCCGGGGCGCAGCCGGGCCGGCTGCTGGTCGATCCGGGCCCGGCGGTGGCGACCGCCGCGGAGGTGCTCGCCGAGGACCCGGTGATCCGGTCCGCCAAGGGTGCCGTGCTCGCAGACCGGGGTGAGCTCGTCGTGCGCCTGCGGGCCACCGTCGACCCGGATGTGGACCTCGGAGCCGTGGTCGACGCGTGCGACGGCGTGCTCGCCGACCTCGCGCACGTCCTGCCCACCGACCAGCTGCGCTCGCGCGTCGAGCTGTCGGTGCTGCGCCGCGGGGCGGTCGGTCCGCGGGTGAGCTGACGCAGCGTCGGTGGTCGGGTGGAGACTCGGACCCACACCGAGCGGAGGAGGCGGCGATGGGCCGGGACGCGGTCACGGGATGGGTCGAGCGGTACGAGCAGGCGTGGCGCACGCAGGACGTGGACGGGCTCGACCGCCTGTTCGCGGAGGACGCGCGGTACCTGCGCTCGCCGTACGACCCCGAGCCGCTCGAGGGGATCGAGGCGATCCGGGGGTTCTGGGTGGACCCCACGCCGTTCACCATGACGTTCGACGTCATCGCGGCCGACGGCCAGGACGCGGTGGTCCGGGTCGAGGTGCAGTACGGCGGGGACAAGCCGCAGGAGTACAAGGACCTGTGGGTGCTGAGGTTCGGGCCGGACGGGCGCGCCGAGCTCTTCGAGGAGTGGGCGTACTGGCCGGAGAAGACGTACACGGCGTCCGAGGACGCCTGAGCACGGCTCAGTGCAGCAGGCTGACGATCTCCCACGCCCAGGGTTCGGGCTGGAGGGCGATCCGGTCGCGCGCGAGCGCGAACGCTTCCTCGGGCGTCGAGACGACGACGCTGGCGTGGAAGGTGGTCGCGGTGCTGAGCACGCTGTAGAGGGGGCCCAGGGGGTTCCCGTCGTCGTCACACTTGCCGACGGCGACGATGAATGCCTGGTGCATCAGGTCGGGGGTGGTGTCGGTGAGGAGCGTCACACCCTAGTCATCGGCAGGTTGACCCCGGACCTGGAACCCCAGGGGTGGGTGAGCCCGTGAGAAGGTCGTGGTCATGCCCGCTGCCATCCGGCCGTTCCACCCGTCCGACCTGCCCGCGCTGTACCGGATCTGCCTGCTCACGGGCGAGGCGGGCCGCGACGCCACGGCGCTCTACCGCGACCCCGACCTGCTGGGACACGTCTACGCGGGGCCCTACCCGATCGCCGATCCCGGCCTGACCTTCGTGGTCGGTGACGAGCTCGGTCCGGTGGGCTACATCCTGGCGACCGCGGACACCCAGCGGTTCGAGCAGTGGCTGGAACGGGCGTGGTGGCCGACCCTCCGGACTCGGTACCCGCCGGCCGAGGACCCGCACGACGGCACCGAGGACCACGTGCTCGTCGGCCGGATCCACGAGTGGACCGCCGCCGACGAGTCCCTGGCGGACCGGTTCCCCGCCCACATGCACATCGACCTGCTCCCGCGTGCGCAGGGCCAGGGACTCGGTCGACGGCTCGTCCAGACGCTGTCGGCCGCGCTGCGCCAGCGCGGGGTGCCGGGCCTGCACCTCGGCGTCGACAGCCGGAACGAGGGCGCGATCGCGTTCTACTCGCGCGTCGGGTTCACGGAGGCCCAGCGGCACGGCTGGGGCAGGACGCTCACGCTCGACCTGACCTGAGGGCTCAGTCCGGGCGTCCGTCGCGGTGCAGGGCGAGCACGCGACCGACGTCCTCGACCGTGACGCCCGGCAGATCCAGGACGTGCCGCAGCTGCGTGAGCGCATCGACCCGCTCGGGAGCCTTCCGCGGGGTCAGGAACAGGTTGGCCAGGTAGCCGGTGAACGTCCCGAAGATGCCGACGCCGACCACGATGATGATCGCGCCGACGATCCGGCCGGCGGTCGTCACGGGGTACTGGTCGCCGTAGCCGACGGTCGAGATGGTGACGACGGTGTACCAGAGGGAGTCCGAGGCGGTCGTGATGTTGGCGTCCGGGGCGTCGACCTCGACCCGCAGGATCGTGAGGCTGCCGAACTGGAGCACCAGGATGCCCGTGAGCAGCAGGGTGAACAGCGCGCTGCCTGCCCGGTCCCGCACGAGGGTCCGCAGGACGGAGCGGCCGCCGACCCCCTGCATGAGCCGGAAGACGCGGACCAGGCGGAAGATGCGCAGGAACTTGAGCTGGGCCAACGGCAGGCTGGCGAGCAGGTCGGCCCAGCCGAAGTGCCGGAAGACGTAGTCCTTGCGCGAGGGTGCGGTGGTGAGCCGGTAGGTGAAGTCGAGGAGGAAGACCACGCTGAAGATCGCGTTCATCGCCAGCAGGACGTTCTGCAGGTCGCCGTCGCCCCGGGCCACCGCGACGAGGACCAGGTTGAAGATCGACAGCAGCGACAGCGCGCCGATGAAGATCTCGTACCCGATGTTCTTCAGCTCGCTGCGCCGCGCGCTCACGCGAACGAGTGTGGCACCCGGCTGGGGCCCGACAGGCGCGTCTCACGTCGTGTCGCCCCACCGACCCGTCACGGCTCTCGTGTGACGAGTGTCAATGACTGCTTGACTCTCGAGCGCAGGAGGGGCACGCTGGTCACGACGCCGCAGGGCCGGTCCCCAGGAGGGTGGGGACCGGCCCTGCGCGACATGCAGGTCGCCCGCCGGTACGCCTCAGTTCGAGCGGACCGCGGCCGATCAGAGCAGGTGTCCGCGTGTGCAGTGTCGCCAGCGACGCACCTGCGGTGCGCTCGGGCGCCATCGTCACCTCAGGAGCCCTCGCATGTCCGTCTCCGCCACACTCTCCAGCGCCTCGATCCGTACCAAGATCCTCGGCCTCGTCGCCGTCTTCGCCGTCGCGGCCAGCGCCCTCGGCGCGTTCGCGGTCCTCCAGGTGCAGAACATCAAGAACGACGCGACAGAGATGGCCGCCACACAGGCCACGGTCGGCACGTCGCTCGCCTCGCTGAAGGACGCGCTCTGGACGGTGCGGATGTACATCCCCCTCGTGATGGCGTACGAGGGCGAGGGCAAGCAGGCGCAGTTCGGCAAGCTCCAGGACGCGTATGCCGCGATGGACACGGCGTCCAGCGACTTCGCGACCGCGTTCCAGGGTGCCAACAGCGGGGAGCTCCCGGCCAACTGGGACGAGTTCACCAGCTCGTGGGCGAACTACCACGCGATGGTGGACGGCGACCTCATGGCCGCGGCGATGGCCGACGACCGGCCGCTGTTCGCCGAGGTGCGCGCCGGGGGTGCTGCCGACCTGGGTGCCGCGATGATCACCAGCCTGACCGACGTCGACACGCAGGTCACCGAGTCGATGGACGCCATCACCCACCGGGTCGAGGCCGAGGCGTCGGCGTCGGCGAGGTGGACCGTGGCGATCCTGCTCGCCGGCGTGGTGCTCGCGAGCATGCTCGGGATCCTGCTCGCCGGGTCGATCCGGCGTGCTGTGGTCGACGTCAAGCGTGCCGTGGACGCGATGGCGACCGGTGACCTCACCGTCCGCGCCACCGTGCGCTCCGGGGACGAGGTCGGCCAGATGGCGGCGGCGCTCGGCGTCGCCCAGACCGCTCTGCGAGCTGTGATCGCCAAGGTCATCGAGATGTCGCACACCGTGGCCGCCGCCGCCGAGGAGCTGTCCGCGGCCAACGGCGAGGTCGCCGCAGGGTCGGAGGAGACCAGCGTCCAGGCCGGCGTCGTTGCCGCCGCGTCGGAGCAGGTCTCCCGCAACGTGCAGACGGTCGCCGCGGGCGCGGAGCAGATGGACGCCTCCATCCGGGAGATCGCGCAGAACGCCAACGACGCCGCCCGCGTCGCGGAGCGCGCCACGGGCGTCGTCGCGAGCACCAGTGCGACGGTCGGCAAGCTCGGCACCAGCTCGCTGGAGATCGGCACCGTGGTCAAGGCGATCGCGTCGATCGCGGAGCAGACCAACCTGCTGGCCCTCAACGCGACCATCGAGGCTGCTCGGGCCGGCGAGTCGGGCAAGGGGTTCGCGGTCGTCGCCGGCGAGGTCAAGGAGCTCGCGCGGGAGACCGCCCAGGCGACCGAGGAGATCACCCGCCAGGTCGAGGCGATCCAGGCCGACACCGGCGGCGCGGTCGACGCGATCGGGGAGATCTCCGCGATCATCGCGTCGATCAACGACTACCAGGCGACGATCGCCGCGGCCGTCGAGGAGCAGACCGCGACCACCAAGGAGATGTCCCGCTCGGTCGCGGAGGCCGCCACCGGCTCGGGGGAGATCGCCGTCAACATCTCCGGTGTGGCGTCCGGCGCGGCATCGTCGTCGCAGACGCTCGTGCAGATGGGTGCCTCCGTCGACGAGCTCGCACGCCTGTCCGCCGACCTGCGCCACGAGCTGGCGGCGTTCACCTACTGAGCAGGCGCGACGACTGAGCCGGCGCGACGATCAGGCCGGGACGGTGAGCCCTTCGAGCCAGGCCCGCCAGGCCGGCTCCTCCTGCCGCGCGTAGTCCGCTGCGTCGGCGGAGAACAGGTACGCCCGGATGCCTGCCATCGCGGTGCCGTCGCCCATGCCCCACGAGTAGACGCTGAGCATCCCGGGCACCGGCGCAGTCAGCCGGATCAGCGTCTGCCGCTCGCCGACGCGCTCGACCGTGCCGGTGGCTCCTCCGCGCACGTCGACCGTCGCGCCCTCGTCGCCCAGCCCCAGCGCCGTGCGCAGGGCCGACCAGAGGGCGTCCGGGTCTCCGGGGTGGGTGGCGGCGGCCTCCAGGTGGGTGGCCTCCTGGCCCGGAAAGTGCGCCAGGTAGAGGCGCAGGTTGTCGAAGAACGGCATCCAGCCGGGGGCGAGCGTGTCCCACCACTCCTGCTCCCAGTCCGCGCCGATGCCGAAGCCGCTGCTGGTGACGCGTACGACGCAGGTGCCGCCGGACTGCGCCTCGACCACGAACTCGGACGTCAGCGGGCTGAGGGACTCCGGGTCCTTGCCCATCAGGGCGGCCCAGTCCTCCTCGTAGACCAGGCGGCGCGGCGGCTCCCAGCCGGTGACCTGGCCGGTCGAGTCCATCTCGGGGCCCATGACGAAGCGCAGGGAGCCGCCTTCGCGCTCCTCCAGCTCGGTCGGCCCGAACCACGCGCTCATGCCCTTGGCGGTGGCGATGGCGTCCCAGACCTGCTCGGGGGTGCCGGGGACCTCGACGCTGAACTCCAGGCGGTACGGGACGTTCGTGATCGTGCTCATGTCTCCTCCTCAGGAACGGGGTGGGCGGCGACGACGAGCCGGTGCAGGCGCCCGTCGTCGTGGTGGTAGCGAGCGGCCAGGTCGAGCACCGCGGCGGTCAGGTCGTCCGCGAAGGCGGCCCGGTCGGCGGCCGACCGGAAGCCGATCTGCGTGTCGATGGTCAGGGTGGGCAGCCGCTTGCCGGACGCGCCGGCCCGCCGCGCCAGGGCGCCGACCTCGCGCACCAGCCGACCGGCCAGCGCGACGAGATAGCCCGCCGACAGGTGGTCGGCGTTGGCGTCGGGGTCCGCCGCGGACGCGCTCACGGCCGCGGGCGACACGACGTACGACGCGGCCGACGCCTGGAGCACCCGCTCGGTGATGCCCCCGTGCCGGCGCTCCTCCGACAGCTCCACGAGGCCGTGCGCCTCGAGCGTCTTGAGGTAGTAGTTGACCTTCTGGCGCGTGATGCCGACCCGGGCGGCGAGCCCGGCGGCGGAGGCCGGGACGGCCAGCTCGCTGAGCAGCCGGGCCCGGACAGGATCCAGCGCGGCGGCGGCTGCCTCCGCGCTCTCGATGACCTCGACGTCCTGCATGAGCATCACGATGCCCTTGACGAGAAAACTTGTCAAGGATCCCGGGCGACCCAGTGCGGACCGCGCGCGATTGGTCCGAACCCGCCCTGGCCGACGGTGGCCCGTGTGGAACGATCACCGGATGGCGCACACCGGGACGAACTGGTCATTGTGGTCGTTGGCGCTCGGAGGTGTGCTGTGCCTGGCGGGGTGCTCGAGCGCGGACCCGGCCGAGGAGTCGCCGTCCGCCCCGCCCGCGGCAGAGTCGGCCGAGAGCGCTCCGCCGACGGCCGAGGAGAGTGCGACCCCTGAGGCCGAGAGCAGTGTCTCCGGCGCGGACCTGTGCGAGTACCTCGCCGGCCAGCTGCCCCAGCTGCGGGAGATCGGCTCGGAGGTGGGGGCCATGGCCAACGTGACCGTGAACCTCTACAGCTGGTACGAGGATCAGGGCGAGGTGCCCGACGGCACCGAGATCGACACCCTGACCGCGCAGGAGTGCCCCGAGGTCGGCACCGAGGTGCTCACGCTCGCCGGGATGGAGAGCTTCGCGACACTCTAGCGGGAGTGCGTTGCGCGCAGGTCCTTGACCTGCGGCCACATGGAGCGGGTGACGAGAATCGAACTCGCGCTATCAGCTTGGGAAGCTGAAGTTCTGCCACTGAACTACACCCGCGTGGACCGTCGTGATCGGTCCGCCAGGAATCATACCCGGACCGGTCACGACAGCGAACTCAGCTCCGCAGCGTCATGGTGAAGCCGCCGCAGCGCTCCTCGCCGGGCTCCAGGACGAAGACGCCGGTGCCCGGGACGCCGGCGGCGTGCAGCGAGAACCCGTTGTTCACGTTGGTCACCGGCTCCACCGCGAAGTACGGCCGCTTGCGGGGGGCGTACAGGACCAGGTGGGCGTAGACCGGGTCGGCGTGCAGGTCGACGCTGACGCCGAGGTCCTGATAGCTGATCCGCACGGGCGCACCGGGCTCCCACGCGGTGAGCACGTCGTCGACGAACGTCGAGGTCAGCGGTCGCGCCACCCGGAAGTCGGCGCGCTGGGGCACGGGACCGGCGGGGCCGGACGCGAGGGCGTTGACCAGCGAGTACCCCTGGTGCGCGGGGACCTCGAGCACGGGCTGCCCGGGCGTCGGGGGAGCCGCGGTGCCCACCGGTGACAGCGTGCGCTGGAAGTACGGGTGGTGCCCGAACCCGGCGGGGAACGGCTCGCGGTCGACGTTGCGCACCGACGTCCCGACGACGAGCTTGCCGCCGGCCAGCGCGTAGGTGATCTGCGCGCGGAACTGCCACGGGAAGTTCACGCCGACCAGGCCGGTGGTGTCGAGCTCGAGGACGACGCGCGTCTCGGTCCGGTCCGTGACGGTCCAGGCGGAGTGCCGGGCGGCGCCGTGGATGGCCGTGCCGTCGGCGCCGTTGCGCTGGAGCTGCCACGTGCGGTCGCCGAACGGCAGGACGCCGTCCCGGATGCGGTTGGACCACGGGACCATCGGGAAGCTCGAGCACTTCTCCGGCTCGCCGAGCGCCGTCCGACGGGTGGGCCGCAGCAGGTCGCGCCAGACCCCGTCGGACGTCCGGATCCGCCCACCCGCGAGCGACGCACCCGTCGCGGGCAGCACGTCGAGCTCCCACGACTCGTTGCGGAGCGTCACCGTCCGCGACGCCTCTGCGGCGGACGGAAGCGCTTCGATCTCCTGGACAGCCGTCATCACAGCACCCCCGTCAGCCCCCCGCGGGGGTCAGACGGTGACCTCGACCCGGACGACCGAACCCTCGGCGGCGTACGGGACGAGGTTGCCCTCGACCGGTGTGCCGTCGATGGTCAGGCTGCCGCGAGCGCCCTCGACGCCGGAGTTGGTCACGTGGATCTCGTACGTGGCGCCGCGGGCGACGCGCGTCACGGTGAAGGACGGGACGTCCGGGCCGATCTGCGGGTCGACGACGAGGCCGTCATAGTCCGGGCGGACCCCGAGCAGGTACTGCGACACCGCGACGAAGTTCCACGCCGCCGTGCCGGTCAGCCACGAGTTCTTGGCCTCGCCGGCGCGCGACGCCTGCTTGCCCGCGATCATCTGCGCGTACACGTACGGCTCGAGCTTGTGGACGTCGGAGATGTCCTCGCGGTACGCCGGGGTGATCCGCTTGTAGTAGTCGAACGCCTTGGCGCCGCGGCCGACCACGGTCTCGCCGATGATCACCCAGGGGTTGTTGTGGCAGAAGATGCCACCGTTCTCCTTGTAGCCGGGCGGGTAGGTGGAGACCTCGCCGAGCTCGATCTGGTAGGTCGTGTACGCGGGGTACTGGAGCACCAGGCCGTGCGGGGTGCCCAGCATCTCGCCGACGGAGTCGAGGGCCTTGATGGCCGGCGAGCCGGTGTTCAAGCCGTCGACACTGTCCACACCGATGCCCGCCATCACGGCGAAGCCCTGCGGCTCGATCCAGATCTTGCCCTCGGGCTTGGCGTCCGTGCCCACCGGGTTGCCGTAGAAGTCGTAGGCGCGCAGGAACCACTCGCCGTCCCAGCCGTGCTCGAGCACGGCCTCGCGGACCTCGTCGACGACCTTGCGGGCCTGCGAGGCGACCTCCGGGAGGCCACGGCGCGACGCCAGCTCGGCGAACTCGGCACCGTAGAGGACGAACTGCGCGGCGATGAACACCGACTCGGCGTGGCCGCCGGCCTGATTCTCCGTCGTCTGGAACGACTCGCCGGGGGTCGTCGAGAAGCAGTTGAGGTTGAGGCAGTCGTTCCAGTCGGCGCGGCCGATGAGCGGCAGGCCGTGCGGGCCACGGTTGTCGACCGTGAACTGGAACGAGCGCACCAGGTGCTCGAACAGGGGCACCTCGGAGCCGGGCGCGTTGTCGAACGGCACGGGCTCGTCGAGGATCCCGACGTCGCCGGTCTCCTTGATGTACGCGGCAACGCCGGCGATGAGCCACAGCGGGTCGTCGTTGAAGCCGGAGCCGATGTCGTTGTTCCCACGCTTGGTCAGCGGCTGGTACTGGTGGTACGCCGAGCCGTCCTCGAACTGCGTCGACGCGATGTCGATGATGCGCTCGCGGGCACGCTCGGGGATGAGGTGGACGAAGCCCAGGAGGTCCTGGTTGGAGTCGCGGAAGCCCATCCCGCGGCCGATCCCGGTCTCGAAGAACGACGCCGAGCGCGACATGTTGAACGTGACCATGCACTGGTACTGGTTCCAGATGTTGACCATCCGGTCCAGCTTCTCGTCGTCCGACTTCACCGAGTAGGTGGACAGCAGACCCGTCCAGTGCGCGCGCAGCTGCTCGAAGGCGGCGTCGGTCTGCTCGGTCGTCGCGAAGCGGCCCAGCAGCGCGTGCGCGGGCTCCTTGTTGATGATCTGGTGGGCGTCGTCGGCCCACTTCTGCTCGTCGGGGTTCTCGATGTAGCCGAGCACGTAGGTCAGCGCGCGGGACTCGCCCGGTGCCAGCGTGAGCTCGACCGAGTGCGAGCCGATCGGGTACCAGCCGGACGCGACGGAGTCGGTGGACTTCCCGCTGCGGGGGACCGCCGCCTCGCCGAGGCCGTTGTAGGCGCCGACGAACGTGTCGCGGTCGGTGTCGAAGCCCGACGCGTGCGTGTTCACGCCGTAGACGGCGTAGTGGTCGCGGCGCTCGCGGTACTCGGTCTTGTGGAACACGGCGGACCCGTACGGCCCGTCCTGCTCGACCTCGACCTCGCCGATCGACAGGTTCCGCTGGTAGTTGGTCTGGTCGTCCTGCGCGTTCCAGAGGCAGAACTCGACGAACGAGAAGAGCGAGATCGACTTCTCGACGTCCGAGGTGTTGGTGACCGTGACCTTCTGGATCTCGGCGGTCTCGCCGATGGGCACGAAGAACAGGGTCTCGACGGAGATGCCGCGGCGCTCGCCCGTGATGCGCGTGTAGCCGAGGCCGTGGCGCGTCTCGAAGTGGTCCAGGTCCGCCTTGACCGGCAGCCACGACGGGGTCCACACGTCGCCGCCGTCGTTCACGTAGAAGTACCGGCCGCCCGCGTCCGCGGGGATGTTGTTGTAGCGGTACCGCGTCAGGCGGCGCATCTTGGCGTCGCGGTAGAACGAGTACCCGCCGGACTGGTGCGAGATGAGCGAGAAGAACTGCTCCGAGCCCAGGTAGTTGATCCACGGATAGGGCGTGTGAGGCGTCTCGATGACGTACTCGCGTGCCTCGTCGTCAAAATGGCCGTACCGCATGGACTTGCCCCTCGAGTGCTCGGCAGTGGCGCCTGCGGCTCCCCGACCTCCCCCCGCACCAGTGCGGGTGGTGCGTCGTGCTTCCGGCGCGATATCAGTGTGCGAGAGCGCTCCCACGCATCTCCCGGACGAGAGCATAGCCGCCCGGATCCCATGGGGGAACGGGCCAGGGGGTCGACGACGAGAAATCCTTCGTCGACCCCCCGCCCGATCAGGGCACCCGTGCGGTCACCTGGTGCCGGGAGCGCCGTGGATCCAGACCCAGCGCGAGGACGGCGCCCACGGCGAGGTGCAGGGACATCAGCGCGGCGACGGCGCCCGCTGAGGACGCGCCCAGCGGTCCGAGCAGCGAGACGAGCAGGACGATCGCGCAGGTCAGCCACCAGGCGACCGGCCTCCGGCGACGGAGCAGGGCGCGCACACCCCAGGCGGCCAGAGTGACCACGAGGGTCGTGACGGCGACCGATGCGACGCCGATCGTCTGCGGCGGGGTACCGGCTCGGAGCTCGATGCCGGCGACCGGAACGGCGATCACCCAGATGGCGAGCGCGACGGCGAGGGCGGCGGTGGCGACGAGCCAGACGGGCAGGGGACGGGACATGAGCTTCTCCTGACGGTGGAGGTGGACGCCTCGACGCTCACCGGTCCGGCCGCCGCCGTCGTCGGCCGGAGGTCCCCGGCGCCCCCTGCTTTGGTCGGTGGTCGGCCGCGGACCGGGTTCCTAGGCTCGCCGCATGACACCCTCCGCCTCGCGTCGGGACCGGCCCGGAGCACCGGTGCTGCTCGGCCTGCTGTCCGGGATGGCGGTGCTGACGTTCCTCGGCGCCTGGTCGGCCCAGGACGCCGGGGTACCGCTCGGGATCGACCTCGTGCTCGGCGCGTCCGCCATGGCGATCCTGCCGTTCCTGCAGAGCCGGCCGCTGCTCGGAGGGCTGCTGCTGGGGGCGCTCGCCGCCCTGAGCCCGGCCGCGACGCCGTCGGCCACCGCCGGCACGTACGTGGTCGCGCGCCGCGAGCCGCTGCGCACCGCCGTCCCGGTGGCGTGCGCGAGCATCGTCGGCCACGGTCTGCAGGCGCTGTGGCGGCCGGTCGGGCTGCCGCTGGGGTGGTGGCTGCTGGCGGACGTCGCGGTGCACGCGGCTCTGCTCGGGTGGGGGGCGTACGGGCGGACGCGGGACGCGCTGGTCGACGAGTGGCGGGCGCGGGCGCGGCGGGCGGAGCGGGACCAGGAGCGGGAGGTCGACGAGGCGCGCAGCGCGGAGCGGACCCGGATCGCGCGGGAGATGCACGACACCCTCGCGCACCGGCTGACCCTGCTCGCCACGACCGCGGGCGCCCTGGAGTACCGGACCGACCTGTCGCCGACGCAGGTGGCCGCCGCGGCGGGCGTGGTGCGTGCCAGCGCCGGGGCGGCCCTCGAGGACCTGCGCACGGTCATCGGGGTGCTCCGCGAGCGGCCGGACGAGCTGCGACCGGTGCCCGGGCTCGAGAACCTTCCCGCGCTGGTGGCGCAGGAGCGGGCGGCCGGGTCGGTGGTCTCGCTGGAGGCGCCGGACCTCGACCTCCCCGCGCAGCTGGGCCTCGCGGTGTACCGGGTGTGCCAGGAAGGGCTGACCAATGCGCGACGCCACGCTCCCGGTGCGTCGGTGGAGGTCGTGGTGGCGGTCGACGAGGGGCTGCGCGTGCGCGTGGTGAACGGGCGGGGAGGTGTCGGCCTCGGGACGGGGACGGGGACGGGCCTGGTCGGGCTGACCGAGCGGGTCGAGCTGCTGGGCGGCACCCTGACCGCGACGCCCCGGCCGGACGGTTTCGAGCTCGACGCGTGGCTACCGTGGGAGCCGTGACCGTCCGGGTGCTCGTCGTCGACGACGACGCCCTGGTGCGCGCCGGGCTCACGCTCATGCTGGACGGCGCGCAGGGCATCTCGGTGGTGGCGCAGGTGGCCGACGGGTCCGGCGTGCCCGCGGCGCTGGACGCGCACCCCGTCGACGTCGTGCTCATGGACCTGCGCATGCCGGGGGTCGACGGCATCGCGGCCACCCGCACGCTCCGCCGCCGGCACGACCCCCCGGCGGTCGTCGTCCTCACCACGTTCGACACCGCCGACGAGGTCGAGGCCGCGATGCACGCGGGCGCGAGCGGCTACCTGCTCAAGGACACCGAGCCGCAGCGCATCGTCGAGGCGGTGCTCGCGGCAGCGGCGGGCGAGCCGGTCCTCTCGCCGCGGGTGGCTCGTCGGCTCATGGACTCCACCGCCCGGGCGGGCGGCTCACGCGCCGCGGCGCGGGCCGCGCTCGACCTGCTGACCGAGCGGGAGCGGGACGTCGTGGCAGCGATCGGTCGCGGGGCGAGCAACGCGGAGATCTGCCGGGAGCTGTACCTCTCGCTGGCCACCGTCAAGGCGCACGTGTCGAGCATCCTGCTCAAGCTCGGCCTGGAGAACCGCACGCAGGTGGCCCTGCTCGTCCGGGACGCAGCCCAGCGGTGAACGCCTGCCCTGACCGCACGGCCGATCGGACTACCGTGTCTCCGTGCTGCTCTCCGACCGCGACATCAAGGCCGAGCTCGAGTCGGGCCGCGTGGCCCTCGACCCCTACGAGCCGGCCATGCTCCAGCCGTCGAGCATCGACGTGCGGCTCGACCGGTACTTCCGGCTGTTCGACAACCACAAGTACCCGTTCATCGACCCCGCGGCCGACCAGCCGGAGCTCACGCGGCTGGTCGAGGTCGGCGCCGGCGAGTCGTTCGTCCTGCACCCCGGCGAGTTCGTCCTCGGCTCGACGTACGAGGCGGTGACCCTGCCCGACGACATCGCGGCGCGGCTCGAGGGGAAGTCGTCGCTGGGTCGCCTCGGCCTGCTCACGCACTCGACCGCAGGTTTCATCGACCCCGGGTTCTCCGGGCACGTGACCCTGGAGCTGTCCAACGTGGCCACGCTGCCGATCCTGCTGTGGCCCGGCATGAAGATCGGCCAGATGTGCTTCTTCCGGCTGTCGTCGCCGTCCGAGCACCCCTACGGGTCCACGGAGTACGGCTCGCGGTACCAGGGGCAGCGCGGGCCGACGGCGTCGCGGTCGTGGCAGAACTTCCACCGGACGGACGTCTGAGCCATGGCGAGCCTGCCGCGCATCCGGGCCGGCGACCCCACGCTGCGCAGCCGGCACCTGCTGGGGCTGCCGGAGGACGTGGGCGCCGACGAGGTCGAGGTGCTGGCGATCAGCCGGTTCGCGCAGGCGCGCTGGGAGGACTCCGACGTGGTCCCGCAGCCGCGCGGGATCATGGGCCCGATGACCGCGGCGCTCGGCATCCGCGCCGTCGGCTCGTCGACCACCCCCGCTCGGACGCTCCGGCTGGCCCGGCTGTCCTCGCTCACTGGGCCCTACCGGGTCGAGGCCGAGGACGCCGTCAGCCTCGGCCTGCCGACCACCTCGACCGTGGCGTACGTGCTGGTGGCCCCGCGGGAGCGCGGCGAGAAGCCGTACCCGGGCGGTGACCGCGACGGGCTCAAGCGCGCGTTCCCCGAGGGCATGCCGATCCGCGAGGAGGAGCGTGTGCTCCAGTGGCTCGTGGCCGCGGCGCGGCGCCTGGGCGGCTCCGTGCGGATCGGGGAGCACGGCACGATCCTCACGCCCGACGTCGACAGCGCGATCGACCTGACCGTCCTGTCCGACTCCTGGCTCGAGCCCGCTGAGGCGCTCGCCGTGGTGCAGTCGGTGCAGGCGAGGGCGAGGCTCAGCCAGGCGCCCGGCTCGTGGACCGGGCCGCAGCCCGGCGTCGGGCGCGACGCCACCGGGCGGCCGGGGTGGGTGGCCGAGGCCGGAGGTCGCGGGCTGTCCGCGGCGCTGGACCGGTACGGGGTCGACGACGAGGCCGAGCGGCAGCGCCTGATGGACGAGGCGTCCGCGTTCGACGAGCTGATGATCGCGGTGCCGCCCGTGCCCGAGGCGTACGGGGTGCTGGTGGACCTGGGGCACGACGGGATGCTCTCGGTCGAGGCCGGCGTGGAGACCACCCTGCCGCCGCTGATGCGCAGCCTGCCGTGGACCCAGGGTGGCGTCGTGGCCTACCGCGTGCACTGGGAGCCTCCGTTCATCGAGGAGCTCGAGGCCGAGCGGCCGTCGTTCGAGCACCGCGTCGCGCGGTCCCGCGCCGCTCCGCTGGTGCAGGCGGTGGCGCGTGCGGTGCACGGGGCGATCGGCGGGGAGATCGCCGACGAGGCCGACTTCCTGGTCGACCCCGAGGACGTCTGACCGTGCGGACCAGCGCGGGGATCCTGCTGTTCCGGCGCGCTGCCGGGCTCGAGGTGCTGCTCGGGCACATGGGCGGACCGTTCTGGGCGCGCAAGGACGAGGGTGCGTGGACGATCCCCAAGGGCGAGCCGTCGCCGGGCGAGGACCCGTTCCAGACTGCGTTGCGGGAGTTCGCGGAGGAGCTCGGGGTCCCGGCGCCCTCGTCGGACCCTCTCCCGCTCGGGGACGTGAAGCAGAGCGGCGGCAAGGTGGTGACCGCGTGGGCGCTCGAGGGGGAGCTTGACGCGTCCGCGATCGCCAGCAACCTGGTCGAGATCGCGTGGCCGCCGCGGTCGGGCAAGACGCTCCTGGTCCCCGAGCTGGACCGGGCGGGATGGTTCGCGCCGGACGAGGCGCGTCGGCTGGTGGTGACGGCTCAGGCGGCGTTCGTCGACCGGCTGGAGGACGCCCTCGGCTCGTAGGGGGTCTCAGGTGAGGTGGTCGAAGTCGCCGTTCACCCAGCCGATGTGGCGGTCCGCGGAGCGGCGGACGACCGCCTTGGCGTCGGATGCGATGACGTTCGCGAAGTTGCCGTAGAGGCGGTCGAACTCCAGGCGGTCGAGGTGGTCGGCGACCCGGCGCGTGACGGCGCCGGACAGCGGCAGGTGGTTCGGGTAGCTGCGCATGAACGCGACGGACGTGCGGTCCGGGTTGGCGAAGACCGTGTCGCCGCTGAGCACGACGCCCAGACCCGCCGCGCCGGCCGCCCAGTGCGCGATCGCGCTGCCCGGGAAGTGGCCGCCGGGCTGCGACAGGGTGACGCCGGGCAGGACCTCCAGCTCGCCGGACCACGTCTGGATCACGTGGTCCGGGCGGTTGAGCCAGCGGGCGTCGCTCTCCGCGACGAGCACCGGTGCGTGGCCCAGCGCGCGGCTCCACTCCACCTGGATGCCGTACATGTGGGGGTGGCTGGCGACGATCGCGCGGACCGGGCCGAGCGCGAGGATCGCGTGCACGACCTCGTCGTCGAAGAAGCCGATCGGGTCCCACAGCAGGCTGCCGTCGGGGGTGACGAGCAGCTTCGACTGCTGGCCGATGCCGGCGGCCGGGGTGCTGGTGATCGCGTAGAGGTCGAGCTCGAGCTCGACGATGCTCGCCCGGTACCCCCGTGCCCGGAGCTCGTCCAGGGTGGTCCAGCGCTGGCCGGTGGCCGGCACCCACTGGCGCTCGTCGGCGCAGATCGGGCACACGTCGAGCTGTTCGGCGCTCTCTACCGCGCACGTGGCGCAGATCCAGAAGGTCACACCGTCACGCTAGCCGGACGTACAGGTCTCTGAGGAGGGCGATCTCGGCGCCGTGGTGGACGACCTCCTGGTTCATCCACCAGACGACGTCGAGGAAGGCGTCCTCGGAGTCGGAGCCGTTCGGGTAGGTGCTGTAGCCGACCGTGTCGAGGGCGGCGTCGTCGGCCCCGAGGAGCGTCGCGCGCCACGCCGCGACCGCCGCGGCCAGGTGCTCGATCGCGCCGGCGGCGGTGCCCTGCGGCTCGTCGCCCTGCTCCGTGTGGGTGTGGGTGCCGTCGGTGTGGTCCGCGCGGCCGGCCAGGGTCTTGGTCACGTGGTTGATCCGCCAGCCGATCGACGTGACCGGCGGCGGCCACGGGTGCGGGCGGCCGCCGTCGTGACCCCACTCGCCCGACCCGACCAGCCGCGTCGCCCCCAGACCCCCCGGTCCGTCCGCCCGGCGGCGGATGGTCCACGCGCCCGGGACCGGCTCCCAGAGGAGCTCGGCGTCGGTGAGCGGCGGGACCTCCACCTGCAGGCCGTCGCCGCTGTCGACGGTCGGTCCGGCCAGGCGGTTCAGGAGGCGCTCGCTGGCGAAGTCGTACTCGGCGAGCAGGGGCGCGAGACGTGCGGGGATGGTCACGCGCTCGACCGTTGCCGACGGGGGCAGCGGGCGCAAGCGGAATTCAGGAGAGGTCGAGGGCGTGGAGGGTCGTGGTGCCGAGCTCGACCGGGTTGCCGGGGGTGGTGACGACGCGGCCGTCGTCGACGGCGTGGAAGGCCTGGGAGATGTTCACCGGGGTCGGGAGCGCATCGTCCGCGGGGTCGGAGAGCAGGATCACGTACTCGTCGCCGACCTCCAGACCCAGCTGCACGGCGTCGTCGCACCGGGTGTACGCGAGGTCGAGGGTCGACCCCGGGGCCGCGTCGCCCTTCGCGGTCGCCACGACGTCGACGGTCGCGACCGTGCGCGGGTAGCCCTCGGTGTCGTCGTCCTCCAGCGCGGTGAACGTGCCCCGCACGATGAGGTCGGCGCTGTCCTCGAGCTCCGCGGTCGTGCCGTAGGACGGGTAGTCGGCCTGGCACGATGACCCGGACGCGCCCGGCACGCACGAGGCGACACCGAGGATGACGGCCACGGACGAGAGCAGGGCGGCGGTGCGCCTCACGCGGGCTTCACCACGCACCACTCGTTGCCCTCCGGGTCGAGCAGCACCTGGAACGAGCCGGCGGTGTCGACGTGGATCTCGCCGAGCCGCGTCGCGCCGAGCGCCTCGGCCTGCGCGGTGGCCTCGGCGATGTCCGCGACCTCGACGTCGAGGTGCAGGCGGTTCTTCGCCACCTTGCCCTCGGGCACCCGCTGGAACGCGAGTCGCGTCCAGCCGGGCGGGTCGACGTAGTGCCAGTCGTCGTCGCGAGCCTGCGGGGTGCCGCCCAGCACGTCGGCCCAGAAGCGCGCGAGCGCCCCGGGGTCCGCGCAGTCGACGACCACCTCGTCGATCCGTCCGATCATGCGGCGACGGTAGCGGGCTCCGCGCCGTCGGTGCTGGCGAACTGGGTCCGGTACAGCTCCGCGTACACGCCGCCCCGCGCCAGCAGCTCGGTGTGCGTGCCCTGGTCGACCACCCGGCCGTGGTCGAGGACCACGATGGCGTCGGCCTGCCGGATGGTGGAGAGGCGGTGCGCGATGACGATGCTCGTGCGGCCGGACAGGGCCTCGTCGAGCGCTGCCTGCACCGCGGCCTCGGAGCCGGAGTCGAGGTGCGCGGTGGCCTCGTCGAGGATGACGACGTCGGGCGCCTTGAGCAGCATGCGCGCGATCGCGAGCCGCTGGCGCTCGCCTCCGGAGAGGCGGTAGCCGCGGTCGCCGACCACGGTGTGGATGCCGTCGGGCAGGGTCGCGACGAGCTCCGCGATGTGGGCCTGCGCCAGCGCGCGCTCGATGTCGGCGTCCGTGGCCTCCGGGCGGGCGTAGCGCAGGTTCTCCGCGATCGTGTCGTGGAACAGGTGCGCCTCCTGGCTCACCACGCCGACCGTGGCGCGCAGGGACTCCTGGGTCACGTCCCGCAGGTCGGCGCCGGCGATCCGGACGGCGCCGCGCGTCGGGTCGTACATGCGGGTGACCAGCTGGGAGATCGTCGTCTTGCCGGCGCCGGAGTGGCCGACGAGCGCGACCATGTGGCCCGCGGGGACGGTGAAGCTGACGTCGCGCAGGGTGTCCTCGATCGGCTCGTTGCGCAGGGTCGCGACGGACTCCAGGGAGGCCAGCGAGACCTCGTCGGCCCCGGGGTAGCGGAAGCCGACCGCGTCGAGCTCGACGGTCGCGCCGTGCGTGGCCTTCTCGGCCCGCAGGTCGATGGCGTCGGGCTTCTCGGTCACCGTCGGCTCCAGGTCGAGCACCTCGAGCACCCGCTCGAAGCTGACCAGCGCGGTCATGACGTCCACCTGCACGTTGGACATGGCGGTGAGGGGCCCGTAGAGGCGGGCGAGGTACGCGGTGAGCGCGACGACGACGCCGACGGTCAGCTCGCCGCGGATCGCCATCACGCCGCCGAGGCCGTAGACGATGGCGACCGCGACGGACGCGAGCGTGGTCAGGCCGACGCGGAACCAGGTGGAGTACAGCGCGCGGGTGACGCCGATGTCCCGGACGCGGCCGACCTGAGCGGCGTAGTTCGTCGACTCCCGCTCCGGGTCGCCGAAGATCTTCACCAGGTGCGCGCCGGCGACGTTGAACCGCTCGTTCATGATCTGCGCGGCGTCGGCGTTCAGCGCGTAGCTCTCGCGGGTGATCGCCGCGATCTTCTTGCCGAACCAGCGGGCGGGCAGGACGAACGCGGGGAGCAGGACGAGGCTGAGCAGGGTCAGCTGCCAGGACATGCTGAGCATGGCCGCGAGCACGAAGACGATGGTCAGCGAGTTGCTCACCACGTTCTGGAGCGTGGAGGTGAACGCCTGCTGCGCACCCAGCACGTCGCCGTTGAGCCGCTGCACCAGCGCACCGGTCTTGGCGCGGCTGAAGAACGCGAGCGGCATGCGCTGCACGTGGTCGAACACCGCCGTGCGCAGGTCGAGGATCAGGCCCTCGCCCACCTGCGACGACACCCACCGGTCGGCGACGGACAGGCCGGCGCTGACGATCGCCAGGACCGCGACGACGGCCGCGATGACGAGGACGACCCGGGTGTTGCCGGCCGTGATGCCGTCGTCGATGAGGTGCTTGAACAGCAGGGGGGTCACCGCGCCGGCGGCCGCCTCGAGGGCGATGAGGCCGACGAAGACGGCGAGCTTGGCCTTGTAGGGGCGCGCGAACTGGAGGATCCGCTTGAGGGTGTCGCGGGTCAGCTTGTGGTCCGCGACGGTGCGGTCCTTGGCGAAGCTGCGCATGTTAGGGCTGCCGGTCGTCATGGACACGGGCCCACCTCCTTGGTTCTGGTGCGTCCCCTGGGGAACCGGCCGGGGTGCTGGCTGATTCCTGGAACTCGTGATGCCGATGCTGAGGTTAACTCACTATGTGCTTGATTCACAACTTGAGATAGTCTCTGCCCGTGAACGAGTCCGGTGAGCTGCTCGAGCTCCTGCACGGCGTGCTCCGGGGCGTGCGGCGGGACACCGCCGCCCAGCTCGAGCTGCAGGGCACCACGCCCGGACAGCTGCGGATGCTGCGCACGCTGGAGCGGTGCGACGGGCCGTGCCGACTGGGCGAGCTGGCGGCGTCGCTCGATGTGGCGCCGCGGTCCGTGACGTCGAAGGTCGATGCCGCCGAGGCGGACGGCCTGGTCCGACGACTTCCCGATCCGACCGACCGGCGCGCGACCCTGCTGGAGCTGACGCCTGCCGGGCGCTCGTTGCTGACGGCCATCTCCGCGCAGCGGCACGAGGGGGCGGCGGAGCGGCTGGGGCGGTTGTCGCCGGAGGATCAGGCGGAGCTGCTGCGGTTGCTGCGGGTGGTGGGGGACTAGGGGCTGTGGGCGGCTCGGGGCACGGTCCTGTGGATATGTTTCCGCAGGTTAGGGGTTGTTTCTCTCGTTCGAATCGCCTACAGTCGTACGTATGTTCGAAGCGCTGCACGCAGGGACGACGAGGGCCGCCGAGCCCCTGGCGCATCTGCGTGCGTCGGCGTCGGCCCTCGTCGAGCGGGTCGCCGAGTGTGCGGACTGGTCGGGCTCCGAGCGGTCGGCGGCGCTGACGTCGCTCGACCTCGTCGCGGCGCAGCTCTCCCGGGCACGCGCGCGGTTGCTGGTGGCGGAGCGGGATGCCGGGACGTCGCAGCGGCCGGGCGACCGGTCGTTCGAGGCGGCCAGGGCGCGGCTCGCCCGCACGGGAACGGCGGAGGCCACCCGCGAGGTCCGGCAGGCCGACGCGCTGGTGTCGATGCCGGCCGTGGCGGACGCGGTCGGCGACGGGCGCGTGCCGCTCGGCCACCTGGACGTCCTGGCGCGCGTCGCCGCGACCGCGTCGCCGGAGGTCGCGCAGGTGCTCCGGTCGGCGGACATGCAGGCGACGGTGGTGCAGATGGCGTCCGCGCAGTCGGCGCCGGACTTCGCGCGCTCCCTCGCGCAGCTGGCCGCGGCGCGGGACCCGCAGGCGCTGGAGGACTCGCACGAGGCCGCCCGGCGCGAGCGGTCGTTGGTGCTCTCGCACCAGGCACGGGGGACGTACCTGAAGGGGTTCCTCGACCGGGTCGCCGGGGAGGCGCTCCAGGCGGCGCTGGACTCCACCGGGCAGGCGCCCGACGAGACCCGGTCCCCCGCGCAGGCGAACGCCGATGCGCTGGTGGCATTGGCGCGCCGAGCCTGTGTGGGGCTGGAGGCGGGACAAGCTGCTGCCGGCGGTGTGGCAGAGACCGGAGCGGGCAGCCGCCCACACGTGTCGCTGATCGTGCCCGCGGAGACGTTCGCCGCCTTGCGCGAGCACCAGCGCAACGCAGCGGGCGGCCCCGACGAGCCACCAGCACCGGCCGCCGGGCCGACGCCCGCGGGCGGGAGTGCGACAGCCAGCGCGTGGGCGCCCGTGGCGCCTGCGACGTTGGAGGACGGGACGCCCGTCGCCATGTCGGAGCTGGCGCAGGCGCTGTGCGACTGCGAGATCACGCGGATTGTCATGACCGCGGAAGGGGTGCCGCTCGACCTCGGGCGCACCAAGCGGACCTACGCCGGGGTGCACCGGCGGGCGGTCGTGGCCCGGGACCGGCAGTGCGCGTGGAACGGGTGCCACACGTCGGCGCGCTGGTCCCAGGTGCACCACCTCCGCTGGTGGGACCGGGATCGCGGCTCGACCTCGATCGAGAACGGCGTGCTCCTGTGCGACTACCACCACCACGAGGTGCACCGGCTGGACCTGACGATCGAACGGCACGCCAAGCCGCCGGGCCACGTCCGCCGACGAGTCCTGTCTGGCCGGCCGCCCGACGCAGAGCTCCCGTTCGCGCCGATGCGCTACACGTTCCGCCGACGACGCGACGGTCGGACGATCAACGCGCCCGACGGGTCCGTCGGGAGCGATGCGCGCTCGACGCGCGACGACCCGCGGGGCTCGGTCAGGCGCCAGTGACGGGCGCGGAGAGCCGGACGTCGCTCGGGCGAACCGCGGGGACGATCGGCCCACCGGTGGCTTCGTCGGCACACCATCATGGGTTCATGCCCACCGCGCCGGATGACGACGAGCTCGAGCTGATCCGACGGTCCGGCGTCGTGCTGCGGGTCGGGCGGCTGAGCCTGTCGGCGGGGACGGGGTCGTACCGGGTCAAGGCGTCGATGGCCCGGGTGGCCCGGGCGCTGGGCATCGACCGGCACGAGGCCCACGTGACGCTCACGGAGATCACGACGACCTCGCACCGCGGCCCGAGCTTTCGGACCGAGGTCGTCGAGGTGCGCACCATCGGCGTCAACGTCGACCGGCTGACCAGCCTCGAGCACCTCGCCGGTCGGCTGGAGTCGGCTGGGCACGCGACCGTCGAGGCGGTCACCGCCGAGCTGGACCGCATCGCGAACAAGCCGCCGCTGTACCCGGTGGTGCTCAACGCGCTGTGGGCGGCGATCGCCTGTGCGGCCTTCTCGTTCCTGAACAGCGGCGGGGTCGTCGAGGTGCTCGGCGTGTTCGTCGGGGCGTTCCTCGGCCAGGCCCTACGGCGCACGATGCTCCACCGCGGGTTCAACCAGTTCGGCGTCACCATGCTGTGCGCGACTGTCGCGTGCCTGGGGTACCTCGGGTTCATCGGTCTGCTCGAGGTGACGGGTGCGACCGGTGCCGGTCACGACGCCGGGTACGTCTCCGCGGTGCTGTTCCTGATCCCCGGGTTCCCGCTGGTCACCGGCTTCCTGGACCTGGCCAAGCTGGACTTCTCGGCGGGGGTCGCGCGGCTGACGTACGCGCTGATGATCCTGACGTCCGCCGCGCTCGCAGTCTGGGCGCTGTCGCTGATCGTGGGGCTCACGCCCGACCCGCCGACCCCCGGCGCCCTGGACCCGGGACTTCTGATGACCCTCCGCTTCATCGCGAGCTTCTTGGGCGTCCTCGGCTTCGCGCTCATGTTCAACAGTCCGTGGCGGATCGCGCTCGCCGCGGCCGGCGTCGGGATGGTGGCCAACGTGCCGCGCATCGCGATGGTCGAGGGTGGCGTGCCACCGCAGGCGGCCGCCGCGATCGCCGCGCTGGTGGTCGGGCTGCTGGCGGCGGTCGTCGCGCCGCGGCTCGACGTCCCCCGGATCACCGTCTACGTCCCGGCGGTGACGATCATGGTGCCCGGCGTGCTGGCTTATCGGGCGGTGTTCCACATCTCCAACGGGGAGACGGTCGAGGCGTTGTCGTTCGGGGTCCAAGCGGCGCTGGTCGTGGCCGCGCTGGCGATCGGGCTGGCGATCGCCCGCATGCTGACCGACCGGACGTGGGCGTTCGAGCGCTGACGGCTACACCTGCTGGGCGCGCTGGAGGCGGGCGTAGCGACCGTCGGCGGCGAGCAGATCCTCGTGCGTGCCGACCTCCACGACGCGGGCGCCGTCGAGGACGACGATCCGGTCGGCGGAGCGGATGGTCGAGAGCCGGTGCGCGACGACGAGCGTGGTGCGTCCGCGCATGAGCCGCGCCAGGGCCTCCTTGACGGCGGCCTCCGACTCCGGGTCGAGGGCGGACGTCGCCTCGTCGAGCAGCAGGATGCGCGGGTCGCGGACGAGGGCTCGGGCGATCGCGATCCGCTGGCGCTGACCGCCGGACAGCCGGGCGCCGCGCTCGCCGACCACGGTGTCCCAGCCGTCGGGGAGGGCGTCGACGATCTCGGCGGCATTGGCGTCGACGAGCGCCTGCCGGACCCGCGCGTCGGTGGCCCGCGGCATGCCATAGGCGACGTTGTCCCGGATGGACCCCTCGAACAGCACCGACTCCTGCGGCACGACGGACACGTGCCGGCGGACGGAGCGCAGGTCGAGCAGGGCGGTGTCGACGTCGTCGAGCAGCAGCCGCCCGCCGGTGGGGCGCAGGAAGCCGAGCGCCAGGTTGAGCACGGTCGACTTGCCGGAGCCGGACGGGCCGACGAAGGCGACGGTCTGCCCGGCCTCGATGGTGAGGTCGATGCCGTCCAGCGCGTCGGTGTCGGCGTCGGGATAGCGGAAGTGCACGTGCTCGAGGGTCAGCCGACCCTCCACGCGGTCGACCCGGTGCTTGCCCGCGTTCTCCTCCAGGTCGGGCTCCTGCATGACCTCGGCGATCGACCGCACCGACTCGAGCCCCTTGGCGCCGATGGGCAGCAGCATCAACAGGTTGGTCACCGACCCGGTGATGAGCGCGAAGTACGAGCTGAGCAGCACCACCTGGCCGGGGGTGATCGTGATGACGCCGGTGATCGAGACCCAGGCGGCCAGCACCAGGCAGAGGACGCCGAGCAGCTGGAGGCTGACCCAGCTCAGCGACGCGAACCGGCCGTTGAGCACGTCGAGCCGGTAGCCGGCGGACCGCACACCCTCGGCGCCGACGGCGACGCGCTCCTCGGCGGTGGACTCCAGGCCGTGCGCGCGGGTGATCGGCATCAGTGTGGCCATCTCGCCGACGCGCGCGGAGAAGTGCTCGACCTCGCGGCGGAACGACTCGTTGCGCTCGCGCGACCGCCGCGCCAGCACGAACCGCAGCAGGACCGCGAGCGGGATGGTCAGCGCGTAGACGGGCAGGAACTCGGGGACGGCCAGCGCGGTCATGACGATCGCGCCGAGCATCACCATGGTCGCGGACAGCAGGGGGTGGGCGATCTGCTGGAGCATCACCTCGACGTTCTCGACGTCGCGGACCACCTTCGTCTGCACGATCGAGGCGCTGACCCGCGAGTGGAAACCGATCGAGAGGCTCTGCAACCGGGCGGTCAGGCCGTTGCGCAGGTCGGCACCGATCTGCCGGACGGCGCCCATGAAGAGCTTGGTCCACTGCACGTGGTTGGGGTAGTTCTGGAGCAGCGCGGCGACCGCGACGGCCGCCCAGAGCCAGAGCTCGCTCGTCGGGCCGCCCGAGACGACGACGTCGATGACCTTGCCCGTGATCACGGGCATGAGCCAGAGCGGGACGTCCTTCATGGTGAAGAAGGCGACCGCGGTCAGGACCCGGCGACGATGCGCACCGAGCAGCCGGACGACGGACCGGACCGGGTGGGCTCCGTCGATGTCGATCACGGCGAGGTGCGGGCGGGGTCCGGAGGTCACGGGTTCCATCGTGACATCCGCGCCCGCTCGGCGGATAGCGCCTTCCCAGGTGAGATCGGATCGATTCGACGCGTGGGGGCGACGCCGAGGGCCGACGTGACGTGGTGGGGCCGCCGGACGGCTCCGCCGTAGCCGCGCTCGCGTGAAGACTTCGTCGCGCCCAGCGGAGCAAAGTCTTCACGCGAGCACCCGGACCGAGCCCAGCCCGAGCCCGAGCGAGAGCCCGAGACCGAGCCCGAGCTCGAGCCCGAGACCGGGCCCGAGCGAGAGTCCGAGGGCGAGCTCTAGCGCCAGACCCCGTCGCGCATCACCCAGCGGCCGGCGAGCTCGTTCTCCTCGCGCCACACCTGGATGCTCGACGGCGTGAGGCGGAAGTACGGGAAGGCGGTCGCGATCGTGCGCGGGTCGAACCCGGTCTTCGTCGCGAACGCGTCCCCGAGCGCCTCCGGCAGGGTCGGCAGCACCTCGACCGTCCCCTGGACCAGCACCACGTCGCGGGTCAGCCCGATGCCCACCTGCACGGACGGGTTCACCGCAAGGTTCCGGCCGGTGGCGCCGGCCGCGGACGTGGCGAACAGGAGTGTCTCGTCGTGCCACAGGAACGACAGCGGCGTCAGGCGGGGCGCCCCGGTGGCGGTGTCGGTCGTCGCCACCCAGGCGTCGACGTCATGACCGAGCCGGTAGAGCGCGTCGGCGTGGCGCTGCTCGGTGCTGCGGGGGCCGATCACTCGCGCACCCGGTCGAGGAGCAGCAGGGCGATGTCGGTGACCTCGGGGACGCCGACGGTCTGGTCGGCGGCGGCGACGCCGTCGGAGAGCATCACCGTGCAGAACGGGCAGGCGGTGGCGACGACGGACGCGCCCGTGGCGATGGCCTCCTCGGCCCGGGCGGTGCCGATCCGGGTCCCCAGAGACTCCTCCATCCACACGCGCGCACCCCCGCCGCCGCAGCAGAACGCCTGCTCGCGGTTGCGCGGCATCTCCGCCACCTGCACGCCGGGGATCGCTCCGAGCAGCTCGCGCGGCGGCGCGTAGACCTGGTTGTGCCGGCCGAGGTAGCAGGGGTCGTGGTAGGTGATCGTGCGCTCGTCGGTGGACGGCAGCAGGGTGAGCCGGCCGTCCGCGACCAGGGTGTTGAGCAGCTCGGTGTGGTGGACCACCTCGTAGCGGCCGCCCAGCTGGGGGTACTCGCGGGCGATCGTGTTGAAGCAGTGCGCGCAGGTGACGACGATCCGCTGCGCACCCACCTCGTTGAGCAGCTCGACGTTGGCGCTCGCGAGCATCTGGAACAGCAGCTCGTTGCCCGCCCGCCGCGCCGGGTCGCCGGTGCAGGACTCGCCGTCGCCCAGCACCGCGAAGCTGACCCCGGCCGTGTGCAGCAGCTCGGCGACGGCCTTCGTCGTGCGGATCGCCCGGTCCTCGTACGCGCCCGCGCAGCCCACCCAGAACAGGTACTCGACCTCGCTCGCCGACTCCACGTCGACGCCGACCACGGGCACCTCGAACTCCAGTCCCTTGGCCCACGCGAGCCGGTTGCGCGCCGGGAGACCCCACGGGTTGCCCTGTCGCTCCAGCTTGCTGAACGTGCCGCCCAGCTCCTTGGGGAACGCCGACTCCATGAGCACCTGGTAGCGCCGCATGTCGGAGATCGCGTCGACGTGCTCGATGTCCACCGGGCACTGCTGCACGCACGCGCCGCACATGGTGCAGGCCCAGAGGGCGTCGGGGTCGATGACTCCCGTGCCGAGGAGGTCGAGCCCCTGATGAGAAGCGGAGCCCGCCTGCAGGTACGGGGCGGTGGCCGCCGCGTGGTCCCGCAGCGCCAGCGTGACGAGCTTGGGGCTGAGCGGCTTTCCCGTCGCCCAGGCCGGGCACTGGTCCTGGCAGCGACCGCACTCGGTGCAGGTGGAGAAGTCGAGCAGGCCCTTCCAGGTGAAGTCCTCGATGGCGCCGACGCCGAGGCGCACGTCGTCGGGCAGCTCGGCCTCGCCGAGCAGGTCCACCGGCAGCGGCTGGAGCGGACCGAGGGCCGGGCCGCCGGTGGCCTCGCGGCGCGCGTACACGTTGACGATCGCGAGGAACCGGTGCCACGCGACGCCCATCGTGGGCTGCAGGCCGACGACGACGAACCACGACATCGACACGGCGATCTTGATGGTCGCGACGACGACGATCGCGTTCTCCAGCGTCGCCGTCGGCAGACCGGCCCACGCCGACCCGAACCACGCGGTCAGCGGGAAGTGCCACGCGTCTCCGCCGCCCAGCGCGTACTCCAGCCCGCGCAGCACCAGCACCGCCAGCACGACGGCCAGCACGGTCGCCTCGACGAAGAACGCCTGCGCCTGGTTCGACCCGAAGAACCGGGAGGACCGCGAACCGCGCGGGAGCAGCCGCAGGCGGATCGCGATGAGGGCCAGGATCCCGAGCAGCGACGCCCACGCGATCGCCTCGATCGCCCACTCCAGAGGCGCGAAGTGCCCGATCAGCGGCAACGCGTACCCGGGATCGACCACCTGCCCGTACCCGGTGAGCAGTGTGAGGAACAGCACCGGGAAGGAGACCATCACCACCCAGTGGGCCACCTTGACCACCGGTCTGTGCTGGAACCGCCCGTGGCCGAGCACCTCGCGCGCGAGCGTCGCCAACCGGGGTCCCACGGGGGTCCAGCGACCGGAGACGGGCCCCCCGACCCGCACGGTCCGCACGATCGCGCCGATCCCGCGCGCGAACACCGCGACCCCGACGACGGTCGCGACGATCACCAGGACCAGGCACACCACCTGCAGCGCATTCACGCCGCCACGCTAGCGGCGTCGGGCCCGTCGGCCGTGGGACCGACCACCCGTGGGAAGTGGCATGGGAATCCGGTTGGTAGAGTCTTGACCAAATCTTCAGTGCATCGCGGGGGCGCTAGCCATGGCTTCCGACGCATGCCCGTACCTGCGCCTCACACCAAGAACTCGACGACCGACCGACCACCCGCCCCTACAGGACGGAGCCGGACGTGCTGCTGCTGCTCGCCGTTCACCTGGCCGCAGCCGTCGTCGCGCCCGCTCTGCTGGGCTGGATGGGCCGCAAGGCGTTCTGGGTCCTGGCGCTCGCACCGGCCAGCGCCGCCGTCTGGGCGCTGACCTGGACGTCGCAGGTGCAGGCCGGGAACGGGCCGGTCGAGCAGGTCGAGTGGATCCCCACGCTCGGGCTCGAGCTCACGTTCCGGCTGGACACGCTGTCGTGGCTGATGACCCTGGTGGTCGGCGGCGTCGGCGCCCTGGTGCTCGTCTACTGTGCCGCGTACTTCAAGTCGAGCGCGTCCGGGCTGGGGCGGTTCGGCGGCGTGTTCGTCGCGTTCTCGGGGTCGATGCTCGGCCTGGTCACGTCCGACGACATGCTGCTGATGTTCGTGTTCTGGGAGCTGACGACGGTGACGTCGTACGTGCTCATCGGCCACTACGCCGAGCGCAAGGCGAGCCGGCGCGCGGCCATGCAGGCCATCGTCATCACCACGGCGGGCGGCCTCGCCATGCTGGTCGGCCTCGTGCTGCTGGGCGAGGCGGCCGGCACGTACCGGCTGTCCGAGGTGATCGCGGACCCGCCGCAGGGCACCACCGCCGTGACGGTCGCGATCGTCTGCCTGCTGGCCGGCGCGGTCACCAAGTCGGCGCTGATCCCGTTCCATTTCTGGCTGCCCGCCGCCATGGCGGCGCCCACCCCGGTCAGTGCCTACCTGCACGCGGCGGCCATGGTGAAGGCCGGTGTCTACCTGGTCGCGCGGTTCGCACCCGCCTACTCGACCACCCCCGTCTGGCAGTGGATCGTCATCTCGCTCGGCTGCGGGACCATGCTGCTCGGCGGGTACCGGGCGCTGCGCCAGCACGACCTCAAGCTCATCCTCGCGTTCGGCACGGTCAGCCAGCTGGGCCTGATCGTGCTGCTGGTGGGGCTGGGCACGCGGGCGACGGCGCTCGCGGGGCTAGCGATGCTCGGCGCGCACGCGATGTTCAAGGCTGCGCTGTTCCTGGTGGTCGGCGTGGTCGACGCCGCCACCGGCACGCGTGACCTGCGGCGGCTGTCGGGGGTGGGTCGCGAGCTCAAGCTGACCGCGCTCGCGGGCGCCCTGGCGACGGCCTCGATGATCGGGCTGCCGCCGTTCGCGGGGTACGTGGCCAAGGAGGCCGGGCTCGAGGCGGTCGGGCACCTCGACGCACCGGTCGGCACGATCGTGCTGGTCGCGGTGGCCGTCGGGTCGGTGCTCACGGTCGCGTACGGGCTGCGGCTGTGGTGGGGCGCGTTCTCCACCAAGCCGGCCGTGGTCCCCGAAGCAGTGGTCGAGTCCGCAGAGTCCACAGCGCCCGGGACCTCGATCCACGAGGCCGCGCACGACGACGCGGAGCCGGCCCGCATCACGCACCCGTCGCTGCTGCTGGTGTGGCCGGCGATGATCCTCGCGGTCCTCGGCCTGGCCGTCGCCCTGCTGCCGCAGCTGGGGGAGCACCTGCTGGAGCCGTACGCCGCCACCTACCCGGAGGGCGAGCCGGGGCACCTGGCGCTCTGGGCCGGGTTCACGCCGACGTTCGTGCTCACGCTGGCGATCCTGCTGGCCGGCGCCCTGCTGTTCCTCGTCCGCGACCGCGTCGAGCGCTGGCAGACCGCCGCGTACCGCGGCCCGGAGGCCGACCGCGTGTACCGGCGGTTCATGCGACGCCTGGACGACGTGGCGGCCGACGTCACCGCGGTCACCCAGCGCGGTTCGTTGCCGCTGTACCTGGGCCTGATCCTCGTCGTGTTCGTCGTGGCGGTGGGCGGCACGGCCCTGGGCAGCACGGTGTTCCCGATGCAGTTCACGTTCTGGGACAACCCCGCCCAGCTGGTGTTCGCGGCCGGCACCATCGCCTCCGCGCTGCTGGTCACCCGCGCACGGCGGCGGCTCAAGGCCGTCATCCTGCTGGGCATCGGCGGCTACTCGATGGCCGGTCTGTACCTGCTGCACGGCGCCCCGGACCTGGCCCTCACGCAGGTGCTCGTCGAGACCGTGACCCTGGTCGTGTTCGTGCTCGTCCTGCGCCGGCTCCCCCCGTACTTCTCCGACCGACCGCTCGCCGCCAGCCGGTGGGTGCGGCTGGGCCTCGGCGTCGCGGTGGGCCTGACCGTGGCGGGGATCGCGCTCGTCGCGCCCAGCGCCCGGATCCACGTGCCGGTGTCCACGGACTTCGCGCAGGAGGCGGTGACGTTCGGCGGGGGCAAGAACATCGTCAACGTCACGCTGGTCGACATCCGCGCGTGGGACACGATGGGCGAGATCTCGGTGCTGCTGGTGGCCGCGACCGGCGTCGCGTCGCTGGTCTTCCTCTCCCGCCGGGGCGGCGCCATCTACCGGGCCGACGAGGCCCGCGTGGACCGGGCGGTGTGGGGCGGGACGGCCGACCCGATGGCCGCGCTGCGCAGGCCCGGAGGCGACTCGGCCGCGGTCGATGCCGGCGGGATGGTGGCCGACCGCGACGAGTCCGCGGTGCCGTCGAGCGCCTCCCGCGGCCGCGAGTGGCTCCAGGCCGGGCGGACGCTGGCGCCGCAGCGGCGGTCGGTGATCTTCGAGGTCGTGGTCCGCCTGCTCTTCCACACGATGATCGTCTACTCGGTGTACCTGCTGTTCAGCGGCCACAATGCCCCCGGCGGCGGGTTTGCGGCGGGGCTGGTCACCGGCATCGCGCTCATCGTGCGGTACCTGGCGGGCGGTCGGTACGAGCTGGGCGAGGCGGCGCCGGTGCAGCCGGGCCTCCTGCTCGGGCTCGGGCTGTTCCTGTCGGCCGGCGTCGGGCTGCTCGGGCTGCTGGCCGGGGGCGAGGTGCTGCAGTCCTGGATCATCGACCTCCACCTGCCGGTGATCGGCGACCTGCACCTGGTCACGTCGCTCTTCTTCGACATCGGGGTGTACCTGGTGGTCGTCGGCCTGGTGCTCGACATCCTGCGGAGCCTCGGCGCGGAGATCGACCGGCGTGCGGAGACGGGCGAGGACCCGGTCGGGGGCGACGCGGCGGGCGGTGCCGTCGAGGGCGACGTGCCGGCCCAGGTGGCCGCGGGCGCCAAGCCCGCCGGCTGGGACGGGGGCGTGCCGTGATCGACATGAGCCCGAACATCGTCCTCGTCGTCACCGTCGGCGTGCTCTTCGCCGCGGGCGTCTACCTGCTGCTGGAGCGGAGCCTGTCGCGGGTGCTCATCGGCGTCATCCTCATCGGCAACGGCGCCAACCTGCTGTTCCTGGTGGCGGGCGGCGCTGCCGGTCGGCCGCCGATCGTGGGCGCGACGCCCGAGGGGCAGATGAGCGACCCGCTGCCGCAGGCGATGGTGCTCACGGCCATCGTCATCACGCTCGGCATGACCGCGTTCCTGCTGGCCATGGCCTACCGCTCGTGGCAGCTGCACCGGCACGACGAGGTGCAGGACGACGTCGAGGACCGCAACATCGCCCGCCTGGCCGCCGCGAACGAGCGCGCGACCACGGACGCGGACACCGAGATCGCCGCGGAGACGCTCGACGAGGAGGCCGCCGAGGCGCGCGACGAGACCGACGAGGGCGCACCCGCCCGCGTGCTGGAGGGGGAGCGATGAGCGACCTCTCGTGGATCGTCCCGCTGCCCGTCGTCATCCCCCTGTCCGCTGCGGGGCTCGCGCTCGCGCTCTACCGCCGGCCGAACGTCCAGCGGCTCGTGTCGGTGACCGCGTTGAGCCTGGTGCTCGTCGTCAGCGTGACCCTGCTGGTGCTCGCCGACGACGGCCCGTTGGTGGTCGACGTCGGCGGCTGGGCCGCTCCCGTGGGCATCGACCTGGTGGCCGACCGGCTGTCCGCGCTCATGCTCACGATCTCCAGCGCGGTCACCCTCTGCGTGCTCCTGTACTCCCTCGCGCAGGGTGGCGAGGACGACGAGGAGTCCGCGCCCGTCTCCATCTACCACCCGACGTACCTGGTGCTGACGGCGGGGGTCGCCAACGCGTTCCTGTCCGGCGACCTGTTCAACCTCTACGTCGGGTTCGAGATCCTGCTGGCCGCCAGCTACGTGCTCATCACGCTCGGCGGCACCGGCGAGCGCATCCGGGCGGGGACGATCTACATCGTCGTCGCGCTGCTGTCCTCCGTGCTGTTCCTGGTGGCGATCGCGATGATCTACGCCGCCACCGGCACCGTGAACCTGGCGCAGCTGGCGCTCCGGCTGCCCGAGATCGACCCCGGGGTCCGGCTGGTGCTCCAGGTGCTGCTCCTGCTGGCGTTCGCCATCAAGGCGGCGATCTTCCCGCTGTCGGCGTGGCTGCCCGACTCCTACCCGACCGCCCCCGCACCGGTCACGGCGGTGTTCGCCGGCCTGCTGACCAAGGTCGGCGTGTACGCGATCATCCGCACGCAGACGCTGCTGTTCCCCGAAGGGCGGTTGGACGACGCGCTGATGTGGGCCGCGCTGGCGACGATGGTGATCGGGATCCTCGGCGCCGTCGCGCAGGACGACATCAAGCGGCTGCTCTCGTTCACGCTGGTCAGCCACATCGGGTTCATGGTGTTCGGCATCGCCATGGCCACCGACCTGGGGTACACCGCCGCCATCTATTACGTCGCGCACCACATCACCGTGCAGACCGCGCTGTTCCTGGTGGTGGGCCTGGTCGAGCGCGCGGGCGGCTCGACGTCCCTGACCAAGCTCGGTGGGCTGGCCAAGCTGACCCCGCTGCTGGCGATCCTCTTCTTCGTGCCCGCCATGAACCTGGCCGGCATCCCGCCGCTGTCCGGGTTCCTGGGCAAGATCGGGCTGCTCGAGGCCGGTGTACAGATGGGCACGCCGCTGGCGTACGTCCTTGTCGTCGGCAGCGTCGTCACGTCGCTGCTCACGCTGTACGCGCTGGTGAAGGCCTGGAACAAGGCGTTCTGGCAGACCCCCGAGGAGCCGCGCCCGCCGGTGCGCCTGCCGTTCGGGATGGTCGCGCCGACCGCCGCTCTCATCTCCGTCGGCCTGCTGCTCACGGTCGCGGCCGGCCCGCTGTACGCCTACACGGAGCGCGCGGCAGTCTCTCTGACCGAGCGCACCCCGTACGTCGACGCCGTGCTGCCCGACGGCGAGCGGGGCCAGGGCGTGTCGGACGACGTGGCGGAGGAGCACCCATGAGCCTGCACCCGCGCCGACGCCGCTGGCACACCCAGTGGGCCACGATCGTCTGGCTGACCGTGGTCTGGGTGTTCCTGTGGGGCGACCTCACGATCGGCAACGTGCTGGCCGGCCTGGTCATCGCGCTGGCGGTCACCGCCGGGCTGCGGATGGCGCCCATCGACTTCCACGGGCGGTTCCGGCCGGTCGGCGTCCTGCGGCTCGTCGTGCGCTTCGCTGCGGACCTGGTGCGGGCGTCGTTCGAGGTCAGCCTCATCGCGCTCCGGCCCCGCTACGTGCCCCGCGGCGCGGTGATCGGCGTCCAGCTGCGCAGCCACTCGGACCTCTACCTGACCCTGACCGCGGAGCTGGCGTCGCTGGTTCCGGGGTCGCTGGTGGTCGAGGCACACCGACTGACCGGCATGCTCTACCTGCACGTGCTCGACGTGCAGCAGAGCGGGGGGATCGAGGCGGCGCGGCAGGCCGTCCTGGACCAGGAGGAGCGGGTCCTGCGGGCGTTCGCGTCCGACGAGGAGCTCGACGCCGCCGGTCTGGGGGTGCGCGCATGACCGTCGTCGTCGTGGTCTGCGGGGTCCTGCTCACGGTCGGCGCCTTCCTGGCCGTGGTCCGGGCCGAGAAGGGTCCGTCGATGCTGGACCGGACCATCGCGCTGGACATCGTCGTCACCACGATGATCGCCGCGGTGGCCCTGTACGCGGCCGTCAACCGGCGCGCCGACGTGGTGCCGATCCTGGTGGTCCTGTCGCTCGTCGGGTTCGTGGGGTCGGTGACCATCGCGCGGTTCGCGTCGGTGGAGCCCGAGGGCGAGGGCCGGGTGCGGACGCGCGAGGAGATCGCGGCGCAGGAGGCCGAGCGCATCGACGGCGAGGACTACGCCGAGGAGAGCCGCCGGTCCGGGCGCCGCGAGGAGACCGACGAGCACCACGGTGGCGGCGCCGAGGGGGAGGTCCGATGACCACCGACCAGTGGACGACGGTCGCCGACGTGGCCTCCGCGGTGTGCCTGCTGGGCGGCGCGTTCCTCGCGTTCGCGGCCGGGGTCGGCGTGCTGCGGTTCCCCGACCTGCTGGCCCGCATGCACGCCGGCACCAAGCCGCAGGTGCTCGGCCTGATCCTCGTGCTCATCGGGCTCGCGCTGCGGCTGCGGTCGGGCGGGGCGGTCTGGGCGCTGGTCCTGGTGGCCGTCTTCCAGATGCTCACCGCGCCCGTGGCGGCGCACATGGTGGGCCGGGCGGGCTACCGGACGGGCAAGGTGCGCAGCGACCTGCTGGTGGTCGACGAGCTGACCAGCGACCAGGAGCGCGCGCGGGTGCGCGACCATGGTCGCGCGCAGGACGACGACCCCCGAGACTGAGGCTCAGGAGGCACGCATGACGCGACGCGACGTGGTGGTGGTCGGCTCGGGGCCCAACGGTCTCGCCGCGGCGGTCACCCTGGCGCGCGCGGGGCTGGGCGTGCTGGTCCTGGAGGCCGAGCCGACGGTGGGCGGCGGCGCGCGGACGCTGGACCTCGGCCTGGCCGACGGGATCACCCACGACGTCTGCTCGGCCGTGCACCCGATGGCGTGGGCGTCGCCGTTCTTCCAGGAGTTCGACCTGGCCGCGCGCGGGGTCGAGTTGCTGGTGCCCGAGGTGTCGTACGCGCAGCCGGTGCCGGGCGGGCGCGCGGGGATCGCTTACCGGGACCTGGAGCGCACGGTCGCGGCGCTCGGGGTGGACGGCCCGACGTGGCGGTCGCTGGTCGGCGGTGCCGCGGCCCCCGCGGTGCGCGTGGCGCTCGGGGACAAGCGATCGATCCCGGTGGTCGACCCGCGCGCTGCGCTGCGCTTCGGGCTCGGCGTGCTCGAGCAGGGCACGCGCGCCTGGGACCGGCGGTTCGTCGACGAGGTCGCCCCGGCGCTGCTCACCGGCGTCGCGGCGCACGCGATCTCCCCTCTGCCCTCGTTCGCGGCCGCCGGCACCGCGCTGCTGCTTGCCACGCTGGCGCACGCCGAGGGCGGCTGGCCGATCCCGCGCGGTGGGTCGGGCGCGCTCGTCGCGGCGCTCCGCGCGGACCTCGAGGCGCACGACGGCGTCATCCGCACCGACCACCGCGTGCGCCGGTTCGCCGACCTGCCTCCCGCGCACTGCTACGTCTTCGACACCACCCCGCGGACGCTGGTCGAGGTGCTCGGCACCAAGCTGTCCCCGCGGGCGCGCGCCGCCCTGGACGCGTTCCGGTACGGCGACGCCGCCGCGAAGGTCGACTTCGTGCTCGACGGTCCGGTGCCGTGGACGGTGCCCGAGGTCGGGCTCGCGGGGACCGTGCACGTCGGGGGCACCCGCGACGAGATGGCCCGGGCGGAGGGTGCCGTGGCGCGCGGCGAGCATGCCGACCTGCCGATGACGCTGGTCAGCGACCCGACGGTGGTGGACGGGACCCGGCTGGCGGACGGTCGGCGCCCGCTGTGGACCTACGCGCACGTGCCGTCCGGGTCGGACGTGGACGTCACCGAGGCGGTCACCCGGCACATCGAGCGGTACGCGCCCGGGTTCCGCGACGTCGTCGTCACGTCCCGGTGCACCCCGGCGTCCCGGATGAGCGAGCACAACCAGAACTACGTCGACGGCGACATCTCCGCGGGGGCAGCGAGCATCGGCCAGCTGTTCGCGCGGCCGACCCGGCGGTGGGACCCGTACTCCTCCGGACGCGACGGCGTGTACCTGTGCTCGGCGTCGACCCCGCCCGGGCCCGGCGTGCACGGCCTCGGTGGCTGGTACGCGGCGAAGCGGGTGCTGCGGGAGTTCGGCATCACCACGCTCCCGAGCCTGGCCCCCTAGCGTTCCCCGTACCGGGCGAGGGCCGCGAGCGACCCGGTGTCGACCCCCGCGAAGAACGCCGCGTCGGTGGCCTCGACCGCCGCGATCGCCTGGCGGGCCAGGGTCGCACCGGCGTCGGTCACGGTCACCACCTTGGCGCGCGCGTCCGACGCCGAGGCCTCGCGCCGCACCAGGCCCTTGGCCTCGAGGCGCGCGATCACGTCCGAGGTCATCTTCGGATCCGTCCCCGCCTGCGCGGCGACGTCGACCTGGTGCGGTGCGCCGCCGTGGCTCTCCAGCCACCAGGTGCAGGCCAGCAGCACGAACTGCACGTGCGTGAGGCCGAGCGGCGCGAGCGTCGCCGTCATCTCGCGCTGCCAGCGCAGGGTCGCGTGCCACAGGAGGAAGCCCGGGCTCTCGGCCGGACCGCCGGCGAACCTGGTCACGCGCGGGACCGGGCGGCCTCGAAGAGCGCCGTCATCGACGTGTCGAAGTCGCCGCTGATCTGCGGGCCGAGCTCGGGGCCGACCTCGTCGCCTGCGGGGCCGCCGATCTCCAGGCGGTGCGTGACCCGGGTGCCGCCGTCGACCTCGACGAGGGTGTGCCGGAAGACGAGCGTCACGTCGCCGTACTCGGTGAGGTCGGCGTACGTCTCGGGCTCCACCAGGTCGACGATCGTCGAGGTGAACGTGTCCTGGCCGACCGGCGTGACGGACACGGTGCTGCCGACGGCGAAGGGCCCGTGCAGCTCGAAGGTGTCCGCACCGTCGTAGGTCAGGGTGCCCCGGTGCAGGTCCTGCAGGGCGGCCCAGACGACCGGGCGGGGGAGCGAGGTCTCGGCGGTGTGCTCAGCGGTCCACATGATGACTCCTTCGATTTAGTCCGTGCAACGACTATAGGCGCACAGACTAAATCTCCGCAAGGCTCGGACGGACCGCCCCGACGGGGGTCAGTCGGTCGGGTTCAGGTTCGGCTTCGAGTCCACGCGCGCGGTGAACCGGGCCGTCCCACGGGTGGCCAGCACCCGAGCCATCGCGACGAGCGCGCCGGTCAGCGCGGCAGCCGCGACGACCTCGGACAGCCCGGCGTCGCCCTGGTCGTCGGCCTTCGGCGGCTTGTGACCCGTCTTGGCCTTCCACGCCTGCGCGAGCACCTGCTGGACCACGAACGCGGCGGCCAGGGCCGCGCCGGTGCCGATGAGCTTGGCAACGATGGACTGGGTCTGCTTGTCGTCCACGAGTGAGCCTCCGGGGTGGTCGATGGGTCTGGTCACGACCGTAGTCGGACGCGAGCGTCCCCGCTGCCCCGCGGCGGCGTAGGATCTGCGGCGAACGACAGGGGAGCGTCGGACCCAACGGTCTGGACGCTGAGAGTGCGGAGAACCGCAGACCCTCGAACCTGATCCGGTTGATACCGGCGTAGGGAGTCGGGAATCTCAGTCCTCGTGATCGGCCACCCGGCTGAGCGCGACGACCCCCTCCTTTGGCTATCGAGGAGGAGCATCACCCATGGCGAGGACCCACTCGCTCCGCATCGCCGCGGCGGCCGTCGCCGTCGCAGCACTGGCCGGCTGCTCGGCCATCGGTTCCGACGAGCCGAGCGCCAGCGCGTCCAGCGACACGGTCACCCTGGTCACGCACGACTCGTTCGCCCTGTCCGACGGCCTCCTGGCGGACTTCGAGGAGCAGACCGGGCTGACCGTCGAGGTCGTCCAGCCGGGCGACGGCGGCACGCTGGTCAACCAGCTGGTCCTCACCAAGGACGCGCCGCTGGGCGACGTGGTGTTCGGCATCGACAACACGTTCGCGTCCCGGGCGGTCGACGAGGGCGTCGTCGCGCCGACGACCACCGAGGCCGACGGCGTCTTCGAGGGCGCGCTCGTGCCCATCGACTACGGCGACGTCTGCATCAACGTGGACCACACCTGGTTCGCCGCGCACGGCCTGGCCGAGCCGGTGACGCTCGAGGACCTGACCGAGCCGGAGTACAAGGACCTGCTCGTGGTGCCCAACGCGGTGACGTCGTCGCCGGGGCTGTCGTTCCTGCTGGCGACCGTCGGCGCGTTCGGCGAGGACGGGTGGCAGGACTACTGGTCCGCGCTCAAGGCCAACGGCCTGAAGGTGGCCGACGGCTGGTCCGACGCCTACTACACCGACTTCTCCGGCGGGGGTGCCGACGGCCCGCGCCCGATCGTCCTGTCGTACGCGTCGTCCCCGCCGTACACGGTGCCCGAGGGCGGCACCGCGCCGACCACCGGGGCCCTGCTGGACACCTGCTTCCGGCAGACCGAGTACGCGGGAGTGCTGACCGGTGCCGCCAACCCGACGGGCGCGCAGCAGCTGCTCGACTTCCTGCGCACCGACGAGGTCCAGAACGACATCCCGGTGTCCATGTACATGTACCCGTCCAGCCCGACGGCCACGCTCCCGGTGGAGTGGGCGGCGTTCGCCCCGCTGGCCACCGACCCGTTCGAGGTGGACCCCGCCGACATCACCGAGAACCGCGAGGCGTGGCTGACCGAGTGGTCGGACGCGGTGATCGGCTGACCGTGATGACCCTGACGCTCGACCGTCCCGACGCCCCCGCCGCGGTGGCGTCGGGACGGTCGCGCGTCGTCGCGTTCTGGGTGGTGGCGGTCGCGGTGCCGCTGGTGTTCCTCGGGCTGTTCTTCGCGTGGCCCGTGGTCGAGATGATCGCGAAGGGGTTCGTCGTCGACGGGCACCTGGACCTCGGCGGGTTCGCGGACGTGTTCTCGCGTCCGCGCACCTGGCGGATCATCGGGCTGACGGTCGCGCAGGCTTCCTTGGGGACCCTGCTGTCGGTCGCGCTCGGCGTGCCCGGCGCCTACGTGCTCTACCGGCACACGTTCCGCGGGCGTGCGATCCTCAGGGCGTTCGTGACCGTGCCGTTCGTCCTGCCGACCGTCGTGGTCGGTGTCGCGTTCCGGTCGCTGCTGGTCAGCGGCGGGCCGCTCGGGTTCCTGCACCTGGACGGCACGTTCGCCGCGATCGTCGCGGCCCTCGTCTTCTTCAACTACGCCGTCGTCGTGCGCGCGGTCGGCGGGCTCTGGGAGCGGCTGGACCCCCGGGCGGAGCAGGCGGCGCGCGCGCTGGGTGCCTCGCCGTGGCGGGCGTTCCGGACCGTGACGCTCCCCGCGCTCACCCCCGCGATCGCGTCCGCCGCCTCCCTGACCTTCCTCTACTGCGCGACCGCGTTCGGCACCGTCCTGGTGCTCGGCGGGCTCCAGTTCGGCACCATCGAGACCGAGATCTGGGTGCAGACGACGCAGTTCCTCGACCTGCGCGCGGCCGCTGTGCTCTCCGTCGTGCAGCTGGTGGTGGTGGCCGGGGCGCTGACCGTCGCCGCGCGCGCCCGCTCCACGCGCGAGCGGGCCCTGGCGCTCACCCTCCCGGACGCGTCGGTGCGACCGCTGCGGCTGCGTCGGCCCGCGGGCATGCCGGCGGGCGACGGCCACGCCCTGACCCTCGTCGCGACCGTCGTCACGGCGGCGGTCGTCCTGCTGCTCGCCCTCCCGCTGGTCAACCTCGTGGTCCGGTCGCTGCGGACCGACGGCGGCTGGGGACTGGACCACTACACCGCCCTCGGCACCAGCGGCGGCGCCCTGACGGTGACTGTCTGGCAGGCGACCCTCAACTCGTTGCGGGTCGCGCTGGACGCCACGGTGATCGCGCTCGTGGTCGGGGGGCTGGTGGCGCTGGTGGTGTCCCGACGACCCCGCCGGGCGATCGGCCGGCGCGCGGTGGTCGGCCTGGACGCGCTGTTCATGCTCCCCCTCGGGGTGTCCGCGGTGACCGTCGGGTTCGGGTTCCTGCTGTCCATGCACCATCCGTTCGGGCTGCCGGTGGACCTGCGGACCAGCCCGGTGCTGGTGCCGATCGCGCAGGCGGTCGTCGCCGTGCCGCTCGTCGTGCGGACGGTCCTGCCCGTGCTGCGGGCCATCGACCCCCGGCTGCGCGAGGCGGCCGCCACCCTGGGCGCCGCGCCCGGTCGGGTGCTGCGGACCGTCGACCTGTCGATCGCCACCCGGTCGCTCGGCCTGGCGGTCGGGTTCGCGTTCGCCGCGTCGCTCGGGGAGTTCGGCGCCACGTCGTTCCTCGCCCGCCCGGACAGGCCCACGCTGCCGGTGGTGATCTTCCGGCTGATCGGGCGGCCGGGTCCGGACAGCTACGGCATGGCGCTGGCCGCGTCCGTGGTCCTGGCGCTGCTGACCGCCGGGATCGTCGCGGCCTGCGAACGACTGCGCGCCCCCGGCTCGGGGGGTGAGTGGTGAACGGTCTGTCGCTGCAGGGCGTCGTCGTCCGCTACGGCCCGACGACCGCGGTCGACGGCGTCTCCCTGACCGTCGCGCCGGGCTCGGTCGTCGCCCTGCTCGGTCCGTCGGGCTGCGGCAAGTCCTCCCTGCTGCGCGCGGTCGCGGGCCTGGAGCCGCTGGCCGCCGGCACGGTCGAGTGGGACGGGGTCTCCGTCGCGGGCGTGCCCGTGCACCGACGCGGCTTCGGGCTGATGTTCCAGGACGGCCAGCTCTTCGCGCACCGGTCCGTCGGCGGGAACGTCGCCTACGGCCTGCCGCGCGGGTCGTCCGTCGCGCCGCTGCTCGAGCTGGTGGGGCTGGGCGGCTACGAGGACCGTGCCGTGGCGACGCTCTCGGGGGGCGAACGTCAGCGCGTCGCCCTGGCCCGCGCCCTCGCGCCCGCCCCGCGGCTGCTTCTGCTCGACGAGCCGCTCTCCGCGCTCGACCGAGCCCTGCGCGAGCGCCTCGCCGTCGACCTGCGCGCGGCCCTCGTCGCCACCGGCACCACCGCGGTGTTCGTCACGCACGACCAGGACGAGGCCTTCTCGGTCGCCGACCGGGTGGCCGTGATGTCGGCCGGGACGCTGCTCCAGGTCGACGCGCCCGCGGACCTCTGGAGCCGACCGGCGTCGCGCGAGGTGGCGTCGTTCCTCGGCTACGAGGCGTTCGTCCCGCTGGACAGCCCGGCCGCCGCGCCGCTGCGCGAGGCCATCGGTGCCCCGCCGTCGTCCGCGACGCTGGCGCTGGCGGAGGGCGCGTTCGTCGTCGGACGGTCCGGCGTGGCCAAGGGCACGGTGCGCGGCGTCTCGTCGCGGCGCGGCCGGTCGGAGGTCCGGGTCGAGGTCGACGGCATCGGCGTGGTCACCGCGCTGGGGCCGGTCGGCGGGCGGTGGTCGGCCGGGGACGTCGTGGAGCTGGGCGTCGAGCCGGATGCGATGGCGGTCCTCGACGACTGATCGCGGTTGTGGTCGCGTCGGGCTACGGTCGGAGTGTCCGAGTGTTGGCGAGCACCGAGGTGATGGCGATGACGCTGGAGCTCCGTGAGGTCGTGTCGGTGGACGTCCCCGTGCCGCTGGGGACGGTCTGGTCCTACCTGCGGGATCCCGCGCTGGTACGCCGCTGGTACGGGTGGGACCACCCGGGGCTCGACGCCGAGATCCGGCAGGTGTTCGTCGACGGTGCCGTCGAGTCCCAGGACGTCGTCGGCGACGAGACGATCCACTCCCTGTCCCTGCCGCACCACGACAAGCTCACGCTGCGCTCGGCCGTGCACGAGCCCCACCACACCCACCTGACCGTCACCCGACGCAGCCACCAGGGCCTGGCCGTCTTCGACGGGGTGCGCGACGAGACCGACGAGGGCTGGATCGCGTACGCCCACCAGCTCCAGTTCGCGCTCAGCATCCACCCCGACCAGGACCGGCGGACCCTGAGCGTGTTCGGGCTCACCGCCGGGCCGCGGGGCGACCGGCTGCTCGACCGGGCCGGCCTGATGGGGATCCACGGGGTGCCCGTCGGCGGGCACGTGCAGGCCCGGCGCCCGGACGGCACCCTGCTCGGCGGCACCCTGATCTACCGGACGCCGCTCCAGTTCGGCCTGCGGCTGCACGGGATCACCGAGTCGTTCCTGGTGGTCATGGAGACGCCCGCCGGGATCGCCCCGCCGTACGGCACCGTCGACGCCATCCTGTCCACCTACGGGATCGACGACGCCACCCTTGCCGAGGTCGAGCACCGCTGGTCCGGCTGGTGGCAGCAGTCCGTGCCGCACTTCCAGACCGGCACCGCCCACGTCAGCTCAGCTTGAGCTGCCACTCCCCGGAGCCGCCGGCGGGCCGGAACCCGAGCGCCACGTTGATGGCGAGCATGTAGGAGTTCTCCTCGGCGTTCCACGTCCCGACGCGCCGCACCGCGGGCCGCTCGGCGGCGAGGCGCTGGAGGTTGGCCGTCTTGACCAGCATGCCGAGCCGCTTGCCGCGGTGCTCCTTGAGCACGAGCGTGTCCGTCTGGTGCACGAACTCGTCGCTGTTGGGGATCGGCATGAAGCAGGTGAACGCCGCGAGCGTGTGCGTCGGGACGTGCTCGGCGGCGAGCACCAGCAGCGGCAGCCCGCGCTCCTCGTACTGCTTCTCGTACGTGCGGATCCGCTCGGCTTCCCACACGTCCTCCTCGAGGTCGAGGCCGCCCAGCGGGGCATCCGTGCTCATCCGGGTGTTCAGCAGCGCGTACTCGTCGACCCACTCCTCGGGCACGTGGCTCTGCCAGGTCACCAGGCGGTAGTCGGGTCCGGCGTGCGCCTCCGCCTCGGCATGGTGCTTCGCGATGAGCTCCGGGTCGAAGGGCAGGTCGAACACCGAGTACCGGTCCACCTGCTCCAGGGCGAACCCGCGCGCCAGCAGGAACCGCGGCCCGTCCTCGTCGACCGCCACGCGCCCGGCACCTGTCGTGGCGGCGAGCGTGCCGGGGCCCTCGGGCGGCTCGGTGTGCTGGTCGGTGGAGGCCGTGACCTGCGAGCGGCCGGCGTCGCGGACCAGCGCCAGGCCGGCGTCGAAGAGAGCCGACCCCACACCCTGGCGGCGGTAGGGCGGCCGAACGCCCACCTCCACGTGGCCCGTGTGCGTGTTGTCCTGCAGCGGGAGGTTGATCATCGCGTAGCCCAGCACGCGGTCGGGGTCCGGGGCATCGTGCGCGTCGTCGGCCACCGCGACCAGGCGCGGCTTGCTCTCGTACGTCTGGTCGTGCATCGATCCCAGGATCTCGGTGGCGGTGCGCTCGAAGTCCCGGTGGCCCCACGCGGCCAGCAGGCAGTCGTTCATCGCGCCCGTGTAGCCGTGCAGCAGCCACGCCTCGGGCGCGTCCGTCGTCTGGGACACCGGCACCTCTCGGATCGACCACGTCGTCGTCATGTCGTCCACGATCCGCCCGTCGGCACGGTGCTGGCGAGACCTTTTCGACGACGTCGCTACGCTCGCCGGATGGTGTGGTGGGAGATCGTCGGCTGGATCGGCTCGTTGCTCGTCATCATCTCGCTCACGCAGGCCAGGGTGCTGCGCTTCCGGGTGATCAACCTCGTGGGCGCGGTGATCGCCACGGCGTACAACGTGGTGATCGAGATCTGGCCGTTCGCGGTGATGAACGGCGTCATCGCGATCATCGACGTCTACTGGCTGGTCCGGCTCCAGCGCGAACGCCACGACGCCCTGGTGTACGGGGTCCTCGAGGTGCCGTCCGACGACGCCGTCCTCCAGCACCTGCTCGTGTCGCACTCCACGGACATCGCCCGGTTCCACCCGTCCTTCACCGCCACCGATCCGGCGCCGTCGGCGTCGTTCGTCGTGGTCCGCGGCGACGAGCTAGTGGGTGCGGTGGTGGTCCGGTCGGCCGGCGACGGGGTCGGCCGCGTGGACCTCGACTACGTGACGCCCCGGTACCGGGACTTCACGCCCGGGGAGTTCGTGTACCGGGACAGTGGGGTGTTCGCCGCGCACGGGTTCCGTCGCCTGGTGGTGGGCGGCTCGCCCGCGACCGAGGCGAAGGCGTACCTGGAGCGCGTCGGCTTCCGGCCCACCGCCGACGGATGGGAGCGCGAGGTCCCGACGGCCGCGTAAGTTTCCGTGCGTCCGCTAGCATGAGTTCGGTAGGCCGAACTTTCCGGGGTGGGGCATGGTCAGCAGCGCGACGGACGACGCCGTCCAGGTCGGGACGCCACGGCGTCGTCGTACCCCGCTGCTGCTCGGACCGGCGTTCGTCGCCGCGATCGCGTACGTCGACCCGGGCAACGTCGCCGCCAACCTCACCGCCGGCGCGCGGTACGGCTACCTGCTCCTGTGGGTGCTCGTCGTGGCGAACGCGATGGCCGTGCTGGTCCAGTACCAGTCCGCGAAGCTCGGGCTCGTCACCGGGAACTCCCTGCCGGGGGTGCTCGGGCAGCGGATGCGGCGGGGGCCGCGCCTGGCGTTCTGGGCGCAGGCCGAGGTGGTCGCGGCGGCCACCGACATCGCCGAGGTGGTCGGCGGCGCGATCGCCCTGAACCTGCTGTTCGGCGTCCCGCTCCCGCTCGGCGGGCTGATCGTCGGCGTCGTGTCCATGCTGCTGCTGGCCACCCAGAACCGGTACGGGCAGCGGCGCTTCGAGTACGTCATCGTGGCGCTGCTCGCCGTCATCAGCATCGGGTTCCTGGCGGGGCTGTTCGTCTCGCCCCCGTCCGCGAGAGGCATTCTCTCCGGTCTGGTGCCTCGGTTCGACGGCACCGACTCGGTCCTGCTCGCCGCCTCGATGCTCGGCGCCACGGTCATGCCGCACGCGATCTACGTGCACTCGGCCCTGGTCCGCGACCGGCACGGCCGCGCCTCCGGGTCCGCGCTGCACGGGCTGCTGCGCTCGACCCGCTGGGACGTCGGCGCCGCGCTGGTGGTCGCCGGCATCGTGAACATCGGCCTGCTGCTGCTCGCCGCGTCCGGGCTGCGCGGCGTCCCCGGCACCGACTCGATCCCCGGCGCCTACGACGCCATCGTCGCCGCGCTGGGCATCGGCATCGGCATCGCGTTCGCCATCGGCCTGCTGGCGTCGGGCCTGGCCTCCACCTCGGTCGGCGCCTACGCGGGCGCGACGATCATGGAGGGGCTGATCCACCGCCGCATCCCCCTGCTGGTCCGCCGCGTGGTCACCCTGATCCCCGCGATCGTGCTCCTGGCCCTCGGCGCCGACGCCACCTGGACCCTGGTCCTGTCGCAGGTGGTGCTCAGCTTCGGCATCCCGTTCGCGGTCATCCCCCTGGTCGCCCTGACCCGGTCCCGCGCCGTCATGGGCGAGCACCGCAACGGCCCCTGGCTCCACGCGACCCTGCTGCTGGTGGTCACGCTGGTGGTCGCCCTGAACGTCACCCTGCTGGTCCTGCTGCTGCTGAGCTGAGGGCGCACGCCTGCGCGGCCGGGCCTGTAGCCCGCCCGCCGCCAGCACTCGCCAGCGAGAACGTGCCTTCCCATCGAGAACGGCAGTTTGACGGCACGTTCTCGCGCGAGACGCACGTTATCGAGCAGCCGATCAGGCGAGAGCGGGGCGGGGACGCAGCCGCTCCGTCACCGCGTGCGGGAGGAGCGGGGCGACGCGCGCAGCGATCGAACCCGGTAGTCGGAAGTCCTCGCGGGTCACTCGGACCACCCTCCAACCTGCCTCGAGCACGGCGTCGTGGCGCCGCTTCTCACGCACGAGCTCCTCCGCGCCTCGCTCGAGGTACTTCGTCCGTCCGTCGTACTCGACGAGCACCCGCCACTCCTCCCACCCGAGGTCCGCCCAGAACGTCCCGAGGCGCGTCTCGACGGGGATCTGCGTCTGCGGGACGGGGAACCCCGCTCGGAGGAGCGCATACCGGCTCGCGCTCTCCCAGGGCGACTCGGCGCCACCGTCGGCGAGCTCCAGCACGGCCCGTGCGCGCGCGACTCCCCGGCGACCGATCGCGGCCGCAGCCTTCTCGTGCAACTCAGCGAGATCGAGCCCTCGGTGGAGTGCGCCGTCGGCAACCACGAGCCCACCCAGGGGCCGCATCGTCGACACGCTGTCCCAGACCGTACGGGTGACGGAAGTAGCGGGCACGGAGCCCAGGACGACGACCCTGTCCTCCGCCGGCGGCATAGGAACATGGCGCACGACGTCGCGCCGGCGTCGACCGCTCGGTGACGAGCGCTGGTAGAGGTGCGTCGTCGTGTCCAGCAGCCAGAGGGGAAGACCGTGCAGCAGCGCGGCCGAGGCGTGGCTGAAGCAGTGGTCGACGGACGTCTGCGCGTGCACTCCAGCGATGAGTGCCAAGGCGTCGTCACGGCGCCTGACGGTTCCATCGCGTGTCGGGACGTAGATGCCACGGCCCAGGCGTCGCCACTCGTCCGCGGACACCATCAGGGCCGGCACGTGACCGGGGACGTCGTGAGCCAGATGGACCGTAGGGAGTAGGAGCGGGGCTGCGTTCGTTGGCGAGGATCCCGGGCGACGAGGCATCGATCGAGACTCGGTGCATCGGCGGGCCGGCGGAGGGTCGCACTCCTTGTCGGTGGATCGTGTGCGCCACTGCGGGGCTTGTGGACGCCTCGACGAGCGCCGCGAGAACGTCACCATCTCGCGAGAACGGCACTTCATAGTGCCGTTCTCGCGAGGTACTGCCGTTCTCGAGCGCCGACGGGGGTCAGGGGTCAGGGGTCCAGGGATGTCAGGCGGGACTGGAGGTAGGTGCGTTCTGTGGGGTTGGTGACCAGGGTCAGGGCTGCGCGGTAGGCGTCGGCGGCGGCGGAGTGGTGGCCGGCGCGGGCCAGGAGCTCGGCGCGGACCGCGGGGACCCGGTGGTGGCGGGGGAGGGCGTCGTCGAGGCCCTCCAGCAGCTGCAGGCCGGCCTCGGGGCCCGACGCCTCCGAGACCGCGACCGCGCGGGCCAGGCGGACGACGGGCGAGCCGGTGAGGGCCTCGAGCTGGGCGTAGAGGTCGGCGATGACGGACCAGCGGGTGTCCGCGGACGTGGGGGCCGTCGCGTGCTCGGCGGCGATGAGGGCCTGGAGGCGGTACTCGTTCGCGAGCCGGGTCTGGTGGCCGGGCGCGGTCGGGTCGGCCGTCGGAGCGGTCGAGCCGGCATCACGGGTGGCCAGCGACTCCAGCAGGGCGACGCCCTCGGTGATCTCGTCGCGGTGCCAGCGGGAGCGGTCCTGGTCGGGGAGCAGGACCAGCGCACCCGCGGCGTCCAGGCGGGTGTCGCGGCGGGAGTGCTGCAGGAGCAGCAGCGCGAGCAGCGCGCGGACGACAGCGCGTCCGGGCAGCAGGTCGTCGAGCACGCGCAGCAGCCGGATCGCCTCGTCGCCGAGGTCGACCCGCAGCGGGACCGCGCCCTCGCCGGGGTGGTACCCGGACGTGAAGGCCAGGTAGACGACGGTCGCGACGACGTCCAGGCGTTCGTCCAGCCGGGCGGCAGCGGGTGTCGCGAAGGGGATGCCGGAGGACGCGAGCCGCTTCTTCGCGCGGGTCAGCCGCGCGGCCATGGTGGACTCCTGGACGAGCAGGAGCCGGCCGATCTCGGTGGTGGTGAGGCCGACGACGAACCGCAGGGTCAGGGCGACGCGGTCGTCGGGTGCGATCGCGGGGTGGCAGCAGGCGAAGATCAGCCGGAGCTGCTCGTCGGCCACGTGGGCACCGGGGTCGACGGCGGCCGCGGCGGCGGCGCGCATCTCGTCGTCGACCACCATCAAGGGTTCCTTCCGTCGCTGCACCGCCTCCGAGCGCAGGCGGTCGAGGACTCGGCGGCGCGCGGCCGTGAGCAGCCACGCGCCGGTGTTCGTCGGCACCCCGTCCACCGGCCAGTGCCGCGCGGCCGACTCGAACGCGTCGGAGACGGCGTCCTCCGCCAGGTCGGGCCGCGCGAACTGGCCGATGAGCAGGCCGATCAGCCGGGACCAGTGGTCCCGCCAGGCGTCGGCGAGGGCGGTGTCAGCAGGGGTCACCAAGCGGGTCGCACCTCGAACGTTCCGGTCGTGGGCAGGGACTCGAGCACCACGTCCAGGTCCGGCGCGTCGAGCACCTGGATCCCGGTCAGCGCCGACGTCGGGCCCTCGAACGCGCCGTCCCGCAGGGTGCGGTCCTGCACCGACGTCGCCGTGTCCACGGAGCCCAGTGTGATGCCGGCGGGCAGCTCGGCGGACCCGAACGCGAGGACGACGAACCTCACGAGGCAGAGACGGCGTCGACGCCGTCCACGGGGACGCCGTCGACGAACCGCACGGTCGGCCTGATCTCGACGGACTCGCCGTTGAGCACCAGCGCGCTGACCGCCTCGGTGAGAGCGTCCAGCGAGGTGCGGGCCACGAGGTAGAACCCCGCCACCTGCTCCGCCGTCTCGGCGTAGGGGCCGTCGGTGACGACCACCCCGGCGCGGCCGTCGGACCGCAGCGACCGACCCCGGGAGGCGGCTCCGAGGGCGCGCGTCGTGACGATCTCCCAGCCCCGCTCGGCGCAGTGCTGCTGGAACCCGAGGTGGGCGGCCCACGCGCGATCGCGTTCCTCGTCGGTCAGCTGGGCGTCGTGCGCGTCGTCGCGGTGGAGCACCACGGTGAACTCGGCCATGTCATCTCCTAGGAGGTGGGAGGACGCCTGGTGCGTCCCGCTGCCCCGATGACGCGCGGGCGGCGGGGGGATCGACAGATCTACATCTGCATGATCTCGCGGACCTCGATCGTGTACTCGGGCAGCAGCAGGGCGTGCTTCAGCACCGACTCGCGGTCCGGCGCGGTGACCAGGTAGAAGCCACCCAGCTGTTCGGCGGTCTCCGCGAACGGGCCGTCGGTGATCTCCGCGTCCTCGCCCGCCCGGCGCAGGGTGACGGCGGTCGTGACGGACTGGAGCGCCTCGCCGGCCAGGAACGTCACGCCGAACTCGGCGGCCCGCTCGTCGTACTCGCCGTGCTGCCGGTAGTACTCGGCCCTCGTCGCCTCGTCGGCCGCGGCCCAGTCCCCCTCGGCCGCGTACATCAGGAGGAGGAACGTCTGCGTGCTCATGACTCGTGCACGATCACGGGACGCAGCTCGGCGCCGCCGCCGTCGGTGAGCAGCAGCTCGCCGGTAAGCCGCGCGAGACCCTGCACGTCATCGGTCTCGATGACGTAGTAGCCGCCGAGGTGCTCGGCGAGCTCGACGAACGGGCCGTCGGTGACCTCCAGCCTGCCCTCCGACGCGCGGACCGTCACCGCGTTCTTGGAGAAGCCGAGCTCCTCGCCGCCCAGGATCTTGTAGCCGCGCTCGTCGCACGCGTCCGAGTACGCCTGGTGCTCGGCCATGATGCGGTCGCGGACCTCGGGGGACGCGTTCTCCCAGAACGCCTCGTCGCCCCACAGCAGCACTGTCCACCGGTCGGTCATGTCGTCGTCTCCCTCATGCGTCCACTGTGCCGGTCGGGGTGATGACGCGCGAGGGTTCTGAAAATCGACAGGTCTTGACAGGCAAGTGGATGCTTGCCTATACAAGAGGCGTGGCAGCCGACATCTACAAGGCCCTTGCCGACGCCACGCGCCGCGCGATCCTCGACGAGCTCCAGGAGCGCGACGGGCAGTCCCTGTTCGAGCTCTGCACCCGGCTGACCATGCGGCACGGGCTCGGGTCCACGCGCCAGGCCGTCTCGCAGCATCTCGACGTGCTCCAGGAGGCCGGGCTCGTCACGGTCCGCCGGGAGGGCCGCTACAAGTTCCACCACCTCGACACCAGGCCCCTGCGCGAGATCACCGCGCGCTGGCCCGCCCCCGACGAAGGAGAGCCCTCATGATCCATCTCACCGTGACCAGCGTGTTCGTCGACGACCAGCGCAAGGCCCTGGACTTCTACACGGGCGTGCTCGGCTTCGTGCCCAAGAACGACATCCCGCTCGGCGGCGAGGACCGCTGGCTGACCGTGGTGTCCCCGGCCGCCCCGGACGGCGTCGAGCTGCTCCTCGAGCCCAGCAGCCACCCCGCGGTCGGCCCGTACAAGGCGGCGCTGGTGGAGGACGGGATCCCGGCCGCGTCGTTCGGGGTGGACGACCTCGCCGCCGAGTACGAGCGGCTCACGGCGCTCGGCGTGCGGTTCGTGCAGCCGCCGACGGACATGGGGCCGGTCATCGTCGCGACGCTGGACGACACCTGCGGCAACCTGGTCCAGCTGGCGCAGACGACGCTCGGCTGAGTCAGAACCCGTCCGGGGGAGCGAGCGACTCGCGGATCTCGGCGACCTCGCCGGTGCCCCTGATGAGCTCGCCGACGAGCGCGGCCAAGCCCTCGGCGTCGTCGGTCGCGATCCGGTAGATGCCCGCGAGAACCTCCGTCGGCTCGGCGAACGGCCCGTCGGTCACCGACACCCTGCCGTCCCTCAGCCGCACGACGCGCGACACGGAGTGATGGAGCTCGGCGCTGTCGCGGATCTCGTGCCCGGCCTCCGCGCAGGCCTTCCCGAAGGTCTCGTGCACCCGGTACCCCGGCACGCGGTCGGGTGCGTCGTCGCCGTGCCAGACCGTCTGGTCGCCGTACAGCGCCACGATGTACTCGGTGGTCATGGTCGTCCTCTCGTCGTCGGTCGTGCGCATGACGCGCGCCGGCGGGTGCGATCGACAGAGTCCCACGGTGGCTCTGAGGGCGATGTATCGCTAGGGGTTGTCAAAGATCTATCGACGATATATCTTTGAGTCATCCGGTCGAGATCGCGAGACCTCCCGGATCCGCGACAGGGCCACCTCGGCCCCGCGGACCACATCCTCAAGGAGACATCCCATGCGACACCCTCACTCCCACTCCGACGGCCGCTTCGCCGGCCCCTCGTTCGACACCACCGACCCGACCGCCTCGCGCGGCCGCAACCGTCGCCGCCGTGGCGACTTCCCCGAGGCCCCCTACGAGGAGGGCTTCGACCCTCGGCGTGGCGGACCCCGCGGCGCCTTCCCGCACGAGCTCCACGAGCACCGCGGCCGCGGCTTCGGGGGACCCGGCTTCGGAGGTCCCGGCTTCGGCCCCGGCGGGCCGCGCGGCTTCGGCGGACCCGGTGGCCGCGGCCCCGGCCGTCGCGCCGGGCGCGGTGACATCCGCGCCGCGATCCTGCTGCTCCTGGCCGAGGAGCCCATGCACGGCTACCAGCTGATCCAGCAGATCGGCGAGCGGTCGGGCGGCACGTGGCGACCCAGCCCGGGCGCCATCTACCCCGCGCTCAACCTGCTCGAGGACGAGGGCCTGGTGGCGATCACCGCCGAGTCCGGCCGCAAGATGGCCACCCTCACCGAGGCCGGTGGCACCTACGTCACCGAGAACGCCGAGCAGCTCGGCAGCCCGTGGGAGGACGCCGCGAACCGGCCCGCTTCTCCGGGTCGCGCGCTGCGCGGTGCCCTCGAGGCGCTCGGCGCGGCGGCCCACCAGGTCGCCCGTACCGGCACGGACCAGCAGGCGACCACGGCGCTCGAGGTCCTCGACCGCGCCCGCCGGGACCTGTACCTGATCCTGGCCGGCGAGGCGACGCCGACGCCCACCCCGGAGGACTGACCTCCGCATCCCGACGAGGCACCCCCGCGATGGCGGGGGTGCCTCGTCGCGTCACGACGACCGCGCGCCGGCCGGCGTCCGGAGCTCCGCGGCCGCCCACCCGAACCCGACGACGGTCACGACGGCCAGCGCGCCGAGCGCGGGGACGGCCGCGAGCAGCGGGACAAGGGCGAGGGTTAGCGCGGCGCCGACCAGCCGGGCGACGGGCCAGCGCGACCCGGCGGAGCGCAGGAACACGGCGGTCCCGACGAGGTACGTGGCGACCCCGCCCGCGAGCGCCGCTGCCCCGAACGTGCCGAACGCCTCGGGCGACCCCACGTCCGCCATCGCCACCTCGACCCCGAGGGCCGCGACGACCACGCCCGCGATCAGCACGTAGTGCAGGTAGGTGTACGCGAGCGTCGCGTACTCGGCACGAGGGACCCCGTCGAGCCGCGCGAGGGCGTGCTCGGGGCCGTCGGCGGACCGTAGGAAGTAGACCCACCACAGGACGAGCGCGAGCGCGATGCACAGGGCGGCGCCGGCGATCACGGGTGCGCCGATCGGCAGGCGCGAGGCACCCACTCCGATCGCGACGACCGACTCGCCCAGCGCCAGGATGACGACCAGGCCGTACCGCTCGGCCCAGTGCGAGGGCGAGTGCAGCCTCCAGTCACCGCCCCAGCCCGTCAGGAGCGTCAGCCCCACGTCCCAGACCAGGGCGCCGAGCCAGATCCAGGTCTGCGCGGGCTGACCGACGAGCGCGCCGACCACCAGCAGGACGATCGACGGCAGCATCGCGACGAACTGCGTCAGCAGCACCTGCCGCTGCAGAGCCCGGTCGCCTGCGCCCGCGACGAGGTACAGCGAGGTGTGGACCACGCGCACGACGGCGTACGCGACGACGAGCACGAGCGGCCCGTCCAGCCCGCCGGGGAGGTCCTCGAACGACTCCGGGACGGCCAGGGTGGCGACGAAGATCGCGGCCATCGCGACCGCCATCCCCACGCGGAGGACGCCCTGGTCCGCGGGGGACTGGTTGGCGAGCCAGCTGTACGACGTCCACGTCCACCAGAGCAGGCCGAGCACGATCAAGGCCTGGAGCACGCCGAGCCCGGAGTGGGTCTCCGCCATCAGGTGGCTGACCTGCGTGAACGCGAAGACGTACACCAGGTCGAAGAAGAGCTCGAACGTCGTGACTCGGTGCCCCTCGTCGGAGGTCCGCAGACCGAGGCGTCGGATCACGGGCCTACCCTGCCGGACTCGGAGGCCCGCGGGCGAGGGTTCAGGCGAGCGGCATCGCGAACCGGGCGTGCACGCCCGGGGAGTAGAGCACCGAGTCGGGTGGGCGGTCCGTCACGCCCGGCAGCCCGCCGGCGGCCACCAGCTCGTCGTCCAGCGACACCAGCGTCGCGCGGCGCAGCGGCCAGGGCTCGTGCTCGTTGGGCACGAACCGCGTCCGTCCCCGCAGCACGGTGTGCATGCCCCAGCGGGCGGTGAGGAAGTCGGCGAGCGGGTCGTCGGTGACCGTCTCGGCCGAGGGGCGCACCACGATCCGCGACGACGGCCGCGCGCCGGTCAGCCGGGTCGACCGGTAGTCGATCGCGTCGCAGGAACGCCGGATCGACATCCGCGCCCACTCGTACGGCACGTTCATGACCGTCCGCGCGCCCAGCACCGTGAGCACCCGCGACGCCTCGAGCGACCGGAACAGCACCCCGCGCCGGCCCTCGTCGTCGACCGTGTAGAGCCGGACGTTGATCTCGGGGAAGTCGCCGATGTACGGCAGCGCAGGCCCGGGGACGAGGGTGAACCGGGCCATCTGGAACGCGATGAGGCCCACCCACGAGGACCCGTCGCACTCGTCGGGACGCGTTCCCGGGGGCAGCAGCGGCGCCACGGCGTCGGACGCCACCCGCCAGTGCAGGAAGCTCGCCCGCAACCAGTCCTGCGACAGGATCACCCGCCCGGTCAGCGGCGGGGCGACGGCCTGGATGGGATCCACGTGGCCACCGTAGACAGCGCGGCGCGATCACGCAGGGACGGACGCCGGCTCGTCCGCCCGGTGGCGCAGCAGCGTGACGCCGAGCACCAGCAGGACCAGGTACCAGACGGAGTAGATCGACGAACCGATCGCGGTCAGCGGGTCGGAGGCCAGCCAGCCGGCGGGGACCAGGGAGACGGTCCACGCGACCGCGACGACCGCGAGCGTCCGGCGCAGCCAGGAGGGGGCGACGTCGGCCGCGCGCCAGGCGAGGATCCCGAGCCCCACGGCCCAGACCCCCTGCAGCAGCCAGCCGAGGTTCTCGCCGAGCGCCCCGCCGGCATAGGCGTTGATCAGCTCGTAGGTCGCGGCGGTGGCCTCCGTGGCCGCGGCGGAGGCGGACGGGTCGAGGTACCGCTCGGCCAGGCCGGGCACGACGAGCGGCCAGCGGATCCAGCCGAGGCTCTGGATGACCGGGGCGAGGACGCCGAACGCCGTGACGGTGAGGAGCGCGGCGTCGGTGCCGCGGCTGCGGGCGAGCAGCAGGTGGAGCGCGATGACGCCGGGGATGAGCACGAGGCTGCCGGCCAGCTGGAGCAGGAAGAGGGTCTGGACGGTCCCGGCGATCTCAGCGAACGCGGGCAGGACCTCGGCGGCTGGGGCGTCGAGGATGTCGGGCCAGCCGAACTGCACGCTCAGGCCGACGCTGGCGACGAGGGCGAGGGTGCCGGAGGCGATGAGGGAGAAGGCGGCGGTGCGGCGGTCGCTGACCATGGGAGGCTCCTGAGGGGACGAAACGAGAACACTGTTCTCTCTTGTGCGAACAGTGTTCTCGCGAGTCGTCCGTCAAGTCAAGAACAGTGTTCTCGTTTATGCTTCGCGGATGGCTGCCACCGTGCGCGAGCGACGTCGTCAGGAGACGACCGACGCGATCCTGCGCTCCGCCCGCACCCACCTCGAGCAGGCCGGCGTCGAGGGGGTCACGCTCCGCGCGGTGGCCCGCGACCTCGACATCGCCGTGTCGGCGCTCTACCGGTATGTCGCCAGCCGCGACGACCTGCTCACCGAGCTCCTGGTCGAGGCGTTCACGGAGCACGCCGACGCGGTCGACGCCGCCGTCGACGCGGCGCTAGCCCACGACTCCGACGACATCGCCGCCGCCGTGACCGCCGGGCTGCGCGCCTACCGGGCCTGGTCCGTCGCGCACCCGGCGCAGTTCGGTCTCGCGTTCGGCGCCCCCGTGCCCGGCTACCACGCACCCGCGGGTCGCACCATCGCAGTCGCCGTCCGTCCGGGCAGCCGGATCATGGCGCTCTTCGCGACCGCCCACGAGCGCGGTCTGGTCGACGAGGACGTGCTGACCGCGCGGGCGGCGACCCTCGACGACGGCACCGCCGCGGGGTTCGACGCCCTGGCCGCCCGGCAGTCCTACCCGCTGCCCGCCCCCGCGATCGCGCTGGCCGTCGACGCGTTCGTCCGCGTCCACGGGCTCACGGTCATGGAGGTCTTCGGCCAGCTCCGCCCGCTGGTCAGCCCGGCCGACGCGTACTACGAGGTGCTGGTGCGCGAGGTGGTCGCAACCCTGGGCCTACGAGCCTGACGGCCGGGCACCGGAGATCGTCACTCTCCGACGAGATCGGCAGCCGCAACCGGCGCCGGTCAGTTGGCCGGGATCGTGGACGTGTCGATGACGAACCGGTAGCGGACGTCGCTGCTCACCACGCGCTCGTAGGCCTTGTCGACGTCGTCGGCGGTGATGGTCTCGACGACCGAGCCGATCCCGTGCTCCGCGCAGAAGTCGAGCATCTCCTGGGTCTCGCGGATGCCGCCGATGTTGGAGCCGGACAGGTTCCGACGGGCCGCGGTGAGCGAGAAGACACGGAACGACTGCTTGTTCTCGGGCAGCCCGACGAACACCAGCGACCCCTCGAACCGCAGGAGCGACAGGTACGCGTCGACGTCGATGTCCGCGCCGACGGTGCTGATGATCAGGTCGAACGACCGGCGCAGGTCCCGGAACGTCTTGCGGTCGCTCGTCGCGTAGTAGTGGTCGGCGCCCAGCGCGAGGCCGTCCGCCTGCTTGGACAGCGACTGGCTGAGCACGGTGACCTCGGCGCCGAGCGCGTGGGCCAGCTGCACGCCCATGTGCCCGAGACCGCCCATGCCGACGATCGCGACCTTCGTGCCCGGCCCGGCACCCCAGTGCTTCAGGGGCGAGTAGAGGGTGATCCCCGCGCAGAGCAGCGGGGCGGCGACGTCCAGCGAGATCCCGTCGGGGATGCGCAGCGCGTAGCTCTCGTCGACCACGATCTGCGTCGAGTAGCCGCCGTAGGTGGGGGTGCCGTCGTAGGCCTTGGAGTTGTAGGTGCCGACGTTGCCCTTCAGGCAGAACTGCTCCTCGCCCGCCAGGCACATCTCGCACTCGCGGCAGGAGTCGACGAAGCAGCCGACGCCCGCGCGGTCGCCGACCGCGTGCTTGGTGACGCCCGACCCGACGGCGGAGATGACGCCGGCGATCTCGTGCCCGGGGACCATCGGGAAGGTGCCGACGAACCACTCGTTGCGCGCCTGGTGGATGTCGGAGTGGCAGATGCCCGCGTACGCGATGTCGATGAGCACGTCGTGCTCGCCCAGCTCGCGACGCTCGACGGTGCCGCGCTCGAACGGGGCGCCGGCGGAGGGGGTGAGCAGGGCGGGGACGGTCAGGGACACAGGGAACTCCTCGGGAACGTGCGGGTGGCTGCCCCCATCATGCGCCAGCGGCGATCCATCCGCGTGTCATCGCCTGCACCGCGGACCCGTCCAGGTCGGCCAGCTTGACCCCCGCGAACGCCCGCGCGGTCGCGCTCGTCTGGACGCGGACCGGCGGGTCCTCCTCGACCAGCAGCTCCACCAGGATGGCCGCGACGTCGGCGGCGGACTGGGCGTTGGCGAACGCGCCCGCGGTCCGTTCCAGGTACGCCTCCAGCAGGGGCCCGTAGACGGTGTCGGTCCCGGACGGGCGTCCGACGTTGGCGACGAACTCGCTGGCCACCGCCCCCGGCTCGACGATGACGACCGGCACCCCGAGCGCGGCCGCGACGGGCGCGAGGCTCTCCAGGAACCCCTCGACCGCGAACTTGGCGGCGCAGTACGCCTCGTTGAACGGCTGGCCGACGACGCCGCCGACCGAGCTGATCGTGATGAGCCGCCCGCCGGACGCGCGCAGGTGCGGCAGCGACGCCTGCGTGAGCGCGACGACCCCGAAGTAGTTGAGCTCCATGCACGACCGGAACGCGTCCATGCCCAGGGTCTCGGCGGTGCCCACCTGACCGGCCCCGGCGTTGTTGATCACCGCGTCGAGCGAGCCGTGGTCGGCGACGACGCCCGCCACCACCGCGTCGATGGCGGCGTGGTCGGTCACGTCGAGCTGCCGGACGTCGAGCGGGAACCCCCCGCCGCGCTCGCGGAGCGCCCCTGCCTTGGACAGGTCCCGCATCGTCGCGACGGTCGTCCACCCCTCGTCGGCGGCGGCGAGCGCGGTCTCCAGGCCGATGCCGGTCGAGGTGCCGGTGATCAGGACGGTGGGCATGGGAGACCTCCGGGGTGTGAACGGGCGGATCCATCCTCCGCCCGCCCCGCCCGGAGCGCTCAGGAGTCCTGCACGAGCCCCGCGGCGCTGCTGGCAGGGCCGACCGGGGGAGGAGGCCGATCTCCGTCGCGCGGCTGAGGCATCGCGGCGGGCGCGCAGGCCACGATGACGCCATGACGACACCCACCCGCCCCGACGCGCGGTCCCGTTGGCGGGAGTGGGTGCCGTCCGTCGCGGCGGCGACGGTCGTCGCGGTGTTCATCCTGATCACGCCGCGCATCACCGACTACTCGTCGTTCGACGGCGGGTCCTCGTGGTCCACGCCGGGGGGCATCGACCAGTTCACCTTGTTCGGCAGCCTGAGCGTGGTGGCCGGCGTGGTGCTCGGGCGCCGTTGGCCCGTCTGGGCGACCGCGCTGACCCTGCTGCCGTTCATCCAGGTGCCGTGGAACGGAGGCTTCGTCTGGGGCTGGTGGCTGGGCATCCTGGCGGTGGCCGCCCTCGCGGCTCTCGACGGGCCGGAGCGTGCCGTGGTGCCGACGATCGCCGCGATCTTCGTGGTCGTCTGGTTCTGCGGGACGGAGACGCCGGCGTACCTGCCGATCGGCCCGGTGACCTCGGGGACCGGAGCGGACTACGAGTGGACAGCTCTGTGGATCTACACGTTCTGGGTGCTGGCCGTCGTCGGGGTCGCGGCCGCCGTCGGGGCGACCCAGCGCTCGCGGCGTCGCCAAGCCGAGGCGCAGGTCACCGAGCGCCACGCCCTCCAGGTCGAGTCCCTCGCCGGTGAGCGTGCCAGGCTCGCCCGCGACCTGCACGACGTCGTCGCGCACCACGTGTCGCTGGTCGCGGTCCGCGCGGAGTCGGCGCCGTTCATCCACCCGGACCTCAACGACGACGCCCGCCAGGTCCTGGCCGCCATCGCGACCGACGCCCGCGAGGCCCTGACCGAGCTGCGCCAGGTGCTCGTCGTCCTCCAGCGCACGTCCGACGAGGGCGAGCGCACCCCGCAGCCGACCGCGTGCGACGTCGACGACCTGGTGGCCAGCGCGGTCGCGGCGGGCCAGCCGGTCACCCTCGACGGCGAGTGGCGCGACGTGCCGCCCGCCACCGGCTACGTGCTGTACCGCGCGGTGCAGGAGGGGCTGACCAACGCGCGACGGCACGCACCGGGGGTGACCGCGCGGCTGAGCAGGAGCCAGTCCGACGGCGCGGTCGGCTTCCGGATGGCCAACCCCGCCGAGCGCGTCGCGGAACCGGGGCGCGGGTTGATCGGGATGCGCGAACGCGTCGAGGCGCTGGGTGGCACGATGACGGCCGTGATGGACGACGAGGAGTTCGTGCTGCAGATCCAGGTGCCCGTGGTGCCCCGGTGACCCGCGTCGTCGTCGCCGACGACCAGCCCGTCGTCCTGCTGGGCTTCGCCGCGATCCTCGGGTCGGCACCCGACCTGCAGGTGGTCGGCGCCGCGAACGACGGCCGCGAGCTGCTGGCGCTGGTCGCGACCGAGAAGCCCGACGTCGCGGTGGTGGACGTGCGGATGCCGCACCTGGACGGGATCGCGGCCACCGCCCGCATCACGGCCGAGCATCCGGCCACCCGGGTGCTGATCCTCACCACGTTCGACCTGGACGAGTACGTGTACGACGCCCTGCGGGCGGGTGCCAGCGGCTTCCTGCTCAAGGACGTCACTGCGGACCGGCTGGTGGAGGCGGTGCGGATGGTCGCGGACGGGTCGATGCTGCTGGGCCCGACGGTCACCCGTCGGCTGGTCGAGGACTTCACCGCGCGCGCGCCGGCTCCCTCGCCGACGCCGGGCATCGCGGACCTGACCCCGCGCGAGCTGGAGATCCTGCGCGCGGTGGCCCGCGGGCTGTCGAACGCGGAGATCGGTGCGGAGCTGTGGATCGCCGAGCCGACCGTGAAGTCCCACGTGTCGGAGGCCCTGCGCAAGCTCGGCTGCCGCGACCGGGTCCAGCTGGTGATCGCGGCCTACGAGTCGGGGCTGGTCGGGGTCTAGGAGCAGAGCTCCAGCGGCTCGTCGGCGCCGGGCCGCAGGTCGAAGTGCTCCTCGTGGCCGGCGGCGTCGGTGAACACGGCCTCGTCGCCGGTCACGGTGAGCATCCCCGCCTGGCTGGGGTTGTCCCAGCCGTCCGGCGGGTTGCCGGAGCCGTCGTCGAGCCGGCCGCCTGCCGCACGTACCAGCCTCATGCCTGGTCTGTGTCCCCACGCGCGCCGATCTTGCGCCCCACGTACAGCAGGTGGCCGGCGGTCGCGAGCGTGCCGGGGTCCGACGCCAGCGCGACCACCCGGTCCAGCAGCCCGAGGTAGGCGGACGGGTGCTCGACGCGCAGCGCCTCGAAGCCGTCCTCGACGCCGGTGAGGAACCCGTGTGTCGACGCCAGCAGCAGCGAGGAGAACCCGTGCGACTCGAAGAACCGGCACACCTCGGTCGGCTGCACCCCGTACACGTGCGTGAAGCGCCCGGGCACCGCGTTCTCCAGGACACCCTCGTCCAGCAGCCGGTCGACGAACGCCGGGTCGGCCAGCTGCCACCGCTCGTCGGACAGGGAGAGCACCCGGCGGACGGAGGTGTACCGCGGCATGAGCGCGACGGCGACGACCCCGCCGGGGCGCGTGACGCGGGCCAGCTCGGACGCGGCGAGCGCGCGGTCGTGCGCGGTGGTCAGGTGGTACATCGGCCCGAGGGACAGGACCGCGTCGAACGTCCCGTCGGCCCAGCGCGACAGGTCCCGGGCGTCGATCTCGACGACCTCCTGGACGGTGCCGGCGGGCAGCGAGGACTCGGCGATCGCGAGGAGCTCGGGGGACAGGTCGGCCAGCGAGACCTCCCAGCCCAGCTCGGCCAGCCACACCGAGTAGGGCCCGGTGCCCCCGCCGAGGTCGAGCGCTCGGCCGGGTGTGCCGAGGAGCGGTTCGAGGAGTCGCGTGGTCAGCACGCGCTCGAGCAGGCCCTCCGGGGAGAGGAGCCGGTCCCGCTCGTGCTCGCTCTTCGACGCGTAGTAGGCGCGCACCGCCGAGGGGTCCATCACGGCCGCCGCACCAGGGCGAGCACTCCCCATCCGAGGTACGGGCGCTGGTTCGTCACGTAGTCCAGGGGTGCGGTCGACAGCTCGTCGCGGAACGCGGGCGCCAGCGGGTCGTCCGGGTGGTCGTCGAGGAAGCGGCTCAGGTTGAGCCACTGGGCCGCCACGTACCGGTCCCAGCTGGCCTCGTCGGCGAGCACCATCTCGACGACGTCCCAGCCGGCGTCCTGCACCGCGGTGACCAGGCCGGGGAGCGTGTGGAAGTCGCCGATCGCGCGTGCCGCCTCCGGGGGTTCGGACCGCCAGAACGGTTCGCCGACCAGCGCGACGCCCCGCGGCGCGAGCGACCGAGCCAGCATGTCCAGGGTGCCGACCGCACCGTCGCCGATCCAGGTCGCCCCGATGCAGCACGCGACGTCGACGGGCGTCGGGGACACGTAGCCGGCGGCGTCGCCGAGCTCGACCACGACATCGACGCCGAGCGACGCCGCGCGCTCCCGGGCCGCGTCGACGAAGGCCGGGTTGAGGTCCACGCCGGTACCGACCGTCCCGTGGTCCCGCGCCCACGTGCACAGCAGCTCCCCCTTGCCGCAGGCGAGGTCCAGCAGGGTCGTGCCCGGGGTCAGGTGGAGCGCGCGCCCCAGCGTGGCCAGCTGGTCGTCGGTGAACGGGTCGAGGATCCGGTGCGAGCTCTCGCGGATGGCGTGGTGGCGGAGGTGGTCCATGAGCCGGACGGTACGACCGGGCGCGCACGCGAGCGAGCAGATATGACCCGCGACCCGCGTATCACAGCCCCGCGGCACCCCTCTTCCCAGGTGACGGGTGCAGCTGGTCAGGGTCCCGGCCGCCCGATGAGCCACCGGACGGCCTGCGCAGCGAGGGGAGCGCAGGCCGTCCGGTACTTCTGCGTCACATGTCGCGGTAGCGCACGGCCTTCGACAGGGCGGTGCGCAGGCCGTCGGCGTCGAACCGCTGCACGTAGGCCGCGGTGTCGCGCTGGTAGCGCCAGCCCTCCGCCAGCGGCCCGACGTCGACCGCGTCGAAGCCGAGCTCGTCGATCAGCTCGGACACGGCAGCGCGCGCCTCGTCGGAGTCTCCTGCGACGGCCAGCGCCCGGCGCTGCGGGGTGCCGGCGGGGACGCCCTGCGTGGCGAGGTCGCTGAACATGATGTGGTTGAACGCCTTGACCACGTGCGACGCCGGCAGGTGGGACTGGAGCAGCTCCGAGACCGTCGTGGACTCGTTGTCCAGCGCCTCGATCTGGCCGTCGCGCTGCGGGTAGTAGTTGTTGGTGTCGATGACGACCTTGCCCGCGAGCTGCTCGACCGGGACGTCGTTCACGTTCTTGGTGGGGATCGTCACGACGACGACGTCCCCGGCCGCGGCGGCCTCGGCCGACGTGCCCGCCCGTGCGCGGTCGCCCAGCTGCTCCACCAGGTCGGTGAGCGTCTCCGGTCCCCGGGAGTTGCTGACGACGACGTCGTAGCCGTGCGAGATGGCGAGCTGGGCGAGCGTGCCGCCGATGTGGCCTGCGCCGATGAATCCGATAGTGGTCATGGGTCACCGCAACCTCCGCGGCCCGGCCGGTGTTCCCGCGTAGCCTCGGCGGGTGACCCGTTCCGCACCGCACGCGTGGCACGGCGTGCCGACGCCGGGCGGCCCGACCGTCGTCGTCGGGGTGATCCCGGGGCAGTCCCCGGCGGTCGTGCACCGGGCGGCGGACCTCGCCCGCGCGATGGGGGCCGACCTCGTCTGCGTCTGGTCGGACGCCGCCCGCACGTTCGTCGCGCGGGAGCCGGACGGCACCCTGGTCACCACGCCGCTGGACCCGGACCACGTCGACGAGCGGGAGGACGAGGTCGCCGCCGAGACCTCGCTGGTCGCCGAGGTCGGGCGCAACCTCGAGGGTTCCGACGTGCCGTGGCGGTTCGTCTACACGGTCGGTGAGGCGTCGCGGGAGCTGGCGCACGTCGGGCGGCAGGCGGGTGCCTCGATGATCGTCGTCGGCAGTCGCCGCCCCGGGCTCGGCGGCTGGATGAACCACCTGATCGGCGGCTCGACGGCCGGTCACCTGGCGCACACGCAGCCGTTGCCGGTCACGATCGTCCCGCAGGACCATCCGTGACCCGACCCCCGCACCTCGATCCGAGGCTGGTCGCGGTCGTGGCGCTCGGCGGAGCGGTGGGCACGACGGGCCGCTGGGCGGTCGCCGAGTGGTTGGGCACGTCGCCCGGGGGGTGGCCGACGGCGACGTTCGTCGTCAACGTCCTCGGGTCGTTCCTGCTCGGCGTCCTGCTCGAGGCGCTGCTGCGCCACGGCCAGGAGTCCCGACGAGGCCGGCTGGTCCGGCTCGGCGCCGGCACGGGGGTGCTCGGCGGGTTCACCACGTTCTCCAGCCTGGCGATCGAGATGGAGCGGCTGATCGCGGCCGGCCAGGTGGCGACGAGCGTGGCCTACGGGGTGCTCAGCGTGGTCGTCGGGCTGCTGGCGTGCCTCGCCGGCGTCGCACTGGCCACTCGGCGAGCGCGATGACCGTCCTGCTCATCGCCGTCTTCGGCGGACTCGGCGCCGCGTCCCGGTTCGTCGTCGACGGCTCCGTGCGTACCCGCTGGACCCGCGTGTTCCCCCTGGCCACGCTCGTGGTCAACGTGACCGGGTCGTTCCTCATCGGGCTGCTCAACGGCGCGCACCTCTACCACGGCCTCGGTTCGACGTGGCTGGTGGTGGCCGCGACCGGGTTCTGCGGCGGGTACACCACGTTCTCGACCGCGATGGTGGAGACCGTCCGGCTGATCCAGGCCGGCGAGCTGCGCCGAGCGACCGCGAACGCCGTCGGCTCGGTGCTGCTCTGCCTCGGCGCGGCCGCGCTGGGCGTCGCCCTGATGGCTGCCTAGACGCGGGTCAGGCGGACGCGGCACTCGGTGGGCTCGTCGACCAGGAACTCGACGGCCAGCGCGCCGGGTGCGTCCTGCTCCAGCTGCGCGAGCAGGGGGAGCGGCTTGTGCGGCGCGACGAGCACCATCGAGCCACCGACCGGGATCGCGCTGAACGCGCCGCGGATCGCCGCGTGCCGGATCGGGCGCGGGAGGCTGTGCACGTCGAGCACGATCTCCTGGTCCGTCGCGTGCCCGCAGCCGCACACGTGGCCCTGCTCAGCCGTGGCGGGCGTGCCGGTCGAGATCTCGACGTGCTGCGTGGTCATGGGGTCCTCCGAGGTCGGGTGACGGGCGCCCACCGAGTATCCGTCGGAGCCCCTGCGCGCGACCGGGACCAAGGGCTCTACAGCGCCGGCTCGAGGAGCCAGTCGAGCACCTGGTCGGCCGACCAGCCGTCGGGGTACAGCTCGGCCAGGCGGCCGGCGCCGTCGAGGTCGGCGCCCAGAGTCACCAGGGCCTCCTCCTCGCGCCCGTCCGGCCGGGTCTGGCCGAGGCCCACGTCGGCCGAGAGCGCGTTGCACAGGCACGCCCGGCCCTCGGTGTCCTCCTCGGCGCCGCCCTTCTTGACATACATCGCGACCGGCTCGGCGGGGCAGCGGAACCCGACCTTGCCGTCGCCCTTGAGGTACGGGGAGCGCAGGTAGCCGAGGTCGCACAGCCGTGGCCGGGCGCTGCGCACGGCGTGGTCGGAGAGCGTCCCGGCCAGCTGGGCCACCTTGAACGGGAAGCCGGTGGGCGAGGCGTCCCCGTCGGTGAGCACTTCCAGGTCACCGGTGCGCAGCAGGGCGAGGAGGCGTTCGCGCAGCTCGTCGGTCAGGCCCGAGTCCGAGCTGAGAGCGAAGGCGGTCCCCACCTGGACGCCGGTCGCGCCGGCGGCGAGGGCCTCGCGCACCGCCTCGGGCGTGCCCAGCGAGCCGGCCAGCCAGAACGGCAGACCCACCGCCGCCACCTTGTCGACGTCCGCCTGGTCCCGGGCCCCGAACACCGGCTGACCGCGCTCGTCGCGCACGGGCCGGCCCCGCGGCGGCGCGTTGTGACCGCCGGCCCGGGGGCCCTCGATGACGAACCCGTCGGGCCGGATGGCCGGGTCGCGCGTGAGGTAGGCGGCCAGGACCTCGCTCGACACGATCGCGAGGAAGAACGGACGATCGAGGGCCGGCAGGTCGGGGCCGAGCAGGTCCGGCGGGTCGATCGCGACCACGTGGTCACCGCCGGGGTCGCCGGCGACGTCGACGGGCAGCTGCGTGGGGCGGTTGGCCGCGAGCTCGTCGAGCAGGTGCGGCAGGTGGCGCGGGATGCCGGCACCGACGAGCACCGCGTCGACCCCGGCGAGCATCGCGCCGTACACCGCGGCGGGCATCGCCATCTGGACCTTCTCCAGGCAGTTGATGCCGACCGGGCCGTCGTGACCCTCCTTGGCCAACCACACCTCGACGAAGCTGGCCAGCACGGTGAGCTCCTGGACGGCGCGCCCGGGGCGCAGGCTCAGCCGGGGGACCGGCGTGTAGGCGACGCCCGCCGCCCGCCCGCCCGGGCGCAGGTGCCGCTTGAGCACGCGCTCGACGATCGCCGGCACCGGGAACGCCGCCATCGCGCGGCGGGCCGAACCGTCGAGGTCCCCGTCCTCGAGACGGCGGGCCAGCACCAGGTCGAGCGCGGTGCCGGACACCACGCCCAGCTGCCCGCGCCGGGCGACTGCAGAGGCCAGCCGCCACGACGAGACGGCGACGCCCATCCCGCCCTGGATGATCGTCGGCAGCGCGCGCCGCAGTGATGTCAGTGGCGGGGGTGTCGGCATCGAACCTCTCCAGACCTACGGGAGCGTAAGTTACGCAACCGTAGGTGAAGGGTTCGCCGTCGAGCCGGGACCAACGGCCCCTGTCACATCCCCATCGCGTGCACGCCGCCGTCGACGTGCACGATCTCGCCCGTCGTCGCGGGGAACCAGTCCGAGAGCAGGGCGACCACCGCGCGGGCCGTCGGACCGGCGTCGCCGACGTCCCAGCCGAGCGGTGCACGGGCGTCCCAGCCGCCCTCGATCGCCTCGAAGCCGGGGATCGCCTTGGCCGCGGTCGACCGGATCGGGCCGGCGGCGACCAGGTTGCACCGGATGCCGTGGGGCCCGAGGTCGCGCGCGAGGTAGCGGGACGTGGACTCCAGCGCCGCCTTGGCCACACCCATCCAGTCGTAGACCGGCCACGCGACGGTCGCGTCGAACGTCAGGCCGACCAGCGAGCTGCCCCGGACCATGAGCGGCTGCGCGGCGACGGCCAGCGCCTTGAGCGAGTAGGCCGAGATCTCCAGGGCGGTGGCCACGTCGGGCCACTGGCCGTCGAGGAAGTTCCCGCCGAGCACCGCCTGCGGCGCGAAGCCGATCGAGTGGACCACCCCGTCGAGCCGGTCGGCGTGCTCGCCGACCGCACCCGCGAGCGCGGTCAGGTCCTCGGCGGACGTGACGTCGAGGCGCACCACCGGTGCCGGTGCCGGGAGGCGTCGGGCGATGGCCTCGGTCAGCCGCTGCTGACGCCCGAAGGAGGTGAGCACCACCTGGGCGCCCTGCTCCTGGGCCAGCCGGGCGACGTGGAACGCGATCGAGCCCTCGGTGAGCACGCCGGTCACGAGGATCGTCTTGTTGTCGAGCAGCGCCATGGCGTCGACGGTAGCGCCCGGGGGACGGTTGCCTTGGGTCGTCCGACCGGATGGCCCCGTCGTGGGACGTGGTAGATGCGCGGTACCGCACGATCGTGCTATTCATAGTCCATGGGCAAGGGTGACGACACGCGTCAGGCGGTGATCGACCAGGCGGTCGAGATCGCCGGGCGTCTCGGCGTCGCCGGTCTGACCATCGGCACGCTCGCGTCCGCCACGGGCCTGTCGAAGTCAGGTCTCTACGCGCACTTCCGGTCCAAGGAGGCGCTCCAGCTGGCCGTGCTGGCCAGCGCGCGGCAGCACTTCGTCGACCAGGTGATCCGCCCGGCGCTCGCGGCGCCCCGCGGTGAGCAGCGCGTCCGCACCCTGTTCGAGCGCTGGCTCACCACCTCGACCTCCGGTGCGGCCGGCTGCCTGTTCGTCTCGGCGGCCACGGAGTTCGACGACCAGCCCGGCCCCGTCCGCGACCAGCTGGTCCGCGACCACTGGGACCTCGCCGAGTCGCTCGCGCAGGTCTACCGGTCCGGTGCCAAGGACGGGGCGTTCCGCGACGACCTGGCGCCCGAGCAGTTCGCGCACGACTTGCACGGGCTGATGCTCGCGCACTTCCACGCCTTCCGGCTGCTGCGTGACCCGGCGGCCGAACCGCACACCCGCTTCGCCTTCGAGCGGCTGCTGCACTCCTTCCTCGCCTGACGTCGTCTGGAGACCCGACATGACCGAGCTCTCGATCGAAAAAAGCACGACCGTTCGTACACAGCTTCCGCCCGTCCCGCCGCTGGTCCGGTCCGCGGTGGGCGCCCTCGACCGCGTAGCCCCCGAGCTGGTCGCCCGCGGGGCGCTGCGCCTGTGGTGCACCCCGGCCCGCGCGAAGCACCCGTCGGCGATCCCGGGCGGTACCGCGTTCCGCACGGGCCCGATCGCCGGGCAGGTCTGGGGCGACGGGCCGACCGTGTACCTGGTGCACGGCTGGGGCGGCCACCGCGGGCAGCTGCGCTCGCTGGTCGAGCCGCTCGTCGCGGCCGGCCTGCGGGTGGTCGCGTACGACGCACCCTCGCACGGCGACTCCGGCCCGGGCGCCCTCGGCCGGCGGCGGACGACCCTGCCGGAGATGATGTCGGCCCTCGGCACGGTCATCGAGGCGCACGGTCCGGCCCGTGCGGTCGTCGGCCACTCCATGGGCGCGGCTGCGAGCGCGCTCGCCGTCCTGGACGGGACGCCGACCGAGCGCCTCGTGCTGGTCACGCCGCTGGCCGACCCGTCCACCTACACGGTCGGCTTCGCGCACACCCTCGGGTTCAGCGAGCGGACCCGGCACCGGTTCGTCGTCCGCATGGAGAAGCTGGCGGGCCGGCGGCTGGCGGAGCTCGACATCCCCGTGCGGGCCGCCAACGCGGGTCGGACGCTGCCCGCGACGCTCGTGCTGAGCGACCGCGCCGACAAGGAGGCCGACCACGCGGACGGCACCCGCATCGCGCGCGCCTGGCCGGGTGCGGAACTGGTGGTCAGCGACGGGCTGGGTCACCGCCGGATCCTGCGCGACGACGAGACGATCAAGCGGATCGTCGCGCACGTGACCGGCTAGGCCTCGTCCGACTCCAGCAGGGCGCTGACCGGGACCGTGCAGGCCTCGCCGCGCCACGCCTCGAGGCCCTCCCGGACGGCGAACCCGGCGATCACCAGCGCGGCGAGCGGGTCCGCCCACGTCCACCCGAGCGTGCTGTTGAGCACGAGGCCCACCAGCAGGACGCCGGACAGCCAGGCGCAGAGCAGGGTCTGCCTCGAGTCGGCGACCGCCGAGGCGGAGCCCAGCTCGCGTCCGGTCCGGCGCTCGAACCAGGAGAACAGCGGCATGGTCACCAGGCTCGCGGCGGCCAGCACGACGCCGACCGTCGAGTGCTCCGGCTCCGAGCCGCCGAGCAGCGTCCGCACCGAGTCGAGGGTGACCACGAGGGCGAGGCCGAAGAACGAGACGGCGATCAGTCGCAGGGCGGTGCGCTCGCGGCCCTCGGGGTCGGGAGCCGCGAACTGCCACGCGACCGCGGCGGCCGACAGGACCTCGACCACGGAGTCGAGCCCGAACGCCAGGAGTGCCGACGACGACGCCACCCGCCCGGCGACCAGCGCGACGACCGCCTCGACCACGTTGTAGGCGATCGTCAGGGCGACGACCCACCGGATGCGCCGCTGCAGGACCGTGCGTCGGGTCAGGAGCACGTGCACCCCGCCGATCCGCAGCAGGTGGGGTCGACGGCGACGACGAGCCGGAGCAGGTCGTCGAGGGCGGGGGCCAGGTGGGCGTCGGCCAGCCGGTACCAGGTGCGCCTGCCGTCGGGGACCGCCTCGACCAGGCCGCAGCCGCGCAGGCAGGCCAGCTGGTTGGACATCACCTGGCGGGAGACGCCGAGCGCGTCCGCCAGGTCCGACGGGTAGGCCGGGGCCTCGCGCAGGACGAGCAGTACTCGGGTGCGGGTCTCGTCGGACAGCGCGTGCCCCAACCGGGCGAGCGCGGCCGTGTGGGTGAGGGTCACCGTCTCCATGGAGGCGAGAGTACAGACAATCGTGTATTCAATGTTTGCGTAGATGCGCAATAATCGAAGGATGCTCCGCGCCCTCGCCCACCCCGTGTACCGCCGGTTGTTCGCCGCGCAGGTGGTGGCGCTCGCCGGCACGGGGTTGGCCACGGTCGCGCTCGGCCTGCTCGCCTACGACCTCGCCGGCGCCGACGCGGGCTCGGTGCTCGGTACGGCGCTCGCGATCAAGATGCTCGCGTACGTGCTCGTGGCCCCGGTCGCGGCCGTCGTGGTGGCGCGACTGCCGCGGAAGGCGGTGCTCATCGGCGCCGACGTGCTGCGGCTGCTCGTGGCGTCGATGCTGCCGTTCGTCGGCGAGGTCTGGCAGGTGTTCGTCCTCATCTTCGTGCTCCAGGCGGCGTCGGCGACCTTCACGCCCACGTTCCAGTCGGTCATCCCGCAGGTGCTTGCCGACGAGGACGACTACACCTCCGCGCTGTCGCTGTCCCGGTTGGCGTACGACCTCGAGGCAGTCCTGGCGCCGGTTCTCGCGGCGGCCCTGCTGCTGCTGGTCCCGTCCGACGCGTTGTTCGTCGGCACCGCGATCGGGTTCGCCGGGTCCGCGCTGCTGGTGAGCTCGGTGGTCCTGCCGCGCGGGGTCCCGGCCGTCCAAGGGCGGTTCACGCACGAGGTGCGGCGGGGTGCGGCGCTGTTCGTGCGGACGCCGGCGCTGCGACCGGTCCTCGCGCTCAACCTCGTGGTGGCGGCCGCCGGGGCGTTCGTGCTGGTGCAGACCGTGGTCGTCGTCCGCGGCGAGCTGGGCCTCGGGGCCGGCGTCGTCGCGCTGGTGCTGGCCGCGAACGGGCTGGGCTCGATGGCGGCGGCCGTGACCCTGCCGCGCCTGCTGCGCCGCGTCACCGAGCGGCGCGTGATGCTCGGCGGGGCGGCGCTCCTCGCGGTCACCACCGCCGTGATCCCCGTCGCGCTGCACAGCCTCGCCGCCGTGAGCGTGCTCTGGGTGCTGGTCGGCCTCGGCTGGGCGGCCGTCGAGACCCCGGTCGGCCGGCTCGTGCGCCGGGAGGTGCCCACCGAGGACCTCCCGTCGGCGTTCGCGGCGCAGTTCTCCCTGTCGCACGCGTGCTGGCTGATCACCTACCCGCTCGCCGGCTGGCTCGGCACGGTCGGGCTCGGGGTCGCCGCCGTGGCGCTGGCGGTCGTCGCCACCGCGGGGACGATCACCGCGACGCTCCTGTGGCCGAGCCCCGCGCGGGTACCGAGCCTGCGATCATGACGACGATGGCCACGAACCTCACCGACGCAGCCGATCTCGACCACGCGGTCGACATCCTGCGCCTGCTCGCCGACCGCACCCGGCTGGCGGTCCTCGCCCTGCTGGACGGGACCGAGCTGTCCGTGACCGCCATCGCCGAGGCGCTCGACCGGCCGACCCCCGCCGTCTCCCAGCACCTGGCCAAGCTGCGCGCCGGCCACCTGGTCACGGCCCGCCGGGACGGCACGACGATCTACTACTCGCAGGCCAACGAGCACGTGTCCGCGCTGGTCACCAACGTGCTCCAGCACACCGAGCACACGCTCTACCCGGTGCCGCCGCACCACCGCTGAGTCAGAGGCGCTTCTCGACGAGGACGACGTCCCGCCACTGGTCCGCCAGCGGGCCGTAGGTCATCCGGCCGAGGCGCTCGCGCGTGCCGACCACCCGGAACCCGGCGGCCGCGTGCACGGCGAGGCTCGTCGCGTTCTCGGGGAAGATGCCGGACTGCACGGTCCAGATCCCCTCAGCGCGGGCGTTCTCGAGCAGCGCCGCGAGCAGCGTCCGCCCGATGCCGCGGCCCTGCGCGGCAGGGTCGACGTAGACCGAGTGCTCGATGACGCCGGCGTAGGCGCACCGGTCCGAGACCGGGACGGCGGCCGCCCAGCCGAGGACCGTGCCGTCCTCGTCGACCGCGACGAGCCGGTGGGCCGGGAGCCGTGCCGCGTCGAACGCCTCCCACGTGGGCGGTGCGGACTCGAAGGTCGCGTGCCCGGTGGCGATCCCGGCGGCGTAGATGCGCTCGACCGCGGGCCAGTGCTCGGCGGTCAGGGGGAGCACCCTCATGAGGCCGCGCCCGCGGTCAGGTGCGTGCCGAGCTGGTGGGTGACGGCGTCGAGCGCTCCGGGCACCAGCGCGTAGTAGGCCCAGACACCCCGCTTGTCGCGGGTGACCAGGCCGGCGTCGACCAGAACCTTGAGATGGTGCGACACCGTCGGCTGGCTGAGGCCGACCGGCTCGGTCAGGTCGCAGACGCACGCCTCGGCGCCGTCGTGCGACGCGATGAGCGACAGCAGGCGCAGGCGGGCGGGATCGGCCAGCGCCTTGAGCACCTGGGACAGGTCGGCGGCCGCCTGCTCCGTGATCGCGTCGCGGGTGAGCGGGGTGCAGCACGCCCCGCCGGAGGCGGAGACGACGGGCAGGAGATCGAGAGCCATGGCACCAGTGTGCCTCAGACATTTACGTCTGTCGATATTGACAACCGTCGATGGGTAGGTCCATCTTGTCCATTGATGGTTGTCGATGCCTGAGGAGGCGGACGAGATGGACGAGGTGCGGGAGCAGGTGCGTCAGCGCTACGCGTTGGCGGCGGTGGAGACGCAGGCCGGGCTGGGTGGGTGTGGTGGCGACGGAGGCTGCTGCGCGCCGGGAGCGGTCGTCGACGTCGACGAGAAGTTCGGGGCAGGTCTCTACAGCGCGCAGGACGCCGTGAGCATCCCTGTCGAGGCGCTGGCCGCCTCGCTGGGCTGCGGGAACCCGCTGGCGGTCGCGGAGCTGAGGGCGGGCGAGCGCGTGCTCGACCTCGGGTCCGGTGGCGGGATCGACGTGCTGCTGTCGGCGCGTCGGGTCGGCCCGGAGGGGTTCGCCTACGGGGTCGACATGACCGACGAGATGCTCGACCTGGCCCGCGCCAACGCGGTCAAGGCGGGGGCAACCAACGTGGAGTTCCGCAAGGGCACCATCGAGGACCTGCCCCTGGACGACGCCACGGTGGACGTCGTCATCTCCAACTGCGTGGTCAACCTGTCCACCGACAAGCAGGCCGTGCTCGCGGAGGCGTTCCGGGTGCTCACGCCGGGCGGGCGGGTGGGGATCTCGGACATCGTCGCCGAGGACCACCTCACGCCGGAGCAGCGCGGCGAGCGCGGCTCGTACGTCGGCTGCATCGCGGGCGCCCTGTCCCGCACGGAGTACGTCGACGGACTGACCCGCGCCGGGTTCACCGACGCCGAGGTCACGTTCACCCACCAGGTCGCGGACGGCATGCACGGCGCCGTGGTCCGCGCCCGCAAGCCCCTCACCGAGGAGTAGGCCATGCACCCCGAGCTGTTCGCAGTCCTCTACGACGAGCGCGAGCGTGAGCTGGAGGCCGAGCTGCGGCGCCGGCTCCTCCTCGCGGAGCGCGCGCCGCGGCCGGTGCGCTCCTGGCGCCTGCCTCGGCTGACGCTCCGGGCGGCACCCACCGTCTGCTGCGTCCCGGCGTGACCAGCGCGGCCGCGGTCACCCGCGGCCGCGCCCCCGCCGCACCGCCCAGACACCCGCGCCGACGAGCGCTACGGCGAGCCCGCCGAGCACCGACGGCAGCGGCAGCGTGAGCGCGAGGACCACGCAGCCGACCAGCCCGAGAACCGAGACCCAGCGCGGCGGCCGGCCCTCGTCGGCCCGCAGGCGCAGCGCGCTGGCGTTGGTCAGGGCGTAGTAGGTGAGCACGCCGAACGACGAGAACCCGATCGCGCCCCGCACGTCCAGGGTGGCGACGAGCACGACGACGACGGCCGCGACGGCGAGCTCCGCCCGGTAGGGGACGCCGTGCCGTGGGTGGACCACTGCGAGGTACGGCGGCAGCTCGTGGTCGCGCGCCATCGCGAAGGCCGTGCGCGACACCCCGAGCACCAGCGCCAGCAAGGCTCCGAGCGACGCGGCGGCGGCACCGACCTGGACGACCGGGCTGAGGGCGGCCCACGACCCGGCCTCGACCACCGCGCGCAGGGGTGCGGCGGTCGCGGCCAGAGCGTCGGGCCCGACCGCGAGCAGCGCGCAGACGCCGACCACCAGGTAGACCACCAGCACGATGCCGAGCGCGAGCGGGATCGCCCGGGGGATCGTGCGGCGCGGATCGACCACCTCCTCGCCCAGCGTGGCGATCCGCGCGTACCCGGCGAACGCGAAGAACAGCAGCCCCGCGGACTGGAGCACGCCGCCGAGGTCGACGCCCGCGAGGTTCTCCGTCGACGCGGTCCCGCCCGCCACCGACGCGGCGACGACGACCGCGAGCGTCACGAGCGTGAGGGCGACGATCACCCGCGTGACCAGGACCGACTTCTGCACGCCCCGGTAGTTCAGCGCCGTGATCGCCACGACCGCGAGGATCCCGACCAGCCGGGTGTACCCGGGCGCGGCGTACGAGGCGAACGTCAGGGCCATCGCCGCGCAGCTCGCGGTCTTGCCGACGACGAACGACCAGCCCGCCTGGAACCCCCAGAACCGGCCGAGCCGCCGGCGCGCGTAGACGTAGGTGCCGCCCGACTCCGGGTACAGCGCCGCCAGCCGCGCCGACGACGTCGCGTTGCAGAACGCCACCACCGCGGCGATCGCCAGCCCGATCAGCAGCCCCGACCCGGCGGCCTCGGCCGCAGGCGCGAAGGCGGCGAACACCCCGGCGCCCAGCATCGCGCCGAGCCCCACGACGACCGCGTCGGCGACCCCCAGCCGACGGACGAGGGCGGTCACGCGCCGACGGGCTCCACGCCCAGCTCGTCGAGGAGGGTCAGGATCCGGCCGCGGATCTCGTCGCGGATCGGGCGCACCGACTCGATGCCCTGCCCGGCGGGGTCCTCGAGCACCCAGTCCTCGTACCGCTTGCCCGGGAAGAACGGGCACACGTCGCCGCAGCCCATGGTCACCACCACGTCGGAGGCCTGCACGGCCTCGGTGGTGAGCACCTTCGGCTGCTCCGTGCGGATGTCGATGCCGACCTCCGCCATCGCGTCGACCGCGATCGGGTTCACCTGGTCGGCCGGCATGGACCCGGCGGACAGGACCTCCACGGCGCCACCGGACAGGGCCTTCAGGAAGCCGGCCGCCATCTGGGACCGGCCGGCGTTGTGCACGCAGACGAACAGGACGCTGGGCTGGGTCATGACACTCCAAGGGTGGTGAGCAGGGTCTGGACGCGCGAGTCGATGTCGGCGCGGATCACCGCGACGCCGTCGGGGGAGGCGAGCGCGGGGTCGCCCACCGCCCAGTCCTCGTAGCGGATGCCGGGGTACACCGGGCAGACGTCGCCGCAGCCCATGGTCACCACCACGTCGGCGGCGCGGACGGCGTCGTCGGTCAGCGGCTTGGGGAAGCCGTCGGCCCCGAGCGCATCGAGCTCCGGGCGCACGTGCGTGTGGATGGCGGCGGCGGGCGACGAGCCGGCCGACCGTGCCAGGACCGCGTCGCCCGCGTAGCGCTGGAGCAGGGCCGCGGCCAGCTGCGAGCGGCCGGCGTTGGCCACGCACACGAAGAGCACGCGCGGGACGGTCGGCCCGCCGTCGATGCGCACCAGGTCGTCGAGGCGCTGCCGCGCGAACCGCTCGGTGAGGCCGACGAGGTGCGCCCGCGGACCGGTGCGCGCGAGCGCGGTCGAGGAGTCGCGGACGACGTCCCGGACCCGGGCGGCGTCGATCGTCGGGTACCGCGGGGCGAGGTCGGTGGTGATGCGGTCGAGGTGCCGGTCGAGGTCGGGGACGGCCTCCGCCGGACGTTCCTGCGCGGCCTCGAACGCTCCCAGGACCGCGCGGACCGCGCCACGGTGCTCCGGCGCGATCCGGTACCAGACCCACGTGCCGCGCCGCTCGGCCGTGACCAGTCCCGCGTCCTTGAGCACCTTGAGGTGGTGGGACACGGTCGGCTGCGACACCGACGTGAGCTCGCTGACGTCCTCGACGCACGCCTCGCCCGACGGGCTGGCGGCGATGAGCGAGAGCGCGCGCAGACGCAGCGGGTCCGCGAGCGCCTTGAGGGCGTGCGCGACGTACTCGGCGGAGTCGGCGCTCATCGCGGACGACGCCAGGGTGGTGGGCACGTGTCTATATTGATGGATCTCGATACAGCCGTCAACCTCCAGCGGCCCGCGCCGACTGCCGATGGGTCCGGGTAACCCCTCGACGGAAGGAGAGCCGTGCGCGGCCTTCGTACCGTGCTCGTCGTCGTCGGAGCGTTGCTGCTGTCGGCGTGCGGACCGGCCGGCGTCGAACGCGAGGCGCGTGCGATCACCCCGGTCGAGCAGCCCACGCCGACGGCGTCACCCACACCGAGCACCCCCACGACCGACCCGGCCGTCGAGGCGCGTTGGGCCGAGGCGATCGAGGCCGCCTACTACGCCATGGAGTACGTGCTGGAGCCTGCCGACCTTCCCGCGATCTCGGCCGCCTGGGGCGCAGCAGTCACCGCGCAGTTCGGTACGGGCACCATCACCGTGGACCCCGCGCTGTTCGCGCCGGTCACGAACGAGTGGGGCATGACGGAGGCGCTCGACAACGGGGTCACCGTCATCGGTGGCGACCCGGCGGCCGTGCGCGTCGGCATGGCCGCCGCCGCTGCACGCTTCTTCGCCGTCGACGCCGAGGGCGTGGAGCACGCCGACGCCGAGGCGCTCGACGTCGCCGAGGGCAGGATCCTCGACTACGTCAGCGATCCGACCGACGACGGCACCGGCCTGGGGTACTGGATCGACACCGAGGGCGTCGGCTACCCGGAGGCGGCTCGGACGATGATGACGATCCTCGTCGAGGAGCTGGAGCGCGCCGGCGTGACGGAGGCGCGGCTGGTCCCCCTGGCGGGACCCTCCGCGACCGGCTGAGGCTCAGGACGCCGCCGGTGCGTCCAGCTCGTCGGTGTGCGCCACGTGCCGCAGCTGGTGCCAGATGAGCACGACGAAGATCGCGGACCCGACGAACGCGAACCAGAACGGCGCGGTCACCCCGTACCGCTGCGCGAGCAGCCCGCCGATGCCCGCACCGAGCACCAGCCCGCCGTACACCCCCACCAGGTTCACGCTCCCGACCCGCCCCTGGAGCTCGGTCGGCACGGCCCGCTGCCGGATGGTCACCGAGGTGGTGCCCCAGACGAACGCGTGCGCGCCGAACACGAAGAACACCACCAGGGCGAACCAGGCCGTCGTCGTGAGCGCCAGCGCGAGGTGCGTGAGGGTCTCGACGATGAGCCCGATCCGCATGAGGTTGGCCAGGCTGACCCGCCGGGTGATCCAGCCGTAGGACACCGTCCCGACCAGCCCGCCGACGGCGCCGACCGTGGTGATCAGCCCGAACCCGATCGCCCCGAGCCCCAGCCGCTCGCGTGCGTACAGGACCAGCACCGACCACGCCGCCCCGAAGGTCACGTTGAAGATGAGGATGGTGAGCACCAGGGTCCGCACGGCCGCGTGGTGCCGCACCCAGCGGACGCCCTCGGCGATGTCGTGCCGCAGGTGGGTGGTCCGCGGCTCGGTCAGGTGCGGCGGCAGCGAGATCCGCGAGACGAGCACGGCTCCGGCAGCGACCAGCAGCGCGTCGGCGGCGAACGGCCACGCCTGCCCTGCCGCGAACAGGAACGCCCCCAGAGGCGGGCCGACCAGCTGGTTCACGGTGACGAACCCGGCCAGGATGCGGCTGTTCGCCAGAGCCAGGTCGTCGCGCTGGACCAGCATCGGCACCATCGTGCCCGAGGCGTTGTCTGCGAACGTCTCCGCGGTGCCGAGCAGGAACATCGCCACCAGGACGAGCGCGATGGTGGCCACGTCGAAGGCCACGGCGGCGGCCAGCAGGATCAGGACGACGGTACGCAGCGAGTCGACGAGGATCACCAGCCGCCGCCGGTCCAGCCGGTCGGTGAGCGCGCCCGCCCACAGGCCGAACAGCAGCGGCGGCAGCCACTGGAGCAGGGCGGCGAGCGCGACGAGGAACGCGTCCTCGGTGCGCGACGCCACGAGCAGGGGACCCGCCGCGATGACGATGCCGTCGCCGAGGTTCGAGCTCCACGACGAGGCCAGCAGCCACCGGAACCCGGTGCCCAGCCTGCGCGGGACGACGACGTCGACGATCCGGCTCACAAGGGCGAGACGGTAGCCGACGCCGGCGTGCGGGTCACCCGAGATCTCTTGCGGAGCCGCGGTACCAGGCGACGAACGCCTCGCCGGGCTCACCGACGTGCCGGCGCAGCGCGGACCGGTCCAGGGTGATCGGCCGCCGGTCGAGCCAGCTGGCCTTGGGCAGGCCGGGAGTGCCCTGCGGCACCGGGAGGTAGTCGCGTCGGCCGGTGCGGTCCCGCGACGTGAACCGGGCGACCTCGCACGACCCGCCCAGCACGGACAGGACCAGCACGGGCCGGTCCTTGCTGCCGGTGCCGTCCTCGAACGGCACCTGCGCGAACCACACCTCGCCGGGCCGGGGTGCTGCACCTCGTGGCCGGCGCGCCGGCGGTAGGCGGCGCGGCCGGACCAGCCAGCCGATCAGGAGGACGGCGGCGATGACGCCGACGGTGGCCCAGGGGTGCTCCGCCGGCAGCTGGGCGATCTCGCTCACGCGTGCGAGCGTAGGGCCCGCTCAGAGCGACGAGAAGCCACCGTCCGACGCGATGGTCTGGCCGGTCACCCAGTCGGCCTCGTCGCTGAGCAGCCACGCGACCAGCCGAGCGGTGTCGGCCGGGGTGCTCCACCGGCCACCGGGGCTGCGGGCGGAGACGGCCGCGCGCGCCGCGGCGTCGGCGTACCCGGTGTCGTTGGGTCCGGGGTTCACGCAGTTGACCGTGATGCCGCGGGGCATGAGGTGCACGGCGAGGCTCGCCGTCAGCTCGTGCAGGGCGGCCTTCGACGCGATGTACGGCAGCTCGTCGGGCATCGCGCCCCGGTACTGCCCGGAGGTGAAGACGACGACCCGCCCGCCCGGGGACCCGTCGTGCCGAGCGGCGAACGCCTGGACCAGCAGCAGGGTCGCGCGGGTGTTCACCGCGTACGAGAGGTCGATCTCGTGGGCGGTCAGCTGCTCCAGGTTCTGCCCGGAGCTGCGGGCGTGGTTGGCCACGACGGCGTCGAGCCGCCCGAACGCGGAGTGGGCGGCGGCGACGAGCGCGTGCGGGGCTTCCGGGTCGGCGAGGTCCGCCGCGACGTGCTCGACCGTCCCACCGGCCGCGCGCAGCTCGGCGACCAGGGCGTCGACCCCGCCCTCGTCGGCACCCCAGGGCTGCTCTGCGTCGTGCGGCGACCAGGTGTGCAGCAGCAGCGCGGCGCCGTCAGCCACCAGCCGACGGGCCACCCCGGCGCCGATCGCGATCCGGCGACTGGTGCCGGTCACCAGGACCACGCGTCCGGCGAGTGCGGGCATGACCGACCTCCTGTGCTCGGGCGGGCGTCACTCTGGCAGGGGACGGGTCAGGAGCACCACTCGATTGCGAGGGTCACCGCACCGGTTCGGCCTCGCGGGCGGAGACCGGGACGAGTGCGAGGGTCGGCCGGGGGTCCGTGGCCAGGCGCGCGTGCGTCTCCACGTGGAACCGGTCGCTGCCGTACCGCAGCTTGGACCGTGCGATCCCCTCGGCGGAGAACCCCGCGGCGGAGGCCACCCGGCAGGAGGCGGGATTGTTCACGCGGTGACCGAGCTCGAGCCGAAACAGGCCGAGGGTGTCGAACGCGTACGCGGCGACCGTGGCGAGCGCGCGCGACGCCAGGCCGTGGCCGCGGCGGCTGGCCGACACCCAGTAGGACGCCCACGCGGTGTCGTGCCGGCGTTCGATGTGGCTGAGGGCGACATGGCCGACGGCGGTCCCGTCGACGCGGATGGCGAACGCGGCCGTCCCGTCGTCGTTGGTGAGGTACCGCTCGATGTAGCTGCGGGCCGCCGGGGGCGTGCCGAGCGCCCCGTTTCCGAGCTGGACCGCCAGGTCGGGGCTCTCCCGCACGGCGGCGGCGAGGGCCTCGTCGTCGTCGATCGACCACGGGCTGAGCGTCACGTTCATGCGGCGGGGTCCAGCAGGGCCTCGAACGGCGCCGTCGCCACGACACCCTCGACCGCGCGCACCAGGTCGTCGTCCAGCGTCACCAGGTAGTCGGCCTGGAGCCGTGTGAGCGCGACGTACTCGGCGGCGAACGTCGACTCCCAGCCGAGCTCGTCGGCGATCTTCCAGGCGGTGCCCCGCAGGACGCCGTCGCCGAGCAGCCGGATCTTCAGCCGGTTCAGGCGCGCGAGCCGCTCGCGGGCGTCCACGGACGTGAGCTCGCCGCGGTGGACGGCCTCGTGCATCGCGGACAGCGCCTGCGAGCGCAGCAGGGTCGGGGCCAGCAGCTCGTGGGCGTCGGGCACGGGGGTGTCCGCCGCCGCGAGCCGGAGCGCGGCAGCGGCGTCGACGACGAAGCGGGTCATCGGAGAATGGTCGCACCGTGGTGTGACACGTGCTGTCATCGAGTCATGTTCCTGAGACGCCGACCATGACCAGCACCGTCCTCATGCGGTCCCTGAGCTGGCTGCACCGCGCGATCGTCGGGCTGACCCGCGGCCGGTTCGGCGGCGAGCTGGTCGGGCTGCCGTCGCTCGAGCTGGTGACGGTCGGACGCCGGTCGGGCAGGCCGCGCTCGTCGATGCTCACGGCGCCGGTGACCCTGGGGGAGACGCTCGTGGTCGTCGCGTCGGCCGGGGGGAACGACGAGCACCCGTCCTGGTTCCTCAACCTGCGCGACCACCCCCAGGTGCGCGTGGCGGTCGGCGGCGGTCCTGCCCGCCCGATGCTGGCTCGGGTGGCGACGCCCGACGAGCGCGATCGGCTCTGGCCGCGGATCGTCGAGGCGCTGCCCAACTATGCGCGGTACCAGGAGCGGACGTCCCGCGTGATCCCGGTCGTCCTGCTGGAGCCCGTCTGAGTGTCGGCGCTCGCCGCTAGGGTCGCGCCATGATCCGGACGCTGGCGGTGGAGGGGTATCGCAGCCTGCGCTCGCTGGTGGTCGGCCTGGACGGCCTGACGGTGGTCACCGGTGCCAACGGGAGCGGCAAGACGAGCGTCTACCGGGCGCTGCGCCTGCTCGCGGAGGTGGCCCGGGACGGTGCCGTCTCCTCGCTGGCGCGCGAGGGCGGGATGCGGTCCGCGGTGCACGCGGGTCGCCGCTCGGAGGGGCCGGTCGCGGTCCGGCTGGGCATCGCCACCGAGGACCTCTCGTACGCGATCGACCTGGGCCTGCCGCAGCTGGGACCGTTCAAGCTCGACCCGGAGATCAAGTCCGAGGTGGTCTGGGCCGGCCCGGTGCTGCGACCGTCGACGGTCCTGACCGAGCGCACGGGCTCGCGCGTCCGGACGCGGGACGACGACGGCGCGTGGGCCACCGTGCCGCTCACCGTGAACGCTCACGAGTCGGTGATGGCGCTGCTCGCGGACCCGGCCGCCACCCCGGACCTGTTCGCGCTGCGGGAGCAGGCCCGACGCTGGCGCTTCTACGACCACCTGCGCACGGACGGCGACAGCTCGGTCCGAGGACCCGGCGTCGCGACGTACACCCCGGTGCTGTCCGCGTCCGGCGACGACCTGGCGGCGGCGCTGCTGACGATCCAGCTCGCGGGCGACGCGGACGCGCTCCAGGCGTCGGTCGACGTCGCGTTCCCCGGGTCACGCGTGGTGGTCACCGAGGACGACGACGGCGCCTGCCGGGTCGCGATGACGCAGCCCGGCCTGCGCCGACCCCTCTCCGCAGCCGAGCTCTCGGACGGCACGCTGACCTTCCTGCTGCTCGTCGCCGCGGCCCACGCCACCCGCCCGCCGGACCTGCTGGTGCTCAACGAGCCCGAGTCGAGCCTGCACCCCAGCCTCATGCCGGCCGTCGGCGCCCTGATCGCCTCCGCGGCGGAGCGCTCGCAGGTGCTCGTCGTCACGCACGCCGGGGACCTGGTCCGGGCCCTGCGGGGAGCGGGCGCGACGACGATCGAGCTGACCAAGGGCGCGGGCGGGGCGACGTCCGTGGAGGGCGCCGGGGTCCTCGACGGCCCGGCGTGGACGTGGCCGAAGCGATGAGCGAGGCGTACTGGGACGAGCAGGCGGCGACGTACGACCGCACCACCGCGTTCCTCGAACCCCGGCTGTTCGCGCCCGCGCGGCAGTGGATCGCCGACCGCGTCTCGGGCCGGACGCTCGAGGTCGGCGTCGGCACCGGGGCCAACCTGCCCTACTACGCCGACCGCGTCACCGACCTGACGCTCACCGACGTCAGCGCGGCCATGCTCCGGGCGGCCTCCGCTCGCGCGACAGCGGTCGGTGTCCCCGCCCGGCTGGTCCAGGCCGACTCCGCGCACCTGGACCTGCCGGACGCTTCGTTCGACACCGTCGTGAGCACGCTGGCCCTCTGCTGCGTCGACGACGAGCTCGCCGTGCTGCGGGAGCTCGCGCGCGTGCTGCGGCCGGGCGGTCTGCTGCTGATGGCCGACCACGTGGAGTCGTCCGCCCGGCTCGGACGCGGGGTGCAGGGGGTGCTCGAGCGCGTCAGCCCTCGTCGCGCGGGGGAGCACTTCCGCCGGCGCCCCCTGCTGCTCCTGGAGCCGGCGGGGCTGGAGCTCGTCGAGAGCGCGGCGTCGAGGTGGCGGCTGGTCGAGCGGCTGTCCGCGAAAGTCGTCGGGTCATGATGTCGATCCCGTGCTTCCGCCGCTCGACTGACGGGTGAGAGGGTCCGACGGGGACCCACGACACAGCCAGGAGACGACCGTGAAGTACATGCTGATCATGCGCGCGACCGACGAGGCGCTCGCCTCGTTCCAGAGCATCGAGTTCGACGAGATCATGGAGGCGATGGGCCGCTTCAACGCCGAGATGATCTCCGCCGGCGTCCTGGTCGCGGCGGAGGGTCTGGACGACGCGGCGCAGGGGGTCGTCGTCGACTTCTCCACCGAGCCGCCCGTCGTCAGCGACGGCCCGTACGGCGAGACCAAGGAGCTGTTCGGCGGCTTCTGGATCCTCGATGTCGCGTCCAAGGAGGAGGCCGTCGAGTGGGCCAAGCGCGCACCGATGACGGGCCCCGGCCAGAAGACCGAGATCCGCCGGGTGACGAGCATCGAGGACTTCCCGCAGGACAACGAGTGGATCCAGAAGGAGCGCGCGTGGCGGGAGCGGAGCGGGCAGCTCTGACCGGCGGTCAGGCGAGCGAACCCGTGGCGGGAGCGGAGCGGCCTGCTCTGACCGGCTCCGGCTCGGGTCGCGACGCCGTGGAGGCCGTCTGGCGGATCGAGTCGGCGCGCATCGTCGCCACCCTGGCCCGGTACACCGGGGACTTCTCGCTCGCGGAGGACCTGGCCCAGGAGGCGCTTGCCGCGGCGCTCGTGGCGTGGCCGCGCGAAGGGGTCCCGAGCAACCCCGCCGGCTGGCTGCTCACGGTCGGGCGACGTCGCGCGATCGACGCCTACCGTCGTCGGTCGGCACTCGACGAGCGGTACACCCTCCTCGCCCGCGACCTGGGCGAGGAGGGTGCCGACGACTGGGACCCCGACCGGATCGACGACGACGTGCTGGCCCTGATGTTCATCGCGTGCCACCCGGTGCTCTCGCGAGAGGCGCAGGTCACGATGACCCTCCGAGTGGTCGGTGGCCTGACCAGCGACGAGATCGCCCGCGCGCTCCTGGTGCCGACGGCCACGGTCCAGGCCCGGATCACCCGCGCCAAGAAGACGCTCGCGGCGGCGCAGGTCCCGTTCGGCGTGCCGCCCGCCGACGAGCGCCGCGCCCGCCTCGCCTCCGTGCTGCACGTCCTGTACCTGGTGTTCACCGAGGGCTCGTCGGCCACGTCCGGCGCCGACTGGATCCGGACCGACCTGGCCCATGAGGCGATCCGCCAGACCCGCGTCCTGGCGCAGCTCGTGCCCGACGAGCCCGAGGTGCAGGGGTTGCTCGCCCTCCTGGAGCTCACCGCCGCACGCTTCCCGGCGCGGGTACGTACCGACGGTGAGCCGGTGCTGCTCGAGGCGCAGGACCGCCGGCGGTGGGACCGTGCGGCGATCCGTCGCGGGCGGGCCGCCCTGGCGACCGCCGGCCGCGTGGGCAGGGGGCTCGGGGCGTACGGCGTCCAGGCGGCGATCGCCGAGTGCCACGCGGTCGCGCCGTCCGTGCAGGCCACCGACTGGGACCGGATCGTCCTGCTGTACGAGGCCCTCGGCCGCCTGGCACCGTCCCCCGTGGTGGAGCTCAACCGGGCGGTGGCGGTCTCGATGGCGCAGGGTCCGGCGGCGGGACTGCCGCTGGTCGACGAGCTCGTCGCGACCGACCGGCTCGCCGGGTCGCACCTGCTGCCGAGCGTCCGCGGCGAGCTGCTGACCCGGCTGGGCCGGACGGAAGAGGCGCGGCGTGAGCTGGAGCTGGCGATCCGGCTGTGCGGGAACGCGCGGGAGCGCGGCGTGCTGGAGGGCAAGCTCGCCGCGCTCACGCGCTGATCCTCACCGGCCCAGGTGCGCCCAGCGCCGGACCGCGAGCGTGCCGAAGATCGCGACGAGCACGACCGGCCAGGAGCACCACGCCTACGACCCGCCGCGCGTTCGAGTTCGGTCTGACACGGCTGCTCGACGGCATCGCGGTCCTGGTCGAGGGGACGAACCGGTCATAGTCTCGGCCCATGCTCATCCTCGGACTGATCCTCTTCGGCATGCTGATCGGCGCACTGGCGCAGCTGATCCTCGGCAAGGAACGTGGCGGGGTCGACTGGTCCATGGCGATCGTCGCCGGGCTCGTCGGGTCGTTCGTCGGGGGGCTGCTGGCCAGCCTGCTCTCCGGCGACGGGCTGGCGTTGCGCCCGAGCGGGATCATCGGCTCGATCGTCGGCGCCCTGATCGTCACCGCGATCTGGCGCGGCACCCGCGGTCGCGCCAAGGCCTGACGGCCGGACGCGCGAGAACGGCAGTCCCCCGCGAGAACGTCACTCTGAACTGACGTTCTCGCGGGGAGCTGCCGTCCTCGTCGAACCGTCGGACCGTCGAACCGTCGAACCGTCAGCCCGTCGCGCAGGTGGCGCCCGGCGTCGTCGTGCTGCCGTTCTTCATGATCGTGACGCCGAACGTGTTGCCGGCGCCGTTCGGCCGTGCCTGACGGGTGGTGCCGCTGCCGCTGAGCGTCGCGTTCCAGCTGTTCTGCACGCTCTGGCTGCCCGACAGGTTGAGCGTGACCACCCAGCTGCTGCTGCCGCTGACCGTGTAGCTCACGTTGAACCGGTCGGACCACTCGTCACCGCGTGCAGCCGTGACGGTGCAGGAGCCGGCCGGCGGGTTCGTCGTCCCGCCACCGCCACCGCCGGCGCTGGACGGTGCGACCGCCCGGCCCGTGCTGCTCGAGATGTGCCCGGTGCAGAGGTTCCGCGACTTCAGGTCGTTCAGGATGTTCGGCAGCGCCTGCTGGGTCGCGGCCGGCCAGTCGTGCATGAGGATGATCTGGCCGTTGGTCAGGCGGGCGGCCGCCTGCCGGATGGCGTCGGCGCTCGCGTTGTTCCAGTCGTTCGAGTCGACGTCCCAGATGATCTCGCGCAGGCCGAGCGAGGACTCGACGTTCTTGAGGGTCTGGTTGGTCTCGCCGTACGGCGGCCGGAAGATCGTCGGGGTGACCCCGGCGGTCTGCTGGATCGCGGTCTGGGTGCGCGAGAGCTGCGACTGGATGTCCGACTGACTGAGGTTCACCAGGTGCGGGTGGTCCCAGCTGTGGTTGCCGATCTGGAGGCCGGCGTTCTTGTAGGCCTGCATGAGCGACGCGTTCGACTGGGCGTTCGAGCCCGTGGGGAACACGGTCGCGGTGGCCCCCGCGTTGCGCAGGGTGGAGATGAGCTGGTTGGTGGTGCCGGTGTTCGGGCCGTCGTCGAACGTCAGGCCCACGTAGCCGGCGGAGCAGCTCGACGTCGCCGGCGGTGGGGTCGTCGTGCCCCCTCCGCCGCCGCTGGACGTGCCGCAGGTGGCCGACGGGGTCGTGCTGTTGCCGTTCTTCATGATGGTCACGCCGAACGTGTTGGAGCCGGTCGAGGTGACGGTCCGGGTGGAGCCGCTGCCGCTGACGGTCGCGTTCCAGCTGTTCTGCACGCTCTGGCTGCCGTTGAGGTTCAGCGTCGCGGTCCAGGAGGTGGCGCCGCTCACGGTGTAGTTCACGTTGAACCGGTCGGACCACTCGTCTGCCCGGGTGGCGGTGATCGAGCAGCCGCCCGTGCTGGGCGGCGGCGTGGTGGTGCCTCCGCCCCCGCCTCCGGTGCCCTCGCTGACGGTGATGTTCGAGTTGCCGCTGCTCTGGTAGCCCTCGGTCGCCATGATCATGTAGTTGTGGTTGCCGAGGTTCATCCCCTTGCTGGCCCACGCGTCGAAGTGGTTGCCGGACGTGATGGTGCCGCCCGTCTTCTTCGACTGCCGCACGCTCCAGTACTGGTAGAAGGTCGAGTGGTCGCCCTCGATGGAGGGCTTGTCGACGCGCTGGGTGCGGTAGATGTCGTACGTGCCGCCGTCGCTGTTCACGGTGCCCATGAACGTGCCGGTGGGCCGGTAGGTGCCCCAGTTGTCGACGATGTAGTACTCGACGAGCGGGCTGGTGGTCCACCCGTAGAGGGTCAGGTAGGCGTTGCCGGACGGGTTGAAGCTGCCGGAGTAGCTGACGGTCTTGCGTCCGCCCGTCTGCCAGCCCTTGCCGGCGACGAAGTTCCCGGTGTTGCTCCACTGGGTGGAGTACTGGCCGCCCGACCCCAGGTCCATCGAGACGGAGCCGGGGCTGTCGGTCCAGAACGAGTAGAAGAACCCGTTGTTGGTGCCCGTGCCGTTGGACGAGATGGCGCTGGCGGAGGTGGCGACGGCGAGCCCGGTGACGACCATCGCGGCCGCGGCGCCGAAGGCCACCAGAGCGCGGAACGAGCGGCGTCGCGGCAGTGCGCCGTGCCGCAGAGCGATACTATCGGACATCCTGCACTCCTTTGTGCGTGGGGAGCTGCGCGGAGGTCCGTCGAGCGACGTCCGCGCCGTCACGACACACTCGCTGCTGCGGGCGTCGATAACGTTATCGACGCCAGTGTGCAGGCGAGATCCTGCCCCGGGAACACCTGGAGGAACGAACGAACCGTTTAGGTTCGTGTGAAGGCGCTTGGCTCCGAAAGTATCGAGCGACGCCTAGGGCTCGTGACGCAGCAGGTCCCCCGGCTGGCACTCCAGCACCGCGCAGAGGGCCTCGAGGGTGGTGAACCGGACCGCCTTGGCGCGGCCGTTCTTGAGCACGGCGAGGTTGGCGGGGGTGATGCCGACGCGGTCGGCCAGCTCGCCGACAGACATCTTGCGGCGGGCCAGCATCACGTCGACGTCGACGACGATCGGCATCAGATCACCTCGTCGAGCTCGGCGCGCAGGGTGGTCGCCGTCGAGTCGAGCACCATCGCCTTGGCCAGCAGCACCCGCAGGACCAGCACCAGCAGGGCGATGCCGGCCGTGCCCATGCCGGCGATCACGACGAGCAGGACGATCCCCGGCGCAACCGCCTCGCCCGGTGCCAGAACGAACGACAGGACCATCGCCAGCAGGGTGGCCGCGACCGCGGCGCCGATGATGACGTCGACGTACCGGAACGCCGCGGTGCTGAACACGGTGTCGCGCCGGACCATGGTGAGCAGCTGCCACACGCACACGAGCGCCGCCTGCACGGCCAGCACGCCCAGGAACCCGACGACCACCACCGGCCAGCGCAGGTGCGCCACCGCGGCGCCGCCGTCGTCGATGTCGCGCCCGATGGCCGGGATGATCATGATCTGCACCGCCAGCAGGCCGGCGAACATCAGCACGATCACCACCCGGAGGGCGAGGATGGCCAGTCGGCTCATGGCAGTGCTCCTTGGTGGCGATCTATCGATTAACGAGAGAAACCTATCGATAGACCGCCGCCAAGGCAACGGTCAGCTGACCGCCTTCTTCACGAGCTCGCCGATCTGCTTCTCCTCCGCGGCCGTCAGGCCGGTGAGCGCGAACGCCGTCGGCCACAGGGTGCCGTCGTCGAGGTTCGCCACGTCGTTGAAGCCCAGCGTCGCGTACCGCGTGTTGAACTTCGACGCCGCCTGGAAGAAGACGAGCACCTTGCCGTCCTTCGCGTAGGCAGGCTGGCCGTACCAGGTCTTGGGCTCGAGCTGCGGGGCGACCTCCGTGACGATGGCGTGGATCCGCTCCGCCATCGCGCGGTCGGCTCCGGCCATCTCGGCGATCTTCTCGAGCAGGTCGGCCTCGCCGTTCGCCTTGCGCCGCGACTCCTTGGCGCGCTCCTTGATCGCGGCGCGCTCCTCCGCGGTGAACCCCTCGGACTCCGTGCTCGTGGCCTTCGCCATCATCGCGTTCCTCTCTGGATGGTTGCCGCCCACCCTAGGGAGCGGCCGTGACCGCGGCTTCTCCATCCCTGCTCGATGCGGCAGCACCCACGTAGGCGGCCAGGTGCTGGCCCGTGAGCGTGGGCCGGCCGGCGACCAGGTCGGCCGGCGTGCCCTCGAAGACGATCCGGCCGCCGTCGTGGCCGGCGCCGGGACCGAGGTCGATGATCCAGTCGGCGTGCGCCATGACCGCCTGGTGGTGCTCGACGACGATCACCGAGGTGCCGGAGTCGACCAGCCGGTCGAGCAGGCCCAGCAGCTGCTCGACGTCGGCCAGGTGCAGGCCGGTGGTGGGCTCGTCGAGGATGTAGATGCCGCCCTTGTCGCCCATGCGCGTGGCCAGCTTGAGCCGCTGGCGCTCGCCGCCGGACAGGGTGGTGAGCGGCTGCCCGAGACTCACGTAGCCGAGACCGACGTCGGCGAGCCGGACGAGGACCGCGTGAGCCGCCGGCGTACGCGCCTCTCCCGTGCCGAAGAACTGCTCCGCCTCGGTCACCGACATCGCCAGCACCTCGCTGATGTCGCGGCCGCCCAGGTGGTGCTCCAGCACCGAGGCCTGGAACCGCTTGCCCTCGCACAGCTCGCACGGGGTGGCGACGCCGGCCATCATCGCGAGGTCCATGTAGATGACCCCGGCTCCGTTGCAGCTGGGGCACGCGCCCTCGGAGTTGGCGCTGAACAGGGCCGGCTTGACGCCGTTGGCCTTGGCGAACGCCTTGCGGATGGGCTCGAGCAGGCCCGTGTACGTGGCCGGGTTGCTCCGCCGCGACCCCTTGATGCCCGCCTGGTCGATGGACACGACGCCCGCACCGGTCGGCATCGACCCGTGGATGAGCGAGCTCTTGCCGGAGCCGGCCACGCCCGTGAGCACGACGAGGACGCCGAGCGGGATGTCCACGTCGACGTCGCGCAGGTTGTTGGTGGTGGCGCCGCGGATCTCGAGCGTCCCGGTGGGCGTCCGGACCGACTCCTTCAGGGACGCCCGGTCGTCGAGGTGGCGTCCGGTGATGGTCCCGCTGGACCGCAGCCCGTCGAGGCTCCCCTCGTAGCAGACCGTGCCGCCCGCCGACCCTGCGCCCGGTCCGAGGTCGACCACGTGGTCGGCGATCGCGATGGCCTCCGGCTTGTGCTCCACGACGAGCACGGTGTTGCCCTTGTCCCGCAGGCGCAGGAGCAGGGCGTTCATCCGCTGGATGTCGTGCGGGTGCAGCCCGATGGTGGGCTCGTCGAACACGTACGTCACGTCCGTGAGCGACGAGCCGAGGTGCCGGATCATCTTGGTGCGCTGCGCCTCGCCGCCCGAGAGCGTGCCCGACGAGCGCTCCAGCGAGAGGTACCCGAGCCCGATGCTGACGAACGAGTCGAGCAGCTCGCGCAGTGCCGTGAGCAGGGGAGCGACGGACGGCTCGTCGAGCCCCCGCACCCACTCGGCCAGGTCGCTGATCTGCATCGCGCAGGCGTCGGCGATGTTGACCCCGCCGATCTTCGACGAGCGCGCGCCCTCGTTGAGTCGCGTCCCGTTGCAGTCCGGGCACGTGGTGAAGACGACGGTCCGCTCCACGAACGCGCGGATGTGCGGCTGGAGGGCCTCGACGTCCTTGGCGAGGAACGACTTCTGGATCTTCGGGATCAGCCCCTCGTAGGTGAGGTTGATGTTGTCGACCTTGATCTTGGTCGGCTCCTTGTAGAGCAGGTCGTGCAGCTCCTTCTTCGTGAACTTGCTGATCGGCTTGTCCGGGTCGAAGAAGCCCGAGCCGCTGAAGATGCGCCCGTACCAGCCGTCCACGCTGTAGCCGGGGATGGTGAGCGCGCCCTCGTTCAGCGACTTGCTGTCGTCGTAGAGCTGCGTGAGGTCGAAGTCGGTGACCGAGCCGCGACCCTCGCAGCGGGAGCACATGCCACCCGTGATCGAGAAGCTCCGGCGCTCCTTGGTGGTGGTGCCGCCCTTCTCGATGGTGACCGCCCCGGCGCCCGAGATCGACGCGACGTTGAACGAGAACGCCTGCGACGAGCCGAGGTGCGGGACCCCGAGCCGGCTGAACAGGATGCGCAGCAGCGCGTTGGCGTCGGTCGCGGTGCCGACGGTCGACCGGATGTTGGCGCCCATCCGCTCCTGGTCGACGATGATCGCCGTGGTCAGCCCGTCCAGGACGTCGACGTCCGGCCGCGCGAGGGTGGGCATGAAGCCCTGGACGAAGCTGCTGTAGGTCTCGTTGATCATCCGCTGCGACTCGGCGGCGATCGTGCCGAACACCAGCGAGCTCTTGCCCGAGCCGGACACCCCCGTGAACACCGTGAGCCGGCGCTTCGGGATCTCGATGCTGATGTCCTTGAGGTTGTTCTCGCGCGCTCCGTGCACGCGGATCCAGTCGTGGCTGTCGGCGATATGTTCCGTCTGCACCATGGGCGTCACGCTAGCGCCGGGTGGTGACATCGCAGAGTGCTCAGCTGAGCCTCGCGACCTGGGCGTCCAGGTACCGGCGCTCCGCCACGTTGATCGCCCGGCCGGCCGCCCGCCTGTAGTGCGCGAGCGCGAGGTCGGTCTCGCCGGCGCGCTCGTGCAGGTAGGCGCGCAGCTGGTCGACGCGGGGGAGGGCGTCGTCGATGCCGTCGAGGATCGCCAGACCCGCCGACGGCCCGTGGACCATCGCCGCCGCGACTGCGCGGTTCAGCGTGACCACGGGGCTGCCCGTCATCCGCTCGAGCAGCTCGTACAGGGCGAGGATCTGGGGCCAGTCCGTCGCGTCGGCGTCGGGAGCCCGGTCGTGGATCGCGGCGATGGCCGCCTGGAGCTGGTACTCGCCGACCGCCCCCCGTCCGATCGCGCCGTCGAGCAGCGCGGTCCCCTCGGCGATCCGGGCGTGGTCCCACAGGCTCCGGTCCTGGTCGGCCAGCGTCACCGGGGTGCCCGACGGGCCGGTCCGTGCGGCCCGGCGCGCGTCCGTCAGGAGCATGAGGGCGAGCAGGCCGCTGACCTCGGCGTCGTCCTCGGCCGCCTGCACCAGCCGCGCGATGCGGATCGCCTCGTCGGACAGGTCGACGCGGGTGAGGTCGTCGCCGGCGCTCCCCGTGTAGCCCTCGTTGAACATCAGGTAGAGGACGCGCAGGACGCTGCGCAGCCGCTCCGGGCGCTCGTCCGGCGCGGGCATCGAGAACCGTTCGCCCGCCACCCGCTGCTTGGCGCGGCTGATCCGCTGCGCCATCGTCGCCTCCGGCACGAGGAACGCCCGCGCGATCTCCGCGGTCGTCAGGCCCCCGACCGCCCGCAGGGTCAGCGCGATCGCCGAGGTGGGGGTCAGCACCGGGTGGCAGCAGAGGAACAGGACGGTGAGGGTGTCGTCCTCCTGCGCGGCACCGCCGGACGCGGGCTGTGCGGCAGCACGGCGCTCGCGGTCCCGGCGGGCGACGTCGCGGCGCCACCGGTCGACCATCCGTCGCGACGCCGTCTGGAGCAGCCAGGCTCGCGGCCGCGCCGGGATCCCGTCCGCGGGCCAGTGCTGCGCCGCGGCGAGCAGCGCCTCCTGGACCGCGTCCTCCGCGGCGTCGAAGTCTCCCCACCGTCGCGCGAGCGTGCCGAGGACCTGCGGCGCCAGCTCGCGCAGCAGGTCCTCGATGTCGTGGGGGACGTTCAGCGGGCGTCGCTCGCCGTCTCGAGGAACGCGTTCATCTCCTCGACGTCCGACGGCCCGTTCTCCATGATCCGACGCACCTGGATGGGCTGCTGCGTCGGGACCCCGCCGCGCCCCGGCACCGCGGACACCAGCGCGGCGATCTCCAGCGCCCGCGCCTCGGTCTCCGTCTCGACGATCTGGTAGCCAGCCACCCACTCCTTGAACTCCTGGAACGGCCCGTCGGTGACGACGGTCGTCGCACCGTCCGACGTCACGACCTTCGCCAGGTCGGGGCCGGTGAGGATCTCCCCGCCCACCAGCTCGCCGCTCTCGATCAGCCCTCGGTTCAGGCGCCCGTAGTAGTTGAGGTGCTCAGCGACCTCGTCGTCGGTCCAGGCCGACATCGGCGCGTCGTCGGGACCGCTCTGGAAGTCCACGATCAGCAGGTACTTGGCCATGACTGCTCCTTCGTCGTCGTGCCCAGACTGGCACTCTCACCCGAGGAACGGAGCCGTCCCGCGTTTCTCTACGTGGTCGGGTGGAGTAGTTTCCGCGGATGGACCCGACGTCCTCGACCCGGATGCCCGGCCGCCTCGTGCCCGCGAGCGGCGGCCACGTCCCCGTACGGGTGCGCGGGTTCCTCGACTCGGCGGCACCCTCCCGCGCCACCCGCTCCGAGCGGGGGTTCGCCGTCGCGCTGGCCCGGACCGAGCACGACGTGGTGAAGGTGCTCGACGGCGCCACGGTCCTCGGGTTCCTCCCGGCCACCTGGTCGCAGACCATCGACTTCGAGCTGTGGTCGTGCGAGCAGGCCGGGGAGCCGGCCCTGGCCCGCGCGGTGCTCGAGGGCGTCCCCGGCGAGCGCGACCTGTTCGTCATGCTCGACTGGCGGCGCAGGCGGGTCTGACCATCAGGCGGGGAACAGGTCACCACGGGGGCGACCTCGACGAGGTCGTCGCACGGGTCCTTGCGGCCGCTCCGGTGGGTCGGCGTGCCCTGTGCGCGATCGACGGCGTCGGCGGGAGCGGGAAGACGACTTTCGCCGCACGACTCGCGCAGCGCATCGACTCGCGCCCGGTGGTCGTGCTGCACGCGGACGACTTCTTCCACCCGTCGGCCGTCCGGCACGCCCGCGGCCGGTACTCGCCCGAGGGGTTCTGGCTCGACACGTACAACTACGACGCGCTCGTCACCTGGGCGCTCGCGCCCTTGCGCGCTGGTCAGCCGTACCGCGCCTCGTCCTTCGACCCGGTGCGCGACGAGGTCATGCGGCCGGAGGCGATCCCCGCCGCCCACGACGCGCTGGTGCTCGTCGAAGGGACGTTCCTGCACCGCGACGAGCTCGTGACGCTGTGGGACTGGTCGGCGTACCTGTATGTGTCGACCGAAGAGGCGTCCCGGCGGATGGCGCGCCGCGCCGGTTCCAGCCCGGATCCCCGGGTCCTGCGGCGGTACGACGGCGCCCAGCGCATCTACGCCGCCGCAGCGAAGCCGCAGGAACGCGCCTCGCTGGTCGTCGACAACTCGGACCTCGGGGACCCGCGGATCATCGACGTCCCGGGTGACGACGTCGTGGCGTGAGGATCAGCGGTCCAGGAACGTCGCGATCCAGACCTGGGGTGCGTTCCAGCGGATGCACCGGTCGTTGGTGGGGCGCGGGCCACGGAGGGGTCAGTCCAGCCGGTCGGGGTCGACCAGACCCCAGTACGCCGGCTTGGCCTGCAGGTTGGCGTCGAACAGGAGCGGAGCCTCGAAGGGACGCTCGGTCGGCCATGCCCGCAGCCAGCTCCGGGAGTCGTACAGACCCCACACGCTCAGCGAGGAGAGGGCGCCCGGATGCCGCCGGAACGCCGCCAGCAGGTCCCGGAGGTACCGGCCCTGCTCCGCGAGGCGTTCGGGGGGTGCCGAGTCGAGCACCTCGGTCGACTCGGAGATCGCGACGTCGAGCTCGGTGACGGCCTGGCGCACCCCGAGGTCCTCGAACGTTGCGATCGTGTCCTCGATCCCCGAGACGGGCACCCGCAGGTCGACGTGCAGCTGGTGGCCGATCGCGTCGATCGGGACGCCACCGTCGAGCAGGCGCTCCACGACTGCCGCGGCCGCGCGCCGCTTCGTCCGGTTCTCGGTGCCGTAGTCGTTCAGGTACAGGACCGTGTCCGGCCCGAACGCCTCGCGTGCGATCCGGAACGCCGCCGCGACGTAGTCCGGACCCAGCACGGCGTACCACTGGTTGCGCCGCAGGCCGTCGTCCTGGTCCGGGTCGATCGCCTCGTTCACGACGTCCCACGACCGCACGGGGTTCCGGTCGCCGTACCGGTCCTCCAGGTGCGTCGCGACCGTCCGGATGTGGGTCTCCAGGCGTGCGCGCAGCAGAGCCTGGTCCGCCGGGCTCTGCCCGAGCTCGCGTCCGTCGGGCGCGCGGAAGAACCAGTCGGGGGTCGAGCGGTGCCACACGAGCGTGTGGCCGTGCACCGCGAGGCCGTGGGCGACGGCGAAGTCCAGCACCTCGTCGGCGCGCTCGAACGTGAACTCGCCCTCGTGCGGCTGCACGCTCGTGGGTTTCAGCGCGTTCTCCGGGGTCATCATCGAGAAGTGCCGCGCGAGCAGCTCCGCGGGGGCGCCGGCCAGGTCCTGTGTGCCGACGGCGGTGCCGACGGGGAAGTCGTCCGCGAGGGCCTCCCGCAGCGCGGGGATGTCGGTCTGCACCGCGGGTGCCTGCGTGGTCACGGTGACGTCGTCGAGCAGGAAGTCGGCGAGCGTGCCGGTCGACTCGACGTACAGCTCGGGGTGCTGCTGCGCGCGGTCGGGGAGGGTGTACTCGGTGCGGAGCTCGACCCACCCGTCAGCCCCGACGGGCGCGTGCACGAGGTGGTCGTGGACGCGCTCGCCGTCGACGTCACGGCGGACCGTCAGCTGGAGCTCGCCCAGCACGGAGCTCGCGCCGGGCGCCAGGCGGACCCACACGGACAGAGTGTGCTGCGTGCCAGGCGTGAGAACCCCGGTGAGGTCGAGCAGCGCACCGTTCCACGCCTCGGTGCGCCCGCTCGTGAGCAGGCTGGAGCCCCCGGAGCGGGCGTCACCCTCGCGGGCCGCGACCTCTGCGGTGCCGAGGCCTTCCCAGCCGTCGGTGCCGTTCTCGAAGTCGCTCGCGAGCACCGTGCTGACCCGGCCGGGCGCGGCGGCCGGAGCGGCAGTCGCGGTGGGAGCCGGCGCCTGTCCGGGGCCAGGCGGGAGGGGACCGACGAGCAGCACGACCGCGAGGACGAGCGCGGCCACCACGAGCAGGGCAGGGATGAGTCGTCGCACGACGGCACAGCTCCCCCCGGTCGATGGCGCGTCGGTCGTGCCACCGTAGGCAGACGGACCACGCCCGGGGCAAGCGCGCGTCGGCCTCACCAGCCTGGCGCCGTGACGCACCGCACACGAGCGCGACCTGTTCGTCCTCCTCGACCGGCGGGCCCCGGCTGATCAGCAGCAGCGTGCCCCGGGGTGGGCGTCCTGCTCCGCGTGCCGCTCGCGCCAGTACGCCGCCACCGACACCGGCGCCGTGCCGGGATGGACGCGTGCGAGGTGCGCGACGTAGCGGTCGTAGTCGTGGTCGCCGAGCAGCGCGGTCGTGTACCACCGCACGGCTCGGCCGGCCCGCACGAGGGCGTGCGTCAGGCCGGCGGTCACGACCCTGCTCCCGCCGGAGCGCGGTCCCGGTCACGTGCGTCCCACAGCGCCTGGACCTCGCGCTCCGCGGGGGTGGCGACGAGGCCGCGGGGGGCGAAGAGGCGTGACGGCACGTCGGGCTCCTCGGTGGAGGGCAGCCCGCCGGCGCGCACCGACTGCACGATGACGACGGCGCCCACCACCACGACGACGAGCACCAGGACGGCGAAGATGATCGACAACGTCCCCTGGATCGCGGTGTTGCGGATCACCGCGTCCATCTCGGCGGGCGACGCGGCGACGCCGAACGACTGGTCACCGGCCGACCGCGCGTCCTGGAACGCCCGGTGCTGCGCCCAGTACCCGATGCGTGGCTCGGCGGAGAAGATCTTCTGGTAGGACGCGGTCATCGTCACGACGAGGTCCCACACGAGCGGCACCGCAGGGATCCACACCCACCGGTAGAGCTGCTTCTTGGTCACGACCACCGTCACCACGGTGAGCGCGATCGCGGCGAGCAGCTGGTTCGCGATCCCGAAGAGCGGGAACAGGGTGTTGATCCCGCCGAGGGGGTCGGTGACGCCCATGAGCAGGATCGCCCCCCACGCCGCGACGACGACCACGGAGCACACCCACGCGCCGACGCGCCAGGACGGGTCGCGGAAGCGGCGCATCGGTCCGCCCAGGTTGCCCAGGCTGTCGGAGAGCATGAACCGCGCGACACGCGTCCCCGCGTCGACCGTCGTGAGGATGAACAGCGCCTCGAACATGATCGCGAAGTGGTACCAGAACGCCGCCAGCCCCGAACCGCCGATGGCCGTGCTGAGCACCTGGGACATGCCGAACGCCAGGGTGGGCGCACCGCCGGTGCGGGAGATGATCGAGTCCTCACCGACCGATGCTGCGGCGCCCTCGATCTCCCCGGCCGTGATCGGCGTCCCGCCCAGACCGAGCCCGTTGACGTACTCGGCCGCCGTCTCGGCCGTCCCGCCGGTCGCGCCCGCCGGGGCGTTCATCACGAAGTAGAGGTGCTGGTCGATCACGACGGCGGTGACCAGGGCCATCACCGCGACGAACGACTCGGTGAGCATCGCGCCGTACCCGATGGGCCGCGCCTGGCTCTCCTTCTCGAGCAGCTTCGGCGTGGTCCCGGACGCGATGAGCGAGTGGAAACCGGACAGCGCCCCGCACGCGATGGTGATGAACAGGAACGGGAACAGCGCGCCCGCGAACACCGGACCGTCGCCGCGCAGCGCGAACGACGAGACGGCCGGTGCCTGCACCTCCGGCCGCGCGATGAGGATCCCGACGGCCAGCAGCACGATCACCCCGACCTTCATGAAGGTCGACAGGTAGTCCCGGGGCGCGAGGAGCAGCCACACGGGCAGCACCGAGGCCGCGAAGCCGTACGCGGCCAGCCACCACGCGAGCGCCACGGGGCTGAGCGTGAACCAGTCCTGCCCCCACGCAGTCTCGGCCACCCAGCCGCCGGCGACGATGGCCAGCAGCAGCAGCGCGACACCGATGATCGTGACCTCGGTGATCCGGCCGGGCCGCAGGACGCGCAGGTAGACGCCCATGAACAGGGCGATCGGGATCGTCATGGCCAGCGAGAACACGCCCCAGGGGCTTGCCGCGAGGGCGTTGACCACCACGAGCGCCAGGACGGCGATGATGATGATCATGATGACGAACACGGCCACGAGAGCGGCGACGCCGCCGAACCGGCCGAGCTCGTCGCGCGCCATCTGCCCCAGGCTGCGCCCGCGGCGTCGGGTCGAGATCGACAGCACGAGGTAGTCCTGGACGGCCCCCCCGACGACGCAGCCGACGATGATCCACACCGTGCCCGGCAGGTACCCCATCTGGGCCGCGAGCACGGGGCCGACCAGGGGCCCGGCGCCGGCGATCGCCGCGAAGTGGTGGCCGAACAGGACCCGCCGGTCGGTCGGCATGAAGTCCTTGGCGTTGTCGTACCGCTCGGCCGGGGTGGCCCGGTCGTCCCGGGGGCGCACGATCTTGTTCTCGATGAGCCGCGCGTAGAACCGGTACGCGATCACGTAGGTGCACACGGCCGCGAACACGAACCACACCGCGTTGACGTGCTCGCCGCGCACGAGGGCGAGCACCGACCACGCGACCGCGCCGACCACGGCCACGACCGCGAAGACAGCGCGCCTCGAGGCGGACATCGGCCCGCGTTGCACCACGCCCACCGGGGGGAGGTCCGGGTCGGTGCGGAGGTGCTCGATCTCGGTGCGCGCAGTCATGGTGCCCCCTCGACGTCGTCGTCGTTCAGCACGCTACGCGCGGCGACCCGGGCCGCAACCGGGCGACGCCCTCCGCCCGGTCAGCGGTCCACGAACGTGGCCACCCAGACCAGGGGTGCGTTCCAGCGGATGCAGACGTCGTTGGTGACCTCGGACGTCGGCTCGTCCAGGTAGCAGAGCTGGGGCGCGAGTCCGACGAGCCGCGGGTCGTAGGGGAAGTCCGGCGCGGGGACCGAGTTGGCGCCCCCCGCCAGGGCGCCGGGCGGGGGTGGCGGCATCGCGGGGTCGAGGTCGTGGCCGAACTGGCGGGTGCGCTGGTGGTGGCTGTGGTCGGTGCCGTACCCGGTGACGTAGCTCTGGCCGAGCGCGTTGCGTCCCAGCAGGTAGTCCGTGCCGGAGGCGACCGCGTCGCGGTAGGCGGTGCTGCCGGTGACCAGGTGGGCGACGCCGAGGACGACCAGGTTGGTGAGGATCCGGCCGTTCGACCCCCAGCCCCACCCGTCCGCGGGCGCGTACGGCTGTCCCCACGGCTGGCGCGACTGCAGGTCGAGCAGCCGGTCGGCGGCGCGACGCAGGCTCTGGACCACCCGCGCGTGGTCCTCGAGCCTGCTCCCGTGCAGTGCCAGGTCCAGGCGAGCGGGCGCGCTGACGCGGTGGAAGTCGAACCCGGCGGCGTCGAACGGGTCGGCGGCGTGCTCGGAGCAGTCGAGGACGTGCTCCTCGTAGACGCGCTCGCCGGTGGCCAGCCAGAGCTCGGCGGCGGCCCAATAGAAGTCGTCGGCGACGTCGCTGTCGTCGTAGGGACCGCCGCCGTGCTGCGCGTGGTCGTCCGGCGGGAGCAGGTCGGGGTGCCGCCGTGCGGCGTCGTAGGCCGTCCGCGCGGCCGCCAGCAGTTGTGCGGCGTAGGCGGGATCGGTCCGGCGGACGTGCCGGGCACCGGCCGACGCGGCGGCCGCCAGGTGCAGGGCCGCGGTGGTCGAGGGCCGGTGCAGGACGCGTTCCGTCGGGTCGAGGTGCGGCCATCCCGGCAGCGGCGACCAGGTCGTCCCGTGCACGCGGTGGAACGCGAGCCCCGCGAGCGGGCGGCCCGGCGGCACCTGCATCCGCAGCAGCCAGTCGAGCTGCCACCGACACTCGGCGAGCACCGCGTCGGCCCGCGGGTCGTCGGGTGGCAGGACGTCGAGGGTGCCGAGCAGCTGCCACACCGCGAGCGCGCCGCTCGTCGTGTACTTCCCGTAGTCGCCGGCGTCGTACCAGCCGCCCCAGACGTCGTAGGTGCCGTCGTCGTGCCAGCCGGGGTAGAGGCGCTCCGCGTCGGGACCTGTCCAGGCGGGCACGGCGACGTCCCCGGGGTGGCCGGCCGGGCGCCCGTAGCCGGGCACGTCGACGGGGGTGCCCGACCGCATCAGGGAGAAGAAGCGCAGCGCGTCGGCGGCGAGGTCGGCGTACCGCCGGCCGTCCACGACGAACGGATGGCTGACGTGCTCAGCGGCCCGGACGCGGAACGTGCCCTCGGGGAGGCCGGTGAGGTCGAGCGTGTGCACCGGCAGGCCCGAGGTGGGCTCGGGCCGGAGCGGCCAGGGCTGCGACGTCCGGGAGAGCACGATGCGGCCGTCGTCGCCCACCACCTCGAACGCGACGGGGCCGGGCACCGACGACACCAGCGTGGCTCCCATCGGCAGGCCCGGGACGTAACCCACCTGGTTGACCCGCACGCCGGGCCGCTGCGCGAGGACGTCCTCGACGGACCACCGTGGCCAGCTCACCCCCGGCAGCCTAGGCGAGCGCTCAGACCTCGACCATGAGCGGCAGGCCCGGTTCGGCCCAGGTCGTGCGCCCCGGCTCGGGGGTGAGCTCCGGTCGCGTGAGCGCGGCGGGCCGGTCGACGAAGTGCGACCACCCCTCGTAGTGCACCGGGAGCACTGTCCGCGGCCGCAGCGTGCGGCAGAGCTCGCGGCCGTCCTCCACCGTCATCGAGTAACGCAGCGGACCGGTCACGGGGAACCGCACGCCGCCGAGGTGCAGCACCGCGGTGCCGACGCGCCTCCGCTCGGCCACCTGACGCACCCCGCCGTACAGGACGGTGTCCCCGGAGAACCACAGCGACCCGTGCTGCTGGCCCTCCCATGTGAGGTCGAACCCGATGACGGCCCCCGCGACAGGACGGCTGCCGACGGGTCCGTGCCGGCACGGGGTCGCCGTGACGGTCAGCGTGGGACGGTCCGGGTGGGTCAGCGTCGTCGTCGCCCAGGGGCGCAGGCCCACCGCGGGCGGACCGAGGCGGCGTGCACCCGGCACGGTGGTCAGGATCGTCGGTGTCCGGCCCAGCAGCTGCCGGCCGGCGTCGTCGAGGTTGTCGGCGTGGTGGTCGTGGGTGAGCAGCACCGCGTCGACGTCGCCGACGTCCTTCGCCTCGACGGCCGGGCCGGTGGTCTTCCGCGACGACGTCCCCCAGCCGAACCGATAGGTCCGGCCGGGGGCGTCGAAGGTCGGGTCCGTGAGGATGCGCCAGCCGTCCACCTCGACGAGCGTCGTCGGGCCACCGATGTGCGTGAACGTCAGGGTGGACACCGTCAGGACGCGGCGGAGCTCTGCGCGGGAGCCCAGGCAGCATGGGCGAGCGCCCACTCCAGGGCCCGGTCGGCGATCTCCTCCCAGCCCGGCCCGGCGACCATGAGGTGCGGCCGGCCCTCATAGGTCTCGTGCTCGGTGACGGTTCCGACGCCGCGGTAGTGCTTGGCGTTCGAGGCCTGCACCGACGGCGGCATGATGTGGTCCGCGGAGCCCGACAGGAACAGCAGCGGCACGCGGTCCGGGTTGCTGAAGTCCACCCAGGCGTCCTGGTGTCCCGGCTGCAGGTTCGCGAGCACCGAGTCGATGAGCACGCGGCCCGACGCCGGGATGTGGTACCGGTCGTAGAAGTGCCGCGACTCCTCCTCCGTGTACGTGTTGGTGAACGCGTACGTCCACTCCTCGAACGACAGACCGACCGCGCGGTGGTGGTTCGCCGGGTTCTTCACCACGGGGAACACCGACTTCAGCTGCGACCACGGGGTGGTCGTGATCCCCTCCACCGGTGCCGAGTTCAGCGCGACACCCGCGCTGCCGTGCCCCCGGTCGAGCATCAGCTGGAGGAACGTGCCGCCCGCCGAGTGACCCATGAGGATCGGCGGCGTGGGGGTGTCCAGCGAGCTCAGGAACGCGTCGAGGTGGGACGCGATCGCGTCCGTCGTGAGGTCGGCGATCCGCGTCGGGTCGGCCCGCAGAGCCTCGACCTCGACCTCGAACCCGGGGTAGCCCGGCGTGTGGACGGTGTAGCCCTTGGCCTCGTAGTGCGCCTTCCACCCCTCCCACGAGCGGGGCGTCACCCAGAAGCCGTGGATGAGCACGATGGTGTCCGGAGTGGTCATGACGTCTCCTCGTCTCGCGGCGGTCGGTCCCGGCCGGCCCGCTCAGCAGCACAGTGGCACCGGGTGCCCGGGGCGCACTGTGCTGGCCGTGCACGGTTCTGGTGCCCCTGTGCAGAACCTGGTTCACCCGGGACTTCCTACCTACGAACCGCTTCGACGACCGGCGGACGATCGCCTCACCACTGGCACTGCCCCGGCCGCATCGTCGCGCGCCGGAGGAAAGGACTCCGATGTCCGCGTTCGCCCACGTCATCGCACCCGGACGCATCGGCGCCCTCGAGCTCGCCAACCGCGTGATCATGCCGCCGATGGGGACCAGCCTCTCCGATGCGGACGGTCACTTCTCCGACCGGCAGGTGGCCTGGTACGCCGAGCGCGCCGGCACCGGTGCGGGCCTGGTGGTCACCGAGCTCACGGCCGTGTCCCGCGATCTCGAGCTCACGGCGGGCCTCGCCCACGCCGACTCGGACGCCGCCGTCCCCGCCCTCACCCGGCTCGCCCAGGCGGTGCACGCCAAGGGCGGCAAGCTGGGGGTCCAGCTCACGGCCGGTATGGGCCGCAACAACCCCGCGTACACGCCCGAGCAGCCCCCGGTCTCGGCGTCGGACAACCCGAACTTCTTCGACCCGACGGTGCTGTGCCGCCCGCTGACCACGGACGAGGTCCGCACGCTCGTCGGCCGCTTCGCCGATGCGGCTGTCCGGTGCGCGGCCGCGGGCGTCGACCTGGTGGACCTGCACGGGCACACCGGCTACCTGATCGACCAGTTCCTCGGGCCGCAGTGGAACCGCCGCACCGACGTGTACGGCGGCTCGATCAAGAACCGCGCCCGGTTCGCCACCGAGATCATCCAGGCGATCAAGGCCGCGGTGCCGGGTCTGCCGATCAGCTTCCGGCTGTCCGTGAGCAACAAGATGCCCGGCAGCCGTGACCTCGTGGAGGCGCAGCAGATCGCTCGCCTGCTCGAGGGTGCCGGCCTCGACCTGCTCATGGTCGACGACGGCGCCTACGACGCGATGGACTGGGTGTTCCCGCCGTACTACCTGGGCGACGCGTGCATGGTGCCGTCGGCGCGGGCGATGAAGTCCGTCGTCGCCATCCCCGTCATGGCGGTCGGGAACCTGACCCCGGAGAACGCCGAGGCCGTGCTCACCGCCGGCGACGCGGACTTCGTCGGCGTCGGCCGCGGGCTCATCGCCGACCCGGAGTGGGTGGCCAAGCTCGTGGACGGGCGTCGCGACGACATCCGGCCGTGCATCCGCTGCAACCAGCTGTGCATCGGCGCCATCTTCACCGGCGCCACCATCGGCTGCGCGGTCAACCCCACCGCCGGCTACGAGCTGGAGCGCGCCCTCGTCCCGGCGGCCGTGCCCAAGCGCATCGCCGTCGTCGGCGGCGGCCCCGCCGGTCTGGAGGCGGCGCGCGTCGCCGCCCTGCGCGGCCACGCGGTCGACGTCTACGAGAAGTCCGAGCACCTCGGTGGGGTGCTGCTGCCGGCCGCGACCCCGGAGTTCAAGAAGGAGCTGCGCGCCATGATCGGCTGGTGGGAGCGGCAGATCGCCGACCTGCCCGTCACCGTGCACCTGGGCACCGAGATCCTGGCCGACGACACCCGCCTGGCCGGTGCCGACGAGGTCGTGGTCGCCACCGGCGCGGACCCGTTCGTCCTGCCGATCCCGGGCGTCGACGGCGAGAACGTGCTCGAGGTGCTGGACGCGCACCTGCACCGCGACCGCGTGGGCTCCCGCGTCGTCGTCGCCGGTGGCGGGCTGTCCGGCGCCGACCTGGCGCTCGAGCTCGCCGAGGCGGGCCACGAGGTCACGATCGTCGAGAAGGCCGACGCCATCGCCGCGGACCTGCTGTTCATCAACGCGATCAGCCTGCTGCGCAGCCTCACGGACGCCCGCGTGCACGTGCTCACCGGCCACCTCGTCACCGAGATCGACGAGAAGGGCCTGACCGCCGTCGGACCCGACGGCGAGGTGCACGTGGACGCCGACACCGTGGTGACCGCGTTCGGCGTCCGACCGGCGCACCGGCTGGCCGACGCGCTGGCCGCCACCGGCCTCAGCGTCCACGCGATCGGCGACTGCGTGCTCCCGGCGAAGGTGGGCGAGGCGATCAACGCGGGGTACCTCACCGCCGCGCTGCTCTGACCGTCCCCTCCACCGCCGGGACGGCGCTCTACGCCGACGGTTCGAACGTGTGCGACCAGAGGGTCGAGCCGTCGGCGTTGGTGTAGGTGTAGCGGATCTTCGGGTCGGTGGAGACGCCGGCGCGCGCCATCTCGGGGAAGACCGCACTGTCGCACGCGGACTGCAACGTCGGGATCATGCCGTCGAACTGGCTGGTGGCGGTGGTGGCGTCGAGCTGCTGCGCGTAGACGTACTGGTACTCCACCAGGTCGGGGTGCACCCCGGTGATGGTGATGTCGGAGTACATCCCGTCGAACGAGTCCACCAGGGCGGGGAGCTGCGACTGCATGGCGGCGACGTACGCGTCCAGGGCCTCGCTCTGCTCCTCGAGCGCTGCGGCCGCGGGGTCAGCCGTGTCGGTCTCGGCGCTCTCGGCGACCGCGGCGGGCGAGTCCGACGGCGCCGGGTCGTCAGTCGCGGCGGAGCAGCCGGTCACCGTCCCCGCGACGAGAAGAAGCGCGAACGCAGCTCGGGAGAGGTGCGTGGGCAGGATCGTGCGTGTCATTCGTCCCCCTGGGTCGGACCGGTCGTCGTCGCACATCGTTGCCCCCCGCACCTGTGGTCCGTGCTGCTTCGCGGGGTGAACTTGGCGCAGGTCTCAGACCAGCTCGTCCCGGCGGCGGCTCAGGTAGGCGGTCTCGGCGGTGTTGCCCGCCAGCGCGATGGCCTGGTCGTACGCCTCGCGCGACCCGGCGGTGCGACCCAGCCGGCGCAGCAGCTCCGCGCGCGTGGCGTGGAACGCGTGGTACCCCGCCAGCGCCTGTGCGAGCGGGTCGACGGCCGCCAGTGCCACCTCCGGGCCGTCGAGCTCGGCGACCGCCACCGCACGGTTGAGGGCGACCACCGGGGAGGGGTCGAGCCGGACCAGCTGGTCGTACAGGGCCACCACCTGGGACCAGTCGGTGTCGCGCGCGTCGCGAGCGGAGGTGTGCACGGCATTGATCGCGGCGAGGATCTGGTACCGGCCCGGAGCCTGCCCGGTGGCCAGGCGCTCGCGGACCAGCCGGTGCCCCTCGGCGATCAGGGTGGGGTCCCACGCCGCACGGTCCTGCGTGGCGAGGGGGATCAGCTCGCCGCTCGTCGAGACGCGCGCCGGCCGACGAGCCTCGGTGAGGAGCATCAGGGCCAGCAGCCCGGCCACCTCGCCGTCCTCGGGCAGCAGGGCGCGGACCAGGCGCGTGAGCCGGATGGCCTCGGCGGTCAGGTGCGGGCGGACGGGGTCGCTGTCCGGGCCGGTCGCCAGGTAGCCCTCGTTGAACACGAGGTAGAGGACCGCGAGCACGCCGGAGACGCGTGCGGGGAGGTCCTCCTCCGACGGGACGCGGTAGGGGATGCCGGCGGCCTTGACCTTCGCCTTCGCGCGCGTGATCCGTTGCCCCGTGGCGGACTCCTGCACCAGGAACGCGCGGGCGATCTCCGGCACGGTCAGCCCGCCGACCATGCGCAGCGTGAGCGCCACGCGGGACTCCAGCGCCAGCGCCGGGTGGCAGCACGTGAAGATCAGCCGGAGCCGGTCGTCGTCGACGGCGCCCTGCTCCGGAGCGTCGCCGTCGCGCAGCATCTGTGCCGCCCTCTGCTTGTCGTCACGCTTGTTCTCGCGCCGGATCCGGTCGATCGCCTTCCGGTTGGCCGTCGTGGTCAACCAGCCACCCGGGTTCGGTGGCACCCCGTCGGACGGCCACCGCTCGACCGCGACCGCGAACGCCTCGGCAGTCGCGTCCTCCGCGATGTCGAGGTCACCGAAACGCCTGGTCAGGGAGGCGACCACCCGCGCCCACTCCTCGCGGTGCGCCCGGGCGATCGCCTCGCCGACCGCAGCCTCGTTCAGAGGAACGGCCGCACCTCGACCTTCCGGTTGCAGGCGCGCGACCCCTCCGCGGCGAGCTTCAGCGCCACGTCGAGGTCGGGTGCCTCGATGATCCAGAAGCCGGCGACGTGCTCCTTCGTCTCGACGAACGGTCCGTCGGTGACGATCGCCTCGCCCGAACCCCGGTTGTCGATCACGGTGGCGGTGTCGGGTGCCGCCAGGCCACCGGCGAACACCCAGCTCCCGTCGGCCCGCAGCCCGTCGTTGTACGCGTCGATCGCGGTCATCTCCTCCGGCGTCGCGAAGCCGGACGTCTCGTCGAAGATCACGGACACCAGATACTGCATCTCGGTCATCCCCTGTGCTCGGCGGACCCCCGTCGCGGGCGTCCTGTCATCCCTGCTACGAACGACCTTGCACCGATCCGACACCGCGCGCCGGAGTTTCGACGATCCGCCGCAGCTCGGCCCCGAGGTCTGCCGCGAGCGCCTCCGTCTCCGGCACCACGTCGGGGTCGGTGATGACGGTGACGGTGAGCGCTCCCGCGTACGACAGCGCGGCGAACGCGACGCCCACGTTGCCCGCGGTCACGGTGATCGGCACGACGCGCAGGACCCGGGCGCCGGCGAACGCCAGCTCCTCGGAGGGTCCGCGCAGGTTGGTGAGGAACGAGTTGACGAGGTGCTGCCGGTCGATGGCCCACCGGAACAGGCCGACGGCGGCCAGGAGGCGGAAGGCCGGGCCGACGAGCGCGGCGGAGGCACCGCGGGAGCGGGTCTTCTGGACCCGGGTGCTGGCGGCGACCTGAGCGATCCGCTCGGGCACCCCTCCCGTGACGGGCACCCGGACGGGCATCACGCCCACCTGGTTCCCCAGGTCGGTACTGATGGTCGACGCGCGGGCCGAGACGGGAACCGAGACCACGAGCTCCTCGACGTGCTCACCACGGCGGCGCAGGCTGCACGCCATCGCCTCGGTCAGCGCCACCAGCAGCACGTCGTTGACCGTGGCGCCGTGGCGGCGACCCGCGGCGCGTACCGGGTCCAGGTCCACCTCGACCGTGGCCACCTGCCGCCGCGGACCCGTCGGAGCGTTCAGCGAGCACCGGGGGGCCTTCCGGCCACCGCCCTGCCCGAGCTCGACGCGACCGTGGCGCAGCCTCGCCAGGGCGGACGCAGCCCCGCGCAGCAGGCGGACCCGTTCCCTGGCGGCGTCGACGAACAGGTCGGGCGGGCGCGGCGGGGGCACGAGATCCCGGGATGTGCCGGGCGGCGCGGCCGGCCCGTCGACCAGGTGCGCGAGCACGGCCAGGCCACCGATGCCGTCGGCGAGCACGTGGTGCAGCACCAGCACCAGCGCGACCCGCCCGTCGCTCAGCCCGCCGACCACCACTGCACGCCACAGCGGCCGCGCGCGTGGCAGCGGCCGGGTGACGGCGTCCACGGCGACCCGGAGCATCGCGGCGTCGTCGCCCGCGCCCGGGCAGCGCACCCGGGACACGTGCGCGGCGAGTGCGAAGTCGGGGTCGTCCACCCAGTACGGCCGCCCCAGTCCCCAGGGCGGTGTCACCAGGTGCTGCCGCAGACGCGGGACGGCCCCGATCCGCTTCGCGAGGGCGGCCTCGACCTGCCCCGGATCCGTGCCCGTCCCCCCGGTGAGGACCAGCACGGCGCCGACGTTCATCGGCACCGGCCCCACGTCCGTGGCCAGCTCGACCAGGTCACCGGCGCCGATGCGGTCGACCGTGCGCGGGTCCGCCCTCACCGCAGGGTGATCGTGTGGAGAGGTGCGCCCGGGAGCTCCGCCTCGTGGGTGGCCGCGAAGCCGAGCGTGATGGAGGCGCCGTCGGTCCAGGCGTAGGTGAGTGCGACCTCGGTTCCCCAGCCGCCGGACTGCGTCCCCATCCCGTACCTCGCCACCACGCTGTCCGCGGTGTCCGACCAGGTCAGGCCGGCCGGCAGCTCGCCCGGGTACGCACGGAAACTGGTAGGGGACTCGGGGAGACCCAGCGCGGTCTCGTCGTTGAAGAGGACGACCGACACCACGGTCCCGTCGCTGTCGAGGACCAGCTGGAACCCCTCGGCGTTCGCGTTGACGTCGACGCTGGTGTCCGGCGCTCCCAGGTCGGCTGCGTAGCGCGCGAGACGGGGGTCGTCCCACACGTTGCTGCCGAGCGCCCACTGCCAGACCTCTCCGGCGGGTTCCGCGACCGGTTCCGGGACAGGGTCCGTGCTCTCCTGCGGCGGCCGGTAGGACTCCGTCGACGACGACTCCGTCGGCGGGTGTGTGGGGTCCGCCGCGCACGACCCGAGGAGCGGTGCGCCGCCGAGCGCAAGGATCGCCAGGAGTGCGGGTGCGCGTCGCACCGGCGTGCGGGACAGGAACGTCGTCATGAGATCCCCTCGAGCAGCTCGCCACGTGAGCTCTCACCTCGACACTCGTCCGAGCTGTGTCGGGAATCCAGGGTCCAACGTCCCCAACTCGGCGGCGCCACCTACCCAGGGGCTGGCGTGTGCTCGTCGCCGAGCCGCGCCCGTCGCACCCCGGTGGCCAGCGAGACGGTGGCGACGACGACCAGGGTCGCCCCGGCCACGACGAGGGCAGCGCCGTAGCCGACCGCGTCGCCGAGCAGACCCCCAAGGGGCGCGGCGACGACGATCACCGCGCGGTTGGCGGACCGTCGCGTCGCGTTGGTCCGACCCTGCAACCGGTCGGGTGTCGCGGTCTGCCAGTAGGCCATCTCGTTGGCGTTCTCGGCTCCCATGCACAGCCCGAGCAGCAGCTGTCCGAGCGCGAAGAGCACCCACGCGCCGCCGCCCGGGACCAGCAGCGCCGACGCCGCCATCACCCCCCACGCAGCCCCCGTGCCGAGCCTGGCGCCGATGATGACGTGCCCGGCACCCCACCGGTCACCGAGCCGCACCGCGACGGACGCCCCGGCGAGCGCCCCGACGCCGGCCGCGGCCAGCGCCAGTCCGAGCGTGGCCGGGCTGAGGTGCAGCGTCCGCAGGGCGAAGGGCGTCATCACGGCACCCGCCACGGCCGAGCACGCGAACCATGCGTGGGTGGAGAGCGCCAGCGGCCGCAGCGTCGCGTGCCGGTAGATCCAGCGGAGTCCCTCGCGGATCTCGGGGCCGACGTCCCGCACCCGGCGACGGGACTCGTCTCGGGGCTCGTCCACCGTCACGGTGATCAGCAGGACGGCCGAGACGAGGTAGCTCACGGCGTCGACCAGCACCGCGAGGGGCGCTCCCAGCAGCTGCACCAGACCGCCGGCGACCGCGGGTCCGCTCGCCTGCGCCACGGCGTCGGACTGGTCCAGCCGGGCGTGCGCGGGGCCGAGCAGCCGCGTCGGGACGAGCCGGGGGACGAACGACTGGAACGCCGCGTCGCCCACCACGGTGCACAGCCCGAAGACCGCCATCACCCCCGCCAGCCAGCCGACCGTCAGCGACCCGGTGGCGGACAGGACGGGGATCGCCGAGAGCGCGACCGCGCTGAGCAGGTCCGTCGCGACGAGCACGGGACGGCGCCGGACCCGGTCCACGAGCACCCCGGCGAGCAGCCCGAACAGCAGGTACGGCACCCACCGCGCCGCGTTGACCAGCCCGACGTCCACGGCGTCGCCGGCCAGCACGTCGACCACCAGCACCTGGATCGCCAGGACGGTGATGTAGCTCCCGAACGCGGACGCCGTCGAAGCGGTCCACAGGCGGGCGAAGCCGCGCGACTCGCGCAGGGTCGCCGGGGAGGTCACCGGTGCTTTCTACCGCACCCGCGTCGGTCCGCAGACTCTCAGGCCTCGGCGGCGTCGAATCCCGTGGTGCGGATCAGCCGGGCGGGGACGCCCGCGACGATCGCGTCGGCCGGCACGTCCTTGGTCACCACAGCGCCGGCCCCGACGATCGCGCCGTCGCCGATCGTCACGCCCGGCACGATCGTCACGCCCGCACCCAGCCAGACCTTGCGGCCGATGACCACGGGCGCGGGGAGCATGTCCGCTCGTCGAGCGGGGTCGGTCGCGTGGTTGAGGGTGACGACGGTGCTCCCGTGGCCGATGAGCGTGCCGTCCCCGATGGTGATGCCGCCGGCGTCCTGGAACGTGCAGCCCATGTTGATGAAGACGTCCCTGCCGAGCGTGAGGTTCTTGCCGAACTCGCAGAAGAACGGCGGAAAGACCGTCACCGACTCGTCCACCGGCCGCCCGGTCAGCCGCGCGAGCAGGGCGCGCACCTCCTCAGGCGTGCGGTAGCCGGTGTTCAGCTCCGCAAGCACCCGCAGCGCGTCCTGGCCGGTCCGGTGCAGGAACGCGTGCTGCGCCGAGCCTCCCTCGATGACCGCCCCGCGGCGCACGTGATCGCGGAAGCCCTCCAGGTCGACGTCACTCATCGCGGGACCGACGGCAGGTCGGCCGACCACGAGGCCAGCAGGCGCAGGCGCTCGGCCGACGGTGAGCCCGGTTCGGCGGTGTAGACGAGAAGCACCTGCCCCGGCTCGGCGGTGATGGCGAGCTCCTCGTAGGCGAGGGTGAGGTCGCCGACCACGGGGTGGTGGAACCGCTTGGTCCCCGCGCCGTGCGTGCGCACGTCGTGCGTGCCCCACAGCCGGCGGAACGTCTCGCTCTGCGTCGACAGCTCGCCGACGAGGTCCTGCAGGCCCTTGTCGTGCGGGTCGCGGCCGGCCTCGGCGCGCATGATCGCGACGCACATCTCCGCGAACAGGTCCCAGTCCGGGTAGAAGTCGCGCGCCGCGGGGTCGAGGAACTGGAACCTGGCCAGGTTCGGCGTGCGGCCGCCGTCGCCGATGACGGGGGAGTAGAACGCGCGGCCGAGCGCGTTGGTGGCCAGCAGGTCCTGGCGCTGGTCACGCACGAACGCGACACCGTCGGTGATCGCGGACAGCGCCCACTGCAGGCTCGGCCGGGGCGTCGACGACCGGGTCGCACGACGACGGGACCGGCCCGACGACGGGATGCCGTCGGCGGTGCGGGCCAGGTCGAACAGGTGCGCGCGCTCGGTGTCGTCGAGCTGGAGGGCCCGCGCGACCGAGTCGAGCACCGAAGCCGACGCCCCGCCGATCGCACCGCGCTCGAGCTTGGCGTAGTACTCCACGCTCACGCCGGCGAGGATCGCGACCTCGCTGCGCCGCAGGCCTGGGACGCGGCGGTTGGCGCCGCCAAGGACGCCCGCCGCCTCGGGCGTCACCTTCGCCCGTCGCGACATGAGGAACTCGCGCACGTCCGCTCGGTTGTCCATGGTCCCGACGGTAGGCCGCGCGGCGCCGACGAGGGAGTCCGTGCGGAGAGGTGCACTGCCGGTACACCCCTCAGCAGGGACTCCCCACCCCGCGCCGCGTCCGGTTCCCTGGTGGGCACACCCCCAGAGAGAGGCACGACCACCATGCGCGCAGTCGTCATGTACGCACCGGGCGACGTCCGGGTCGACGAGACCGAGCGGCCGACGATCGTCGAGCCGACCGACGCCATCATCAAGCTCGCCGCCACCTGCATCTGCGGGTCCGACCTGTGGCCGTACCGGGGCACGGACGCCGTCGACCACCAGCCGATGGGCCACGAGTACGTGGGCGTCGTCGAGGAGATCGGCTCCGCCGTCCAGAACGTGCAGGTCGGCGACTTCGTCGTCGGGTCGTTCTTCGCCTCTGACAACACCTGCGAGATCTGCCTGGCCGGGTACCAGACGCACTGCGTGCACCGTCAGCCCGGCGCCCTCCCCGGCGCGCAGGCGGAGTACGCCCGCATCCCGCTGGCCGACGGCACCCTCGTCGCGACCCCGGGCATGCCCGACGCGGACCTGATCCCGTCGCTGCTGGCCGCGTCCGACGTGCTCGGCACCGGCTGGTTCGCCGCCGTCGCCGCCGAGGTCGGACCCGGAACGACCGTCGCGGTCGTCGGGGACGGCGCCGTCGGGCTGCTCGGCGTGCTCGCCGCCAAGCAGCTCGGCGCCGACCGGATCATCGCCATGTCCCGGCACGCGGACCGGCAGGCCCTGGCCCGTGAGCTCGGTGCCACCGACATCGTCGAGGAGCGCGGCGATGCCGGTGTCGCACGGATCAAGGAGCTCACCGGCGGGCTCGGCGCGCACTCCACGATCGAGGCCGTCGGCACCCAGGAGTCGATGATGCAGGCGATCCGTGCCACCCGCGCCGGCGGGCACGTCGGCTACGTCGGCGTCTCCCACGACGTGGCACTGCCGGGCCAGGAGCTCTTCTTCTCGGGTGTCCACCTGCACGGCGGGCCCGCGCCGGTGCGCCGCTTCCTGCCCGAGCTCATCACGCTCATCTGGGACCGGCAGATCGACCCGGGCGCGGTCTTCGACCTCACCCTGCCGATCGAGCAGGCCGCCGAGGGCTACCGGGCGATGGACGAGCGTCGCGCCACCAAGGTGATGCTCACGTTCTGACCGAGGGTCAGGCGGCCAGGTGGAACGTGCTGGCGAAGCGGTCGAGGAGCTCGCCGCGCCCGCGCAGCACCTCGACCACGCCGGTCGCGATCGCGCGGTCCGCGGCGAGCTCGCCGGAGATGATCCGGCGGATGTCCGCCCCCGCGGCGAACGCGAGGTCGACCGGTCCGTCGCCCCGCGTCACGTCGAGGGAGGAGCCGTCCACGCGGACGAGCAGCTCGGCGGCACCGAGCCGCGCCCCGTAGGCGGTCGCCGGCAGGGTCGCCGCCACCTCCGGACGGAACGCGGTGCGCAGGGCCATCGTCATCGAGTCCGGAGTGATGATCTGCTCGTCGCGCGGGTCGCCCATCGCCTTGAAGCCCCAGGCTCCGAGCGCGAGCACCACCGGCTCGAGCTCGCGGCCGTAGGGCGTCAGCTCGTAGATGATGATGCGGGAGCGCGGCGCCCGCCGGATGATGCCCACGGCCTGCAGCTCCTTGAGCCGCGCCGCCAGGATGTTGCTCGGGATGCGGGGGAGCCCTGCGGCCAGCTCCCCGTAGCGGCGCGGCCCGACCAGCAGGTCCCGCACGATGAGCAGCGCCCAGCGCTCGCCGACGAGCTCCAGGGCCTGCGTGATGCCGCAGTACTGCCCGTACTCGCGTGCAGCCATGGGCCTCAGGCCTGCTGGTCCGCGAGCGCCTCGGTGCCCTGCGCGGCGGCGGCCGGGTCGAACCAGCCGAACTCGAGGATGTTGCCGTCGGGGTCGGTGAGCTGACGCTGGTACATGAAGCCGTAGTCGGAGGCGGGTCGCTCCTCGACACCGCCCGCGGCGAGCCCGTCGATAACCCGCGCGTCGACCGCGTCCCGGGTGTCGAGGTAGACCACCGTGGACACCGACGGGTTCACGGCCGGGTCGCCGAGCGGCTTGTCGGTGAAGCTCTGGAAGAACTCGCGCAGCAGGACCATGAGGTAGCTGTGGTCCTGCTCGACGACGAAGCAGGCGGCGTTGTGGTCGGACATCTGCGGGTTGAGGGCGAAGCCGACGCCGGTGTAGAACGCCTTCGCGCGCTCCAGGTCGGTGACGGGCAGGTTGACGAACATCGCGGTCATGGTGCTGCCTCTCGTGGGAACGGTTCGTGGCGATACCGACACTTGCAAAAAACAAGTGAACCGTCAAGACCCCAGATCCTCGATCACGTGCCGGAGGTAGCGATGCGGGTTGTCCAGGAACCCCCGGTACCGCTGCACCAGCTCCAGGTCGTCCCAGTCGCAGCGTCGCAGGCCCCAGTCGCCGACCTCGTAGATCGTCGCGCCGGGGATCGCGGCCAGCACCGGTGAGTGCGTCGACAGCAGGACCTGCGACGGCGTGGTGCGGACCAGGGTCGTCAGGTGCGAGACCAGCGCGAGGCACCCGGTGAACGAGAGTGCGGACTCGGGCTCGTCGAGCAGGAACAGGCCGGGGTAGCGCGGCTTCATGCGCTCGGTGACCAGCGCGAGGAACGACTCGCCGTGCGACATCTCGTGGAACACCGGCTCCGGTCTTCGGCCCGGGTTGTCCTCGAGATACGAGTAGAACGAGTGCATCGTCTCCGCGCGCAGGAAGAACCCGCCCCGCGGGGCGCCGATCTCGCGCTCCAGCCGCAGGTACCGCCACAGCTCGGACTCGGACCGGCGGGTCGCATGCATCGACCCGGTCGAGCCGCCCTCGGCACCCATCCCGAACATCATGGCGACGGCCTCGACCAGCGTGGACTTGCCGGCACCGTTGTCCCCGACGAGCACCGTGACCTGGTCCAGCGGCCAGCCCTCACGCAGCACCTGGGCGACGGCCGGCACCTGCGTGAACCAGGCGTCGCGCGGAACGGGCTCCTGGTCCTGCACCCGCACGGCGCGCACGGGCAGGGGGCTCATCGGGCAACCTCACCACATGCGAGGGTCTGGTGAAGGGCTCGTCCTGATCGCATCCGACCGCGATGATCGGGTCGCGCGGCGTGTCCGGACGCCAGGGTGGACAGCGGAAGGGGGCACCGTGATCGCCTGGCTGAACCACCTCGTGGACCTCGTGGAGGAGAACCTCACCGAGGAGCTCGACGTCGACGGCCTTGCCACCGCGCTGGGCACCACCGAGTACCACCTGCGCCGCATGTTCTCCACGCTGGCCGGGATGCCGCTGTCGGAGTACGTGCGCCGCCGGCGGATGACTGTCGCCGCGGCGGACGTCGTCAGCGGGGCCGCGGACCTGCTGGGTATCGCCGTGCGCTACGGCTACGGCTCGGCGGAGGCCTTCGGGCGGGCGTTCCAGTCGGTGCACGGCGTCAGTCCGGGCCAGGCCCGGCGCGACGGTGGACCCCTCCGCACCCAGCCTCTGCTGAGGTTCCGCCTGACCGTCGAAGGAGCACTGCCCATGGACGTCCGACTCGTCTCCCGACCCGCGTTCCGCCTCGCCGGGCACGCCACCCGCGTCCCGCTGGTGCACCACGGCGTCAACGCCGCCATCGAGCAGCACGTCACGTCCCTGGCGCCGCAGGAGCATGCGCGGTTGAAGGCGTTGGGCGACGCGGAGCCGCACGGCCTGCTCGCCGTGAGCACCGACCTCGACCCGGACCGCCGGGAGGGCACGGAGCTCACCTACCTGCACGGGGTGGCGGTGACGGACGCCGTGGAGGTACCCGCCGATCTCGACGTCATCGGCGTCGACGCCGGCTCGTGGGCCGTCTTCCGCGCGGCGGGTCCCTACCCGGACACCCTGCAGGCGGTGTGGGCGGCGACGGCGAGCGAGTGGTTCCCGTCGAACCCGTGGCGCCTACGACCCGGGCCCCAGGTGGTCACGGTGCTCGACCGCGCCGACGACTTCAGCACCGCCACGGTCGAGCTCTGGCTGCCGGTCGAGGCCGGCTCGTGAGCCGGCATCGACAGGATCAGGCACGCTGTCCCCCATGAACCCGCGCCTTCGCGACGGACTCCTCGGGGCGGCCGTCGCCGTCCTCGTGATGGTGATCGCCGTGTGGGTCGTCGTGTGGTCGATCAGCGACCCGGCGCGCGGTGGTGCCGCAGCTCCCTCGACGCCGGCGCCGAGCCCGAGCGCCGGGGGCCGGGACGAACCGCCGTCCGACCTCGGCCCCGCCGAGATGTGGCTCGACGACCTCGTGCTCGACGCCGGCACCGTCGTCCTGCCGGACTCGACCCTGCGCGACGTCGCCGTCACCGCCCAGGGCGTGCGGTCCGGGCCCGACGGGCTCGTCGCGTCGGAGATGGCCGTCGACGCCACGGTGCCGTTCGACGTCGTGGCCGCCGAGATCGGCCAGGACACCACGGTGCGGTCCGGCGGGTCGTCGGAGGCGGTCGTCGAGCGCACGGTGGAGATCGGGGGGCGCAGCTTCGACGTCGTCGCGACCGGCGAGGTCGACGTCGTCGCCGGTCGGATCGTCGTCGAGCCGACGTCCATCGACCTCGGCGGCCCCTCGTTCCTCGCCGGGATCCTCGGGACGGTCGTGCGCCGGCTCGTGACCATCGAGCACGAGGTCGAAGGGCTGCCGGAGGGTCTGGTGCTCCAGGACGCCGTCGTCCAGGACGACGGCTTCCGCGCGCACCTGAGCGGCGAGGACGTCCGGCTCGTCTCTCCCGCCTCGTCAGCCAGGTGAGGTTCGAGCCAGACTCTTGCGGTGGGGAGGCCGGGACCACCACCATCGGGGCCGCGGCTGGCACGGTGCCGGCAGCTCGACCTCCGGAGCGTCCCCATGTCGCAGAACCCCGTCCCCGCACGTCCGACAGCAGCATTCGTCGGCGCGTCCTGGGTCGCCCTCATCATCGCGATCGGCGCCTTCGGTATCGGACTGTGGAACGCGGAGCTGGTCCCGTCGGAGAAGGGCTTCCTCGGCACGTTGCTGCTGCTCGGTCTGTTCTCCGCGATCGCGGTGCAGAAGTCGGTCCGGGACAGGGCCGAGGGCGTTCCCGTGACGGCGATCTTCCTCGGCCTGTCGTGGGCCATGGTCCTGACCTCCCTCGTGCTCGTGGCCGCGGGCCTGGCCAACGCCCCGCTGGAGCTGTCGGAGAAGGGCTTCTTCGGCCTGGGCTTCGCGATGGCCCTGTTCTCCGTGGTCGCCGTCCAGAAGAACGTCCGCGACCTGGCCGCCGCCGGACCCGCCCCCGCGGCGCCCAAGCCGGCCGTCGAGCCGGACGTCAAGGCGACCGTCTGGCAGTGACTTGCCTGTCGGGCGCGGCGGACCGGGGACATGCAGGGGATGTTCCGCCTCCTGCCGCCCACCGGGTCGGGCCTACTGCCCGACCGTGTCCCCGAGGTGCGCGAGTGAGTTGATCGCGACGACCGGACCGGCGAACAGGACCACGAGCGCCACGGCGAGCGCGACACCCGCGAGCACCCAGGCGGTCGGCGTGAGCGTGGGTGCCCCGCGGAACGTCGCGTTCCGGTAGTCGCGCGCCGCCCGGACGCCGAGGAACACGGCCCCGGCCGCCCCGGCGTACCAGATCATGTCCGCGCCGTGCATCGCGATGCCGATCGCGCCGGTCACCAGCAGAACGACGAGGGCGATCCCGAACATCGTGAATCCCCGGCGGCGCAACGTCAGCGCGTCGTCGAGCCGGTTGCGCTGGTACTGCGCACCCTCGACCACGTGGTCGGCGAGGTTGAGGGACTGCCCGAGGCGTCCGATGGGGACGCTGCCGAACGTCGGGGCCGACGTCGCGACGGCCACCGGCACCTGGACCTGCGGGGCGGTCGGCGTCGTGTGCTCGGTCCACGCCGAACCGTCGAACCAGCGCAGCACGCCGGCCGTCGCGCCGTCGTCGTACCAGCCGGGGGCGGGGAGCGGGCTCATGCGCCGATGGTCGCAGCGCGCCGTCGGCCCTCCCGCCAGATCCGCGCTGATTCACCCGTCCAGCGGGCCGGGTAGCCGAGCCCTACCGCGCGGCGACCTGCTCGACCTGCCGGGCGTGCAGGCCGGCCACCCAGCCCCAGCCGTCCGCGGCCGTGGGGCCAGTCCGCGGGTCACCCGGATCCTGGGCGTCACGCAGTGCGAGCACGTAGGCGCGGTCCTGATCGATCCGCGCGCGCGCCTGGCCGGCCCCGCCGACGGACCCGTGGCCGGGGATGACGAGAGAGACCCCGTCTGCCACGACGTCGAGCTGCCGCAGTGCCGCGAGGTAGTCCTCGAACGGGTCGGCGGCGCCCCGCAGGTCGAGGATCGGGATCAGGACGTCGGAGAGCATGTCGCCGGCGACGAGGACGCCGCAGTCCTCGATCAGCAGCGCCGCGTGGCCGGGGGCGTGCCCCGCGTGCTCGATGATCCGCACCGCCGGCCCGTCCCAGGGGATCTGCACGGTCCCGGCGGGCAGACCGGTGACGAGGCCGAGCAGGTCCAGCGGCACCTCCTCGGGGATGCCGACGGCCTTGGCGATCGCCGCCACGTCGCCCGACAGCCGTTCGGCGGCGGTCGCAGCGCACCGCGCGGTCGCGTAGCGGGGAGCGTCGCCGAGCTCCGGGTGCCACAGGAGATGATCCCAGTGCGGATGCGTCGAGAAGCCCGCCACGACCGTCTGGCCCAGCTCGCGGATGTCGCTCGCGAGGCAGGCCAGCTCGTCGGCATGCACCCCGGCGTCGATGAGCAGCACGCCGTCCCGGCCCTGCACGACGACCGCGTTGCTCTGGCAGAACTGGCTCTCGTGGACCTGCACACCCTGGGCGACCTCGGTCAGCATGGCGCGAGCCTGTCACGCCGGGACGGCGAGTCCCAGCCCCGAGGGCGTCCTAGCGGCCGGCCCGGCGGAGCAGCTCGTCCGTGTCGGCGTCGGCCATGAGCTCGCGAACCTCCTGCGCGCAGCGGCATCCGACGGCGATCTTGGCGGCCCACGCCAGCGCCTCCTCGCGTGTGGCCACGTCGAGGACCGTGAACCCCCCGATGACCTCCTTGGTCTCCGGGAAGGGGCCGTCGGTGACCAGCCCGTCCGTGCCCACGATGCTCGCCCGCTGCCTCTCGAGCCCGGCGGCGAACACCCACACCCCGGCGTCCGCGGCCTCCTGGATCACCGCGTGCGACGCCTCGCCCACGTCGCCCCAGTCCCCGTCGGGGATGTGGTCCATGGCGCCCTCGTTGAACGAGATCAGGTACCGCGGCATCGCATGACTCCCTTGTCCGGCAGCCGCCGTCGGCGGCCTCTCACTCGATCTACGAACGACTCGCCCCGGATCCGACACCACGGCTGGACGTAGTTCATCGCACCTGCGCGCTGCCGACAATCCGCGTGCTGGCGGACTCGCAGTGCGCCGCGCCGATCGCCGGCGGGCGACGTCCTGAGCTCAGACGGCGGCGAGCGGCTGGTCCGTGCGCGCGGCACCGGTCGTGGCGTCGAGCGGCGCGTTCGCCTCGAGGACCTCGCGGTACGGGCGCAGGTGCGTGAACAGCTCGTCCTTCAGGGGGTTGCGACGCCGGGTGACGATGACGCGCACCTGGTAGACGGCGACCGCGACGTTGGCCGCGAGCGACAGGGCCGACACCACGAGCAGGGCGCTCTCGTCGTGCGAGGACTGGACGGCGAACTGCGAGGACGTGACGAACGTCGGGACCGCCATCGTGAACATCATCCACAGGGCGAGCGTGTGCGCGCGGTGCTGGAGCCAGGCGCCCTTCTTGAGGAAGAACGCGGGGATCGTGCAGGAGATCAGCAGTGCCGCACCGGCGTAGAACGCGTGGTCGCCGACGCAGTTGTAGACGTAGGCGAAGTTCCACAGGTCGTACGCGACGATCCAGAACCAGAGCATGTCCGGCCAGACCATGTCCTTGGACCTGTCGCGCGACACGATGATCCCGGCCCAGCCGCAGATGGTGAGCGCGTTGAGGATGCCGGCGATCCCGTTCATGTAGTTCCAGACGCCGCCGACCATGAACACGCCGTCGTGCATGCCCTGCAGGCCCGCAACCTGGAAGTCACGGATCACGGCCTCGCAGATGTTGAGCGCGAGGATCAGCGCGGGGAAGAGCAGCATCCAACGGTTCTTGGAGAGCCTGCCGACGTACCGGAGCAGCATGAAGCCGAGGCAGCCAGCCAGAGCCGAATAGACCTTCACCCAGTGGAACCAGGTGCCGGTCGACGACCCCTCGCCGGCGGTCGTCGGCCACACGAACACCGTCAGGACCAGGGGCAGGGCGACGAAGAACGCGATCCCGGCCCACTTCCAGCGGCGGGTGACCTCGTTGAGGGCGATCAGGGCGCCGAGGACGACGAACCACATCACCCACGACTGCCAGCCGATGGTGTCGAACAGGAACATCGCGACCTCCTCGCGGACCGCCCGTGGCCGGCACGGCTCCGGGGTTGCTCGACGGTAGGAAGACTGCGCCCCGGCAAGCACTGGACACCGTGCGGGATGTGTCCAGGGGGCGGCTCGCGGGGACCTCGTCGGGAGAGGTGCCGGCCGTCTCCTGGGACCTTCGACCCACGGCGACGAGGGGTGCACTGGCCGTTGATTGGGGTGTGAGCCACGACGGGAGTCAGCACGCGCGCCGCACGGACGCGCGAGACGCTCTCGCGACGGCGCTCAAGACCCGGCTCCGGTCCGAGCCGCTGGCCAGGGTCACGGTCACGCACCTCACCCAGGACTGCGGGTTGACCCGGCAGGCGTTCTACTACCACTTCCACGACGTGCCGGAGCTCGCCGCGTGGGTGTTCGAGACCGAGGTCGCGGAGCAGGTGCGCGTGTCGGCCCATCACGACGCGTGGGCGGACGGGCTGGTGCGGCTGATGGGGTACCTGCGGGACAACCGGTCGTCGACGACCGCGGTCCTCGACGGGCTGGGCCGAGCAGGGCTCGAGCGCTTCCTGTTCTGGCAGATGAGGCCCGTGACCGCGGCCGTGGTGGAGGAGGTCGGCGGCGGGGGTCCGGCGAGCCCGGCCGACCGCGCGCTGGTAGTCGACTTCTACACGTCGGCCGTGCTGGCGGTGCTGCTGCGGTGGGTCTCGGACGGGATGGTCGGGGACCCGTACCGGCTCGTCGGCGACGTGGAGCTCATGCTGCACGGCTCCGTGCGGGAGTCCGTCGCGCGGCTGGACGCCCGGGCGCGCGCCCCACACGGACGCGCCTAGCCGCTCAGGGTTGGTCCGGCATCTCCGTCGGGGTCATGTAGTCGCTCAGCCATTGCTGCGTCTCGGCCGAGAGGCAGTCCGTCTCCCACATCGAGGCCAGCGCGATCCCGGTGAGCGGATCGGTGCCCTCGCCCAGGTCGGCCAGGCGGTACTCCTGCGGGACGGCGTCAGGCTCGAACAGGCGCTGCATCCCCCAGCGAGCGTGCTCGTCGGCGGTGATGAGCTCGCTCAGCCGGTCGTACGTCAGCAGAGCGATCGGGTCCTCGACGGGGCGCCTGTCGAAGTAGGCCGGGTCCACGGCCAGCACCTGCTGGACGTACGCCGCGCGGCACGCGTCCGATCCGGGCGCCGGCCCGTCGGCGGGCTCGCTCGGGTCCGCCGACGCGCTCAGATCGGTGTCGGGCGACGGCGCGGGCTCCTCGGAGACCGCCACGGGGCTGGGGCTCGGCGGCGCGGTGTCCTGGCTCGCGCCCACCGCCGTGCTCTGGCAGCCGGCGAGGAGCACCACGGAGACGACCAACGAGATGTACGCGGCCGCTGCGCGCAGGTGAGTACTCACACATGCCCCCTCACAGGGCCTTCGTACGGGCCCGACCCGGTGGTCATCGGCACGAGGGTCGAGTCGCCGGATGCGGCACTCGGGTGACGCGGTCAGACGCGGTCTCCGGACGGTCTTCCACTTCCACCTTCACGTCGTCCCCCGCTACGCAGGAGACGGCTGGACGATCGTTCCCGACGCGGTGGAGCGCGCGAGGCGCTCCTCGACAGCGACGCGCAGGCCATCAGGGCCGCGGTCGCGTCCACGGAGGCCACCGATAGTGTCGTCGACCGTGTGGATCTATGAGCCGGGGTCGTCGATCCAACGGTTCGAGGTGCTGCACGAGCAGGTGTGGATGCAGCATCCGGTGACCGTCGTGTCCGACGACGGCGCAACCCTCGCCGTCCGCCTCGATCCCGGCTCCGGCTTCACGTTCCCTCCGCACCCGTTCGGGGCTCACCCGTGGAGCTCGCACGCCGCCTGGGGGTCCACGGTGGTGCTCCAGCTCCATCGGACCGGTGATCACTACGGCGTCTGGAAGTTCTTCGACCGCGCCGGGACGTTCCTGCACTGGTACGTCAACTTCGAGGCGCCCATCGTGCGCGGACGTGAGGGGTTCGAGACCGATGACCACGGCCTGGACCTGATCGTCCACCCCGACGGCCGGCGCGAGTGGAAGGACGTGGCTGACCTCCACTGGCAGCGAGTCACGGGCCGCATCGACGAGGGAACCGTGGGCCGTGTGCTGGCGGCGGCCGCCGACGTGACCGCGCAGCTGGACGCGAACGCCCACTGGTGGAGCCGATGGGACGGCTGGACACCATGACCACACCGAGCCATGAGCCGGCCGACTACAGCTGCCCCTTCTGCCTGCTCCAGCTCGGCGTCGTGAGCGAGCACAACCAGCCGAGCGACGTCGTCGCGACCACGGAGCTCGCTCTCGCCCGGATCTCGCCCAAGTGGTGGCCCGCCAACCCAGGGGCGGCGCTGGTGATCCCTCGGGAGCATCACGAGAACGTCTACGACCTTCCGCGGGCGACCGGGCACGCCGTGTGGGACCTCGTTCAGCAGGTCGCGGTCGCGATGCGCACGGCCTATGCGTGCGACGGCATCTCGGTCCGGCAGCACAACGAGCCGGCGGGCGGTCAGGACGTCTGGCACCTCCACGTCCACGTCTTCCCGCGCTACGACGGCGACCGTCTGTACGAGCGCGACCTCGAGGCCCGATGGGTCGCCGCCGACGAGCGTGCACGGTACGCGCGAGTGCTGGCTGCCGAGCTGGATCGTCTGCGCGACCATCCGTAGTCAACCCGCTGCGGTTCGATCAGGGACACTGGGTGGCAGCAACCTGAGCGTCGACGAGGAGTCACCGTGCCCGAAGGAACTGTCCGTTGGTTCGACGCCGAGCGGGGGTTCGGCTTCCTCTACCTCGGGGACGGGGTCGACGACCTGTTCGTGCACGCGTCCGAGATCGTCGGCAACGACGACGTCCTCCGCGAGGGGCAGGTCGTCGAGTTCGAGCTGGGCGAGGGGGACCGCGGCCCACAGGCACGCCGCGTCCGGATCACCGGCGACCAATCCCCGGACGCACTCCTGGGCGTGCTCGGCACCGTCTCCTGGTACGAGCCGGGCAAGGGGTACGGCTTCATCACGCCCGACGGCGGTGGCGCGGAGATCTTCGTGCACAGCTCCGCCATCGTCGGGGGCGGCGTGATCTCGGACGGGCAGCGGGTCGCGTTCCTGGTCGTCGAGGGCGACAAGGGGCCGCAGGCGGACCACCTGCTGCCGCTCGGTGCGGACGCGATCGGACGACCGCGGGCGTCCGACGGGGCGGACGGCACGGTGTCCTGGTACGACGCGGAGAAGGGTTTCGGGTTCGTCACCCCCGACTCGGGCGCCGAGGACCTCTTCGTCCACGTCCGGGCGCTGCCCGCGGGAGTGAGCGAGCTGTCCGAGGGTGATCGCGTGACCTACGACGTCGGCACGAGCGAGAAGGGGCTCCAGGCCCGCAACATCCGGATCGTCGGGGGCGCCCCCGCGGCGCCGGCGCGCGGTCGGTCCGGTCCCCCGAGAGAATCCGGCGGTCCTGTGCGCGGCGGCGAGGGCGTGGTCGCGCGCTACGACGCGGAGCGCGGCTTCGGCTTCATCACCCCGGATGCCGGGGGCGATGACCTGTTCGTGCACGTGTCGGTCGTCAGGGGCGCCGACGCCCTGGAAGAGGGCGACCGGGTCCGGTACCAGGTGCGCCAGAGCGACCGGGGACCGCAGGCCGACAGCGTCGAACGGGTCTGAGCCGGCCCTAGAGAACGACCTCGACGACCTTGCGGATGGCGAAGTCGCCGCTGCGGATCTCGACCTCTTCGCGCGCCACCAGGACTGCTGAGCCGTGGTCGACGCGGTAGGAGACATCCCGGGTGTCCGGCAGGAGGACCAGCTCGGAGTCGCTGCGGCCATCGCAGCGGAGCTGCCGCTCGAGGTCGGCGATCGCGCGACCGAGAGACTCGTCGACGTCGACCTCGTACCCGTCCGACGGTGCAGCCTCCACGGCGTCGACCACGGCGACGGTCCGGTCGGAGATGGTGCACACGGTGCCCCCGGCATCGAGCGTGACGCTCACGTGACCGTCGTGGCCTCGGGCCATCGGCGTCCCGTCGTACAGCTGCCGGAAGTGGGCGGTGAAGTCGGCGACGGCCGTCTCGGTCTGGTCGCCGTCCCGGCTCGCGCCGCCGTGCTCGGTCACCGTGAGGGCGTCGAGCACCAGCTCGGTGTCCAGCTCCAGCGATCGGACCGTCCGCTCGGCGATCTCCCTGGCGGCGTCCACGTCGATCGGTCGGGCCCAGCGGTCCGGCTCGGCCAGGAACGCCTCGTAGGAGCCGTCCGGGGACAGGACGAGGCGTGGGCCGACGAGGGCGTCGCCGCCGTCGTCCCGGTGCTCGGGATCGGGCGACGCCGCGGACGCGATCCACGGCCGGAGCCCGAACCGGTCGCCCAGGTTCCGCGCGACCTCGTCGTCGACCGGCCGACGCTCCACCGAGAGGCGCATCGGCGACGGCGGGACCGTGATCGTGATGATGACCTCGATCACCGTCGGGCCGGCCCACCTCCACCAGTACCAGTTGTCGGAGACGGCGCCGCCGTGGAACAGGCGCTCGTTCCAGAGCCGGTCCTGTGCCTCTTCGGCGGTCGCGCCGCAGGCGGTGGACGACGGCCGGTGGTTCGTCAGGGTCGAGAACGCAGCGTCCTGCCACGACTGGCTGAACGACTTCCCCTTGTTCCACTCCCGGAAGAACCCGGCGCCGAGTCCACCCACGTCGTAGGTGAGCCCGTCGAAACCGAAGATCATCCGCGCGCCCTTGTTCGGCTCCGCCCAGGTGCGCCAGGGGTTCTGGCCCCCCTGCATCTGGAGCGAGTCGCACCCGTGGAGCATCAGGTAGCGCAGGCGCTGGTCGCCGAACGACATCCGCGTGGACTCGGCCAGGAAGGTGTTGTCCCAGGTGCGGCCCATCGCGGCGACGTAGCGGCCGTCCGCCGCCATGCCCATGTGCGTGTAGGTGTGGAGCACACGGACGGAGTCCATGCCGAGGCTGTCCTGCCAGTTGTCGTACTCGCGGTTGAACCGCCACTCGCGCACGTCGTCGTCCTGCGCGTGGAAGTTGACCCCGCTGAACTGTCGGACGTAGTCGAGGAACGCCTTCACGTCTCCGTGCGGAGTGCTCAGTGCCGCGTCCCCGTTCGGGAACGCCTGGACTGAGACGCCTGCGTACATGTTGTCGGCCACTGTTCTCCCCTGATGGTTCGTGGTCCGCACGGTGCGGGCTGCACAGGGGAGGAGCGCGACCGACGACGGGTGATACCCCGGATCCTCAGGCAGCGCTTCGCACTGCATGGCGCACGGAGATCACGCCGTTGTCGAACCGTCGGTGGTCCAGCAGCTCCAGGTCGAGTCGTACGCCCCGCGGCAGCGCCGGCTTGCCGCCGCCGACGAGCACCGGGCACAGCAGCAGCACGCACTCGTCGACGAGCCCGTGCCGGAACGCCTCAGCCCCGAGGGTCGCGCCGCCGATGCTCAGGTCCGAGACGGACGCCTCCTTGAGCCGTCGTACCGCCTCGGGGTCGAACTGCCGCTCGATCCTCGTCCGCGCCGTCGACACCTCATCGAGCGTCGTGGAGTAGACGACCTTGTCGGCGTCGCGCCAGATCCCCGCGTACTCGCGCACCACGGCTGGTTCGCTCGTCAACCAGTCGTCGGTCTCCCAGACGCGCATCGTCTCGTACATGCGGCGGCCGTAGAGCGACGTGCCGATGTGCCGCTCGTGCTCGTTCCAGAACGCGTGCACCTCGTCGTCGGGTACCGACCAGTCGAAGGAGCCGTTCTCGTCCTCCACGTAACCGTCGAGCGAGATGTTGGCTGCGTAGATCAGCTTGCCCATGAGTGCCTCCGGCCGGACGGGGACCCAAGGTGTGCCGCACGAGACTGGCCACCCTGGAGGTCGTGGTCAGGAACCCATGATGGCGTCGATGATGCCCTGCTGGGTCACCGTCGCGGTGCGCCGGTCGAACAGCGCGAACCCGTACTGGCCGTTGTAGCCGTTGTCCCAGTAGGCCGTGGCCGCGCCGTACTTCTTCGCCGTCGCGACGAGTGTGCGGGCGTAGTCGGCGCGGTACCTGGTGTTCGTCGAGTCGAACGCCGTCTTGTCGATCGAGCCGTACTCCCCGATGAACACCGGGTAGCCGTTCGCGGCGAACTTGTCGTACATCTTCTTCAGCTGGGCGTCCATGAAGTCCTGCTGACCCCAGGTCGACTTCTTCGACGCATTGGTCGCATTCGGCCCCCACTGGGTGATGGTGCCGTCCTCGGTGCCGGTGAAGTCCCACGGGTCGTAGTAGTGGGCGGAGATCATGAGGCGCTTCTCGTTGCTGGGGACGGCCGACGACCGGTACTGGTCGGTGGGCACGACGAAGCCGTAGCTGCCGGCGGTGTAGTCGATGTTGGTGTTCCAGCCCGGCACGAGCAGCCACCGGGAGGTGTTGTTGCCGCCGGTCTGGCGCACCGTGTCGACGAAGATCTGGTTGTACGCGTTGATGTTGGAGTAGCACGGCTGGGTCGGGTTGCCGTACTGCCCGTCGAAGTTCTCGTTCATGGACTCGAGGATCAGTCGTCCGCCGTAGCCCTGGAACTTCGTCGCCACCTGCTGCCAGACCTTCTGGTACTTGGCCTTGATCGTGTCCTGCGAGGACGCGTCGCAGATGAGCCAGGAACCGCTGACGCCCTTGTAGCCGTCGCCGTGCATGTTGATGATCACGTACAGCCCGCGGTCGTAGGCCAGGTTCACGACCTCCTGGACCCGGCCGAGCCAGGCGGAGTCGACGGTGTAGCTCGGTGCAGAGCCGATCTTGCCGAGGTAGGAGACCGGGATCCGGATCGTCGTGAAGCCGGCGGCCTTGACCCGGTCGAGGAGTGCAGATGTCACGACCGGGTTGCCCCACGCCGTCTCGCTGGGGATGCCGTTGGCGTTGGCCTCCAGCTGGTTGCCCAGGTTCCAGCCCTTGCCCAGGCTGGCGATGAGCTGTCCGGCGGTGCCCGTGATCGGGCCGGTGGTGGGCGAGGGCGTCGGCGTGGGCGTCGGCCTCGGTGACTGGGACGGCGTGGCCGACGGCGACGTGGTCGGCGTGCTGCTCGGCGTGACCGGGCTCCCGGTGCACGCGACACCGTTGAGGGTGAACGCGCTCGGCTTGGGGTTGGTCCCGGAGTAGGTGCCGTTGAAGCCGAACGACGCGCTGCCGTTGGTGGCGACGGACCCGTTCCACGCGGCGTTGCGCACCGACACCGCGGCCCCGGACTGGGTGACGGAGCCGTTCCACAGCTGGCTGACGGTCTGCCCGGCGCCGAAGGAGAAGCGGAGGTCCCAGGCGGTGATCGGGTCGCCCAGGTTGGTCACCTGCACGTTCGCGCCGAAGCCGGTCTGCCACTGGTTGGTCACCGTGTAGTCGACCCGGCAGCCGGCAGCGGCGCTCGCCGGGCTGGTGAGGGCGACTGTTCCGGCGACGGCGACCAGGGCGGCCGTGGCCATGGTCAGCACCTTGCGTAGTGACAGCACGGGGGGATCCCTCTCAGGAACGGCAGCGTCGATGGGCCGTGGCGACCCAGGCTGCGGAGGGGCAAGCCCACCAGACGGGCGTCGTCCGCACAGCCGTGTGAAGCGATTCGCGCCCACGACACGGCGTCAGCTGATCGTCGCGCACCTCACCGGTGGTGTCGGCCGCACCCCGGCTTGATCGGACCCAGCGCCGAGTTCACCGCGGCCGCGTAGGCCTCGTAGCCCTCGACGGTGGGGTGGAACGCTCCCGGGTCGGTCGGCCCCAGGATCCACGCGTCCGGCGAGTTCGCTCCGTGGCCGTCGAAGCGCGTGCGCACGTCCACGAACTGGAAGCCGGCGCGGGCGGTTGCGGCAGCGATCACGGTGTCGAGGGTGTCGGCGGCGGCGTTGAGCGTGCTGAGCTCCGCCGACGAGGCGGCGAGGTAGTCGCCGTACTTCGGCGAGAACAGCCGCGGGTAGCCGGTCACCACGACGCGGGCGTTCGGGGCGGCTGCGGCGACCTGGGCATACACCGTGTCGAGCAGGGCCGGGAGCTGGCCCGTGATCCGAGCGTCGACGAGGCCGACCGCTCCCGCGCACTGGGCGTCGGTGCCGCCGAGACAGGCGGTGACCGCGCCCGACCAGCCGATGTCGTTGCCGCCGACGGTCAACGTCACCAGGTCGGTGTCGGCGTCCAGCGCGGCGAGCTGACCGCCGGTGACCAGCGAGGTCGTGGTGGCGCCCGCGCAGGCGACGAAGTCGTCGAGTCGAAGACGGTGGCGCCCGTCGAGCTGCACGGCGTAGGCGCTCTGAGAGCGGCCGCACTCGGCGTAGGGCGGGACGCCGTACCCGGAGGCGTACGAGTCGCCGAGGGCGTCGTAGACGACGCGCGACGCAGCAGGCGGCGCAGCGCTGGCGACGGAGCCGGCGGAGCCGACGAGGGCGAGCGCCGCGATCAGGGCCAGGACCGCGGACCGCACCGTCCGCAACGTGCGCAACGTGCGCTTCATCTTCGCACCGTAGCCACATCGCCCGCAGCGCGCCGGACGAGACGACCTACCCCAGAGCGGCGGCTCCCCCGCCACCGCGGCGCCTCAGGCGGCGACGGCCGTCGACAGCTCGTGCTCGTCCTCCCACACCTGCAGCGTCCGGACCCGCACGGCGCACATCGTGGCGGCGACGGCGAACAGCCCGCCCGCAACGGCGAACGGCACCAGGTATCCCACGTGCGACGCGAGCAGGCCGCCGGCGACCGCACCCGCGGTCAGACCGATCAGGCTCAGCAACCGGCTCACCGAGCCCACTCGGCCCATCATCGCCGCGGGCGTCGCCTTCTGTCGGACCGAGGCGGCCATGACGTTCCACACCACCGCGTGCGCGATGTAGGTCGCCAGCGCGATCGCGACGACGACGACATTGGTGGTCAGCGAGATGACTAGAAACGAGAGCGCGCCGACGCTCAGGGCCGCCACGATCGTCCAGCCGTACCCGAGCCGAGCGCGCAGCCGGGTGGTGACGACCGAGCCCAGCAGCCCGCCGAGCGCGGAGAACGACAGCAGGAACCCGTAGCCGGCCGCGCTCAACCCCAGCTCGTGCGTGGCGTACAGGACGAGGTAGGAGAACGGGATCATGTACGCGACGGACGCGATGGCGCCCACGACGACGAGCAGGCGCACGACCTGGTGGTGCCACGTCCACACCGCCCCCTCGCGGATCGCGGCGACGACACCGGCGGGGCGCTGGGCATCCTCGTCCGGCGCGACGGCGTACGAGCCCCGCAGCCGCCAGTACGCGATCCCGGCGACGAGATAGGCCGCAGCCGTGAGCGACGACGGCGCGATGGCCGCCGCCGCGAACACGAACCCGCCCAGCGGCGGCCCGACGAACTCGTCCAGCACCGTCTGCGTGCCGGCGATCTGCGAGTTCGCGCGGTCGAGGCCGGCCGGTTCGACCGCCTGCGGCAGCACCGCGAAGGCGGCGCTGTCAGACACCGTCTCGACGATGCCCATCAGCGCGTACACGGCGTACAGCACGACGAGCGGCGCGGCACCGGTCGCCACGAGCGCCGCCAGCACCGCGAACATCGCCGCCCGCGAGAAGTTGGCGAGGTAGAGCAGCCGGCGTCGGTCGACCCGGTCGACCAGCACGCCGATGCCGAGCACGGAGAGCACCCGCGGGGCGGAGTACGCCACGGCGAGCGCTGCGATCGCGAGCGGGTCTTCCGTGAGCGTCGCCGCGAGCAAGGGCAGTGCGATGAAGGTGATCCCGTCCGCCAGGTTCGACGACGCGTTCCCGAACCAGATCCGGTGGTACTCACGCCCGAGGTTCGTCACCGTGCCCCTCAGCGGTTCTCCCAGGCCCATCGGGAGAGCATTGCACCGAGCGCCGGGCGCGAGGAGCTGTTCGGGGACCGGTGCACGGCCACGGCGGCAGCGTCCGGTCGGACGGCAGCGCCGACGTCCGACACGCCTCCTCGGTGTTCGTCGGGAACCGAGAACTCTCCGGACCGCCGTCACTCAGTAGGTCGCGACTGTCCTCGCCGGCGACTGGTGGCGGGCCGATCGAGTGCGGATAGCCTCTGCCGGTGGTCACCGACATCTACGGCGGCGTCGAGTTCCGTCACCCGCACCATGGCGCCGACTACTACGACGGTGAGCCGTGGGTGATGGCGGTCGACCTGTGGCCCCTACTCGAGAGTGGGGGGGCCGCCGGGGCGAACCCGGCGTTTGCGTTCCTGTTCGGGGCTCGCAACACGTACGGCTTCACCCCGATCGCCGAGCGGCGAGGGCTGCCCGATGACGCGTCGTCGGCGATCCGCGGCAAGTTGGAGCCCGACCTGGCCACCGGCGAGCTCGTCGGGTCGTGGGTCGCGTGGTCCGAGCTCGCGGACCTGGACCTTGGCGGCCCGTTCGGCCCGTTCGTGGCGTGGGTCGAGGGGACCAGGGACGGGGCCTCGTACCAGGTGGAGCTCGTGCGGGCGGGGTGGACGCCCGAGGACCTGGCGTACTGCGAGCCGCCGCCGGACCTCGCCGCACGCGCCCTCGACGGGCCTGTGGACTGGGCCTGGGACGGCAGAACCTGGAGGTTCACCCCGATGACGCTCGGGACCTACCTGGGTCCGGGGACGCCGTGGGGCCACGTTCTCGCGGTCATGCGCGCGTTGGCGGCGCGGTACGGGCCGAACGACGTGCGGCTGATCGCTGCCTTCGACTAGGGCCTGGCTGACACCCGCGTTGCGACGCGCGAGGCCGTAGGGACTCATGCGACTTGTCCGCTGCCCGGCGCTCTGACCGGGAGCTCAGCTTGAGCCGGCACTCAGAGACGATGGGGCCCGCGTTCGTCGTCGACCAGAACAGTCCCGGGTTGTGGCGCTGGCCGACGCACGACGGTGGCGCGCGCACCGGGAACCCGACGGTGACGCGACGCAGGGCGGTCTCCGACAGGGGGCGTCGTGCGTCCGTGGCTGTAGGAACTCATCCGTGTCGTCCGGAGACCAGCTCGCTGACCTGGGGTCGGACACGTCGTTGGGAAGCCCTCGCGTCTCACATAGTTGTCCAGATTCTCGGCCAGGTCCTCGGGGCCCCGAGTGCCGGCGTCCTGGCGACGGGTGGCGGTTGGCAGGGCCTGGGTGTGGCGGTCGCCGTCAACTCGATCGTCGTCGCCTCGCCTTGACCGCAGCACGACGTGCCACAGCACAATGACGTCGTCACCTCGTCGATCAGGAGACCACCCATGCAGCTCAGCCCCGGCTTGCACCGCATCGGCAGCGACATCGTGGCCTGCTACCTCGTCGTGACGGACGAGGGCAGCACCCTCGTCGACGCAGGACTGCCGGGTCATTGGAAGGACCTCGCGGCCGAGCTCGCCTCGCTGGGCCGTCCCCTCGACGACATTCGCGGGATCGTCCTCACGCACGGCGACAGCGACCACATCGGATTCGCCGAGCGCTTGCGGCGCGAGCAGGGCATCCCGGTGTACGTGGGCAGGGCGGACGCCGCTCGTGCGCGCGGCGAGGAGAAGACGTCGCCGTCCTGGGGAAAGCTCCGGCTGGGTCCGACGCTGCGCTTCCTCGGGTACGCGTCCCGCAAGGGCGGCCTCCGGACCAAGTATCTGAGCGAGGTCGTCCCTGTGGACGACGGCGACGTCCTCGACCTGCCGGGATCGCCGCGCGTCACCGCGCTGCCCGGCCACTCCCCGGGAAGCATCGCCGTCCACATTCCCGCCGTGGACGCCGTCTTCGTCGGTGACGGGCTGACCACCCGACACGTCCTCACCGGCGCGACCGGCCCGGCCCCGGCCCCGTTCACCGACGACCCGGTCGCGGCTCTCGACTCGCTCGATCGTGTGGCCGGGACCGAGGCGCGCTGGGTTCTGCCCGGCCATGGTTCGCCGTGGCACGGCGGCACGGCCGAGGCGGTCCGCAGGGTTCACGCGGCGGCCAGCAGCTCCTGACGGGGGCATAGCGCCCGCTGACGCCGGCGTCCACCAGGCTGAAGCCAAGACAACAGACCTGGTGATCGAGGCCCACGGCCTCGTCAAGCACTTCGGCGAGACGAAGGCGCTCCAAGGCGTCGACCTCGCCGTCGCTCGGCCCGGCCGGAGCTCGTCGACACCCATCCACTCCCGAAGCAGACCGTGGTCGGTGGTCCTGGCTGTCGGTTCCACGCTGCACCACGTGGTCCACGCTCGGGCGCGCGGGTCGCGACTCTCGAACGTGAGCACGCCCCCGTCTCGGAGCGCACGGTGAATGGCCGACGGCGTCCGCTCCCATGCGGGGTCGGGGATGTGCTGCGCGACGTTCCCGGACATGACCGCGAGATCACATGGTCCTGCGGGGATGTTCCGGGAGTCGCCGAGTATTCAGGTCACCCTCGTTGCTGCCTGGGCGACCTGCGGCGTAGGTGAGCATGGTCGTCGACGGATCGATGCCGACGACTCGTCGATCCGGACGGACGAGACTGACGGTCAGCAGCCCCGTGCCACACCCCACGTCCAGGATCTGAAGGTGCTGGCGACTCAGCCTGCCGTGCTGATGACCAGGCCCTCGACAGTCACCTCGACGATGCAGGCCGCGAGGTCGGGCACGACCACGTGCGCTGCGCTCAGGTCGTGGGCCGGGTGGGAGGTGGCCACCCCGAGCACGTGCGCCCCCGCTGCACGTCCCGCCTCCAGGCCGGCTGGTGCGTCTTCTACGACGAGGCACCGGCGAGGGTTGACGCCGAGCTGGCGGGCCGCGTTCAGATATCCCTGCGGGTCAGGCTTGCCCAGCCGGACATCCTCTGCCGCTACCAACACGTCGGGCACCGGCAGCCCGGCGGCGGCCAGCCGCGCACGCATCAGCAGTTGCGACCCCGACGTCACCGCGGCCCATCGATCGGACGGGAGGCGCGACAAGAGGTCTCGCGTGGCGGGGAGCGCGATCACGTCATCGAGGTCTGCCATCTCCAGCCGCTCGAGCTCAGCGACCGCCGCGGCGCGTTGGTCGCTGGGCAGAAACTCGGCCACCGTGTCCTCCGAGCGGCGCCCGTGACAGACCCGGAGGACCTCCACGGCGTCGATCCCCCGGGCAGCGCACCACGCCCGCCACGTGCGCCCGACCGCAGCGGTCGAGTCCACCAACGTCCCGTCGATGTCGAACAGGATCGCGTCCACCTCAAAGCGCATGCGTAGCAACCTACGGGCGTTGCCCCCGGGAACATCGCGAGGCCTCACGCCCCCCTGGGCGGTAGTGACGCCTCCGAGCGTCGTCTCGGGCGTCTCCGCAGGGCCGGGACGTCCGTGTGTCGACGGCGAGGGAATGTCTCGCGGTTCGCCAAGGTTGAGCCCGACAGACTCAAGTTCAACCGTCTCGAGTTTGCGCATGGCGCGACGCCGACGCAGACTTGAGCCAGCCGGACTCAAGAGCGGTCCTCCACGGACCACATGAACCCCGCACGACACGAAAGAAGGCACACACATGGCACGAGCAGTCGGCATCGACCTCGGCACCACCAACTCGGTGGTCGCAGTCCTCGAGGGCGGCGAGCCCACGGTCATCGCCAACGCCGAGGGGTCGCGCACGACGCCGTCGGTGGTCGCATTCTCCAAGACGGGTGAGGTGCTGGTCGGCGAGATCGCCAAGCGCCAGGCCGTCACCAACGTCGACCGCACGATCTCGTCCGTCAAGCGCCACATGGGCACGGACTGGTCGCAGGCGATCGACGACAAGAAGTACACCGCGCAGGAGATCAGCGCGCGGGTGCTCTCCAAGCTCAAGCGTGACGCGGAGGCCTACCTGGGCGAGCCCGTCACCGACGCGGTCATCACCGTCCCGGCGTACTTCAACGACGCCGAGCGCCAGGCCACCAAGGACGCCGGCGCCATCGCGGGCCTCAACGTCCTGCGCATCATCAACGAGCCCACCGCAGCCGCCCTGGCCTACGGCCTGGAGCGCGGCAAGGAGGACGAGCTCATCCTCGTCTTCGACCTCGGTGGCGGCACGTTCGACGTCTCCCTCCTCGAGGTGGGCAAGGACGACGACGGCTTCTCGACGATCGAGGTCCGCGCGACCTCCGGCGACAACCGGCTCGGCGGCGACGACTGGGACAACCGGATCGTCGACTTCCTGGTCTCCGAGGTGAAGAACTCGACGGGCGTCGACCTGGCCAAGGACAAGATCGCCGTGCAGCGTCTGCGCGAGGCGGCGGAGCAGGCCAAGAAGGAGCTCTCGTCCGCGACGAGCACCAACATCTCGCTCCAGTACCTGTCGATGAGCGAGAACGGCCCGGTCCACCTGGACACCAAGCTCACGCGCGCGCAGTTCCAGCAGATGACGCAGGACCTGCTCGACCGCACCAAGGAGCCGTTCCGGTCCGTCATCCGTGACGCCGGCATCCAGCTGTCCGCGATCGACCACATCGTGCTCGTCGGCGGCTCGACGCGTATGCCGGCCGTCAGCGAGGTCGTCAAGGAGCTGACCGGCGGCAAGGAGCCCAACAAGGGCGTCAACCCGGACGAGGTCGTCGCCGTCGGTGCCGCTCTGCAGGCCGGCGTCATGAAGGGCGACCGCAAGGACGTCCTGCTCATCGACGTCACCCCGCTGAGCCTCGGCATCGAGACCAAGGGCGGCGTGATGACCAAGCTCATCGAGCGCAACACGGCCATCCCGACCAAGCGCTCGGAGATCTTCTCGACGGCCGAGGACAACCAGCCGTCGGTGCTGATCCAGGTGTTCCAGGGCGAGCGTGAGTTCGCGCGGGACAACAAGCCGCTCGGCACGTTCGAGCTCACCGGCATCGCGCCGGCGCCGCGTGGCGTGCCGCAGATCGAGGTCACGTTCGACATCGACGCCAACGGCATCGTGCACGTGTCCGCCAAGGACCGCGGCACCAACAAGGAGCAGTCGATGACGATCACCGGCGGCTCGGCCCTCCCCAAGGAGGACATCGAGCGCATGGTGCGCGAGGCCGAGGAGCACGCCGCCGAGGACAAGGCGCGTCGCGAGGAGGCCGAGACCCGCAACTCCGCCGAGCAGCTGGTCTACTCGACCGAGAAGCTGCTGGTCGACAACGCGGACAAGCTGCCCGACGACGTCAAGACCGAGGTCCAGGCCGCGGTCGGCGAGCTCAAGACGGCGCTCGAGGGCACGGACCTCGACGCGGTCAAGGCCAAGCACTCGGCCCTTCTCGCGGTCAGCCAGAAGATCGGCGAGGCGATCTACTCCGCCGAGAACATGGCGGGCTCCGCGCCGGCCGACGAGCAGCCCACGGCTGACGCGTCGTCCGACGAGGACGTCGTGGACGCCGAGATCGTCGACGACGAGGACGAGGCGGCGTCGAAGTGACGTCCGGGACCGAGGATGCGGGCGGTGACCTGACGCCCGAGGAGCAGATCCTGGCCGACGCCGAGTCCATCGCGGCCTCGGCCGAGGAGGAGGTCGTCCTCGAGGGTCTGGTCGAGGCGGAGAAGCTCGCGGCGGAGCGTCTGGACGAGCTCCAGCGCTCCAAGGCGGCCTACTACAACCTCGAGCAGCAGTACTCCGGGTTCGTGAAGCGGTCGAAGGCCGACGCCCTCGCCGCCCACGACCGCGGGGTGCACGAGATCGTCGAGGCGCTGATCCCGGTGCTCGACGACATCGAGCTGGCTCGCCAGCACGGTGACCTGACCGGTCCGTTCCTGCCCATCGCGGAGAAGCTCGATGCGACCCTCGGTCGCTTCGGGGTGACCCGCTACGGCGCGGTGGGGGAGCCGTTCGACCCCGCGATCCACGAGGCGCTCATGCACTCGCACGCCCCGGACGTCTCGGAGTCGACCGTGCAGATGGTGCTCCAGCCGGGGTACCGCACCACCGAACGGATCATCCGGGCGGCCCGCGTCGCGGTCGTGGACCCCGAGGCGTAGAAACCCCAGTAGCGTCCGAGCAGATGCAGGCCAGAACCTGCATCTGCTCGGACGCTACGAAGATCGTGGAAGGAGGCGGCGTGACCGGACAGGACTGGCTCGAGAAGGACTTCTACTCCGTCCTCGGCGTGCCCAAGGACGCCGACGCCGCCACCATCAAGAAGGCGTACCGCAAGCTCGCGCGCCAGATGCACCCGGACCACAACCCCGGCGACGCCAAGGCGGAGGCGCGGTTCAAGGACGTCGGCGAGGCCTACGCGGTCCTGTCCGACACCGAGCAGCGCGGCCAGTACGACCAGCTGCGCGCCATGGCCGGCGGCCCCCGGTTCACCTCCGGCGGCCGCGGCGGCACCGCCGGCTTCGAGGACGTCTTCGGCGGCATGTTCGGGGGCCAGCAGGGCGGCGGTCGCGTCCGGTACTCCAACGCCCCCGGGGGCTCCGCCGGGTTCGAGGACCTGCTCGGTGGGCTGTTCGGCAACGCGGGCGGCGGGTTCGCCCCCGGTCCGCAGCAGGGCGCCGACCTGGCCACCAGCGCCACCCTCCCGTTCCGGCAGGCGGTCGAGGGATCGACCGTCTCGCTCGTGGTCGAGGGTCGGACCGTCAACGCCCGCATCCCCGCCGGCGTCCGCGACGGCCAGAAGATCCGGCTGCGCGGCAAGGGTCGGCCCGGCGAGCGTGGCGCCCCCGCGGGGGACCTGGTCATCACCGTGCGCGTGACGGCGCACCCCGTCTTCTCCCTGGACGGCGACAACCTGCGCATCACGGTCCCCGTCGCGTTCGACGAGGCCGCGCTGGGCGCGACGGTCGAGGTGCCGACGCTCGACGGGTCGACTGTCCGCGTCCGCGTGGCCGAGGGCACCCCGTCCGGACGCGTGCTGCGCGTCAAGGGCAAGGGCGTCCCGGGGACCAAGGGCGATCTCCTCGTCACGGTCCAGGTCGTCGTCCCGCAGCGGCTCAACGCTGCCGCCCGCGAGGCCGTCCAGGCGTTCGGCATCGCCACGTCCGGTGAGGACGTGCGCGCGGACCTGCTCGCGGCGGCGAAGAAGTAGTCATGGCCGGCGAGGACGCCAAGGTCTATGTCATCTCGGTCGCCGCCGAGCTGGCCGGCATGCACCCGCAGACCTTGCGCCAGTACGACCGGCTCGGCCTGGTCAGCCCCAGCCGCGCGAGCGGCCGCGGCCGCCGGTACTCCCTGCGGGACATCGCCACCCTGCGTGAGGTGCAGCGGCTGTCCCAGGACGAGGGCGTCAACCTGGCGGGCATCAAGCGGATCCTCGAGCTCGAGGCGGAGCTCGAGGGGTTGCGACGCCAGATCGAGTACCTGCGCGCGTTCGTCGACCCCGGCCGCCGCATCTTCACCGCCGACCCACGCGGCGACGTGGTCGCGGTCAACCGCACGGCAAGCCGCAGCCGCCGCGCGACGACCACGGCCGACCGCGCGGCAGTGGTCCTGTGGCGCCCCAGCTCCCGCTGACCTGACTCCTCGCGGGTCGGCTGCCTACACTCGGCGCCGTGACGATCGACCTCGGCATCGACCTCGACAAGGCCCGGCGTGACACGCCCGGCGTCGACCACGTCGCGCACCTGAACAACGCCGGCGGTGCCCTGCGCCCGAGCGTCGTGACGGACACGGTGATCGCGCACCTGCGGCGCGAGGCGGAGATCGGTCCGTACGAGGCGGAGGCAGAGTCCGCCGACCGGGTCGCTGCGGTGTACGGCTCGGTCGCGCGGCTGGTCCACGCGCAGCCCGACGAGATCGCCCTGGTGCAGAGCGCGACCGCCGCCTGGAACGTGGCGTTCTCCTCGCTCCCGCTCGCCAAGGGGCAGCGCATCCTCACCGCGCGCACGGAGTACATCAGCAACGCGATCGCCCTGCTCCAGGCCTGCGAGCGCACGGGCGCCACCCTCGAGGTCATCGAGGACGACGAGCACGGCCAGGTCGACCTCGACCAGCTGGAGCGCCGGCTCGACGACGACGTCGCCCTCGTCGCGCTGACGCACATCCCGACCGGCGGCGGTGTGGTCAACCCCGCCGAGGCGGTCGGTGCGCTCACCAGGAACGCCGGCGTCCCGTTCCTGCTCGACGCGTGCCAGTCGGTCGGCCAGCTCGACGTCGACGTGACCGCGATCGGGTGCGACCTGCTCGCCGCCACCGGCCGCAAGTTCCTGCGCGGCCCCCGCGGCACCGGGTTCCTCTACGCGTCGCGCGCCATCACCGAGCGGCTGGTCCCGCCGGTCCTCGGCCTCGGCGCGGCCACGTGGACCTCGCCGACGACCTGGGAGGTGGTCCCGGGCGCCCTGCGCTTCGAGACGTGGGAGCGGTCGATCGCCGACAACCTCGGGCTCGGCGCGGCGGCGGACTACGCGCTCGCAGTCGGGCTGCCCGCGATCGAGGAACGGGTCATAGCGCTCGCGGACCGGCTCCGCGAGGCGCTCGCTCAGACCCTCGGCGTCACGGTCCGCGACAAGGGCGTACGCCGGTCGGGAATCGTCACGTTCACCGTCGACGGCATGCGGGCCGACGACGTCCGCGCCCGCGTCGCCGCTGCCGGGGTGAACGTGAGCGTCACGCGGATCTCGTCGGCCCAGCTGGACTACGGCGTCCGCGGCCTGACGGAGGTCGTCCGCGCGAGCCCGCACTACTACACGTCCGACGACGAGCTGGACCGCCTCCTGGCCGCCCTGCGCTGACCGGGACGTCCGAGCATCTGGCTGCCCTGGCGCTCACTTCCTCGGACGCTGTGCTCGGAGAACTGCGACGTCCGAGCATCTGGCTGCCCTGGCGCTCACTTCCTCGGACGTCCCGCCGACACCTTCCGTGTCAGCCGCGTGTCGGTGGGCTGTCAGCGGGTTCCTCCAGCCTGGGGGCATGACATCAACCGACCTTGTGATCGAGGCAGAAGGCCTCGTCAAGCACTTCGGCGAGACGAAGGCGCTCCAAGGCGTCGACCTCGCCGTCGCTCGCGGCACCGTCCTCGGCGTGCTCGGCCCCAACGGCGCCGGCAAGACGACCGCGGTCCGCATCCTGTCCACCCTGCTCGTCCCCGACGCCGGCCACGCCCGCATCGGCGGCTTCGACGTGGTCAAGGACGCCGAGCGCGTCCGCCAGTCGATCGGCCTCACCGGCCAGTACGCCTCCGTCGACGAGGACCTCTCCGGCCGGCAGAACCTCGTCCTGTTCGGCACGCTGCTGGACCTCGGTCGGGTGGGCGCCCGCGCCCGTGCCGCCGAGCTGCTCGAGTGGTTCGACCTGACCGCCGCGGCGGACCGGCCCGCCAAGACCTACTCGGGTGGCATGCGCCGCCGCCTCGACCTCGCGGCGAGCCTCGTCGGCCGCCCGGACGTGATCTTCCTCGACGAGCCGACCACCGGCCTGGACCCCGCCAAGCGCGAGGACATGTGGGACGTCGTCCGCTCATTGGTCACCGACGGGTCGACCGTCCTGCTGACCACCCAGTACCTGGAGGAGGCGGACGCGCTCGCCGACGAGATCACGGTCATCGACCACGGTCGCGTCATCGCGCACGACACCCCCGAGGGCCTCAAGCGGATCGTCGGCGGCCAGACCCTCGAGGTGCGTCCGTCCGACCTGACCCGCATGGCGGAGGCCGCGACGATCCTCGGCCAGGTGACCTCCGGGTCGGCGCCCGAGGAGATCCGCAAGGGCGTCCTCGCGGTCCCCGTGCGGGACGACTCCGCCCTGACCGCCACGGTGTCTCGGCTGGCGAGCGCCGGCATCGGTGTCACCGAGCTGTCCCTGCACCTGCCCAGCCTGGACGAGGTGTTCTTCTCCCTCACCGGCCGTACGGCCTCTGAGGACGACACCACCGAGACGAAGGAGGTGGCCTGATGACCACGCTCACCGAGCACCGCACCCCGCGCGCCATGCCGACGTCGGCCGCCACCGTCACGCGCAAGCCGTTCCCGCTGGTCCGGCACTCGCTGTCGCTGGCCAAGCGGAGCCTGATCAAGACGTGGCGGACGCCCGAGGCGCTCATCGACGTGACGCTCCAGCCGGCGATCTTCCTGGTGATCTTCGTCTACATCTTCGGCGGCGCGGTGGCGGGTGACACCCACACGTACCTGCAGTTCCTGCTGCCGGGCATCCTCGCGCAGACCATCGCGACCGGCGCCATCGCCATCGGGGTCAACCTCAACACCGACCTGGAGAAGGGGATCTTCGACCGGTTCAAGTCCCTGCCCATCCCGCGGTCGGCGCCCTTGATCGGTGCGGTGCTGGGTGACGTGGTCCGTTACGTCATCGTCACGGTGATGACGCTCGGCATCGGCTACCTGATGGGCTTCCGGATCCTCACCGACCCGTTCAGCGCGGTAGCGGGCTGCCTGCTCGCCGTGGTGTTCGCCCTGTCCCTGTCCTGGGTGTCGGTGTTCGTCGGCATGAAGGTCCGAACCTCCGGCGCCGTGCAGGGGATCATGTTCCTGATCATCATGCCGCTGAGCTTCGCGTCGAACGTGTTCGTCCCGGCGGCCACCCTGCCCGGCTGGATGCAGAACTTCGTGGCCTGGAACCCGCTGACCCACCTGGTCGCGGCCATGCGCGGGCTGTTCCTGGGCACGCCGCTGGGCGACAGCATCTGGTGGACCCTGGCCTGGTGCGTCGGGCTGGTCGCGGTGTTCCTGCCGCTGGCCATGCGCGCGTACCGCCGCAAGGTCTGACGGACGACCGGGTCCGGGAGCTCACCTCAGCCGATGTCGGCGGTGAGCTCCCGGATCCGGTCGGACGCGGCGGTCGACGGCCGCTCGCGCCACGGGACGAGCAGGCGCTCGCGCTCGTCCTCGTCGCCGAGGGCGCCGGCCAGCGGCCCCTCGATCCCCAGCTGGAAGAGCATGACGAGGTTGGCCCCGAGCCGGACGCCGGCCGCCCACAGCTCGCGGGCGAGCTCGGCGTCGCCACGGTGGGCCGCCAGCTCGGCGACGCCGAGCCCGAACGACCCGAGCACCGGCATGTCCGACGTGGTCCGCGCCTCGGGCGCGGCGGCGGTGATCAGCTCGACCGCCGTGGCGATCGAGGCGTCCGCGAGCGACGGCCGCAGGGCGGCCACGCGCAGGTGCACGACGGCGGTGGCCACCCGGAACGCGATCCGCACCTGGGGGACCGTCACGATCATCGACGCGACGAGCGTCGCGGCGGCCTCCGCGCTGTCGAGCGCTTCCTGCACCCGCCCGGCCTGGCAGGCGACGTGCGCGAGCCCGAGCAGCGCCTGTGCGGCGTCGACGTCGTCGATCTGTGACGACGTCGTCACCTCGCGCAGCCGCACCAGCGCGTCCTCGTCGCCACCGAGCGCGCGCTGCACGTCGAGCATCACGCGGATGCTCCGCACGTCCTGCATCGCCCCGACCAGCTCGAGGTGACGCAGCCCCCGGCTCAGCCACTCCTGCGCGTCCCCGGAGCCGCGGGCGCTCTCCCACTGGCCGACGCCCTGCGCGGCCATGCCCATGCCCCAGTGGTCGCCGATCGACTCGAACGCCCGGTAGGCCGCGCGCGCGTCCGCGCTGGACGTCTCCGGGTCTCCCGCGTTCTCCCGCGCCGCGGCCCGCATGAACAGCCCGAGCCCGTGCAGGAAGCCGTCGTCGCTGTCCACCAGCCGCTCCGCGGCCGCGTAGGTGACGGACGTGTCGGACGAGTGCAGCGCGGGCATCGTGGCGATCAGCGCGCCGATCCGGGGGGAGATCTCGGAGTGGCGCTCGGTGACCGCGAGCGTGATGATGCGGCCCGCGAGCGCCACCAGCCGCTGGGAGACCGTCACGCCCGCGTTCACCGCGGAGAACAGGCAGGTGGCCGCCAGCCGGTCGGCGTCGGGCAGCGGGCGGCCGGACGCGATGCCGCGATAGAGCGGGGACCTGCGACGGGCCGCGGGGTCGTCGGCGAGCAGCACCCGCTGCGCCCACTCGATGACCTCGACGTGGAGGCCGCGCACGCTCCACAGGTGGAACAGGGCGACGCTGATGTCGACCGCGCCGACGGGGTCGTCGTGCTCGACGGCCCAGCGCAGGGCGGCCAGGAACGTCTCCTGGTCGGCGGCGCACTCGTCGAACGCGCGCACCTGACCAGAGCCGACGAACCGCGCGGACAGGCGCACGCACTCGGCGGCCGACCAGCGCACCAGGCCCTCCATCGCGGCGACGCGCCGCCCGGTGGCGTCCAGCCGCGCCTCGCCGTACTCGCGGACGGTCTCCAGCATCCGGTAGCGCGCCGGGCCGCCGTCCTGCTCGTCGAGCGTCAGCAGCGACTGCTCGACCAGGGTGGCCAGCCCGCGGCGGACGGCCGGGGCAGGGGCACCCGCGACGGCGACGGCGGTCTCGGCGGTGAACGGGGCGGGGATGACCGCGAGCCGCTGGAACAGGTCGCGGTCCGGCGGGTCGAGCAGCTCGCGGCTCCAGTCGACCATCGCCCACAGGCTCGCGTGCCGCTCCGGCAGCCCGCGCAGCGCGTCGTCCAGGAGCGCGAAGCGGTCGCTCAGCCCGTCCAGCACGTCCTCGACCGTCATGGACCGCAGCCGGGCGGCGGCCAGCTCGAGCGCCAACGGCAGGTTGTCCAGCCGGTGGCACAGCTCGCGCACCCGCTCGGGGTCCCAGCCGACGGTCGCGCGACCGGCGCGCGCGCGCGACTCCAGCAGCAGCAGGGCGTCGGCGTCGGGGAGCGCCAGCAGGCGGTGCACGGACTCCCCGACCAGGCCGAGCGGCGCGCGGCTCGTCGCCAGCACCACCACGTCCGGCGACGCCACCGCCAGCAGGTCGCCGACGACGACGGCCGCCGCGTCGAGCACGTGCTCGCAGTTGTCGAGCACCAGGAGTCCTTCGAGGTCCGCCGCCGCGAGCCGCAGCCGGTCCTCGGGGGAGAGCAGGCGGCGCTCGGTCGGCAGCTCGGCGCGCGTCGCGGTCGTGTCGGACCCGCCGATCGCCGCGAGCACCGTGGGCAGCACCTCGGCGGGTGCGCGCAGACCGGCCAGCTCGACCACGCGGACCGGTCGACCGGCCGCGACGGCCCGCCGGGCCACCTCGCCGGCCAGCCGCGTCTTGCCCGCCCCGCCGGTGGCCACGACGGTGACCAGCGCCGACGCCTCCAGGGCGGCCTCCACCTGCGCGATGTCGGTGTCTCGACCGACCAGCGGGGTCGCCGCGCGACGCCAGGCCGGCGGAAGGGCCGCGACGACCCGGGGTGCGGCCGCGCCCAGCTCGCCCCGCAGCAGGGCGAGGTGGACCTGCGCGACGACCGGTGACGGGTCGGTGCCGTAGCGGTCGGCCAGCTCGCTGCGCACGTGCTCGACCACCTCGAGCGCCTCGGCGTCGCGTCCCTGCGCCGCGAGCACGCGCACCAGCAGGGCCACGAGCGGCTCGTCGGGCGGTGTGCGCAGGGCGAGCCGGCGCAGCTCGTCGGCCACCCCGTCCACGTCGGCGAGCGCGAGCCCGGCCTCGGCGAGCAGGGTGACGACATCGCCGAGCAGACGGGTTGTCGGCGCGTCCGCGAGGTCCGGGACGGCGGGGACGAGAGCGCGTGCGCCCCGCGCGAGGTCGCGTGCGCGCGCAGGATCGCCGGCCCGCAGCGCGTCCCGGGCCTGCGTCAGACGGGACTCGGCGTCGTCGACGTCGATCTGGAGCCCGTCGACGGGCAGCCGGTAGCCACCGGGCGCCGCCTCGACCGGGAACCCGAGCCGCCGCGCGCGCGACACAAGGGCCTGCACGGCGCCGGCGGCGTCCTCCGGCGGGAGGCCCTCCCACACGACCTCGACGAGCGCGACCGACGACACGCCGCGACCGCGCGCGTCGAGCAGCGCGCCGACCAGCGCCGCGAGGCGGTCGCCGCGGACGGCCCGGCCGTCGACGGCGAGCCCTCCGAGCGTCGTGATCTGCACGCGAACAGCATCCCTCACGGCCGACACGCCCCGGTCGGGTACCGGTCGGGAAATCCGTCTCTGGCGTGTCGTGCCGGGCGTTCCGGACGAATCGGACGGGCCGGGTGTGGACTGCCGTGTGGACGGGTCTGTGGGCGTCGAAGGGGCGCCTGTGGACGCCTGTGCACAGCCCCGCGTAGACGCTGGTCGGGGGCCGTGTCAGTGGTCGGCGGTAGCCTGGAACTTCTCCACAGGGTGAAGAATGACACGCTTGTCACTACAACCCCTAGTGGTCCATTGCGTCCCGGACCCCTAGGTGTAGTGTCTAGTCACGACGCAGTGCGGAACCTTCTCGTCAGGCTCAGCACCTCGTCCGGCCCGGAGACGGGCCCTTCAACTTCAAGGAAAAAGCTTCGCGAACGCTCCGGGGGGAGCGTGCCGCAGACAGACCGAACGGGGAGCCCACCATGACGATCACGGTCTACAGCAAGCCGGCGTGCGTGCAGTGCAACGCGACGTACCGCGCGCTCGACAAGCTCGACACCGAGTACACGGTCGTCGACATCAGCGAGGACGCCGACGCGCGTGACTACGTCATGTCGCTCGGTCACCTCCAGGCCCCCGTCGTGATCGTCGACGGCGAGCACTGGTCGGGCTACCGCCCGGACCGCATCAAGGCGCTGGCCGACCGCCTGGCAGCCGTCGCCTGACGAGCTCCCCGGATCGGCGCCTGGTCCACGGACCGCGCCGATTCGGCGGGTCTCTCGCGCCCGCACACCGCACGACCCGAGCTGAGGGGATCTGATCGATGAGCTCCCTGGTCTACTTCTCCTCCGCCTCGGACAACACCCACCGCTTCGTGCAGAAGCTCCGTCTGCCGGCCGAGCGCATCCCGCTCCGGCCGTCGGACGAGTTCCTGCGCGTCTCCGAGCCGTACGTGCTGATCGTGCCGACGTACGGCGGAGGGAACGAGGGTGGAGCAGTGCCCCGGCAGGTCATCAAGTTCCTCAACGACGAGGACAACCGTGCGCTGATCCGCGGAGTCATCGCGGCCGGCAACACGAACTTCGGCGAGGCCTACTGCATCGCGGGGGACATCATCGCGGCCAAGTGCCGGGTCCCCTACCTGTACGGGTTCGAGCTCATGGGAACGAACGAGGACGTCACATCCGTCCGTGAGGGATTGGGAAGATTTTGGCAACGACAGTCGCAGATACCCGCGTAGAGACGCCGGAGCTGGATTACCACTCCCTGAACGCCATGCTGAACCTCTATGGCGCGAACGGCGAGATCCAGTTCGAGAAGGACCGTGAGGCGGCGCGGGCGTACTTCCTGCAGCACGTCAACCAGAACACGGTCTTCTTCCACGACCTCAACGAGAAGCTCGACTACCTGGTCGAGAACAAGTACTACGACCCCGAGGTCCTCGCGCAGTACGACCGCGCGTTCATCAAGACGCTCTTCGAGTACGCGTACTCGAAGAAGTTCCGCTTCCAGACGTTCCTCGGCGCGTTCAAGTACTACACCTCGTACACGCTGAAGACGTTCGACGGGAAGCGGTACCTCGAGCGCTTCGAGGACCGGGTCTGCATGGTCGCCCTCGCGCTCGCGGAGGGGAACCAGGACTTCGCCATCTCCCTGGTCGACGAGATCGTGTCCGGCCGCTTCCAGCCGGCCACGCCCACGTTCCTCAACCTCGGCAAGGCGCAGCGCGGTGAGCCGGTCTCCTGCTTCCTGCTGCGCATCGAGGACAACATGGAGTCGATCGCGCGCGGCATCAACTCCGCCCTGCAGCTGTCCAAGCGCGGCGGCGGCGTGGCCCTGCTGCTCAGCAACATCCGCGAGCACGGCGCGCCCATCAAGCACATCGAGAACCAGAGCTCCGGCGTCATCCCCGTGATGAAGCTGCTCGAAGACTCCTTCTCGTACGCCAACCAGCTCGGTGCTCGTCAGGGCGCCGGCGCCGTGTACCTGCATGCGCACCACCCGGACATCTACCGGTTCCTCGACACCAAGCGCGAGAACGCCGACGAGAAGATCCGCATCAAGACCCTCTCGCTGGGTGTTGTCATCCCGGACATCACGTTCGAGCTGGCCAAGAAGAACGAGCCGATGTACCTGTTCTCGCCGTACGACGTCGAGCGCGTCTACGGGGTGCCGTTCGCCGACGTCAACGTCACCGAGAAGTACTACGAGATGGTCGACGACGCGCGGATCAAGAAGACGAAGATCAGCGCCCGCGAGTTCTTCCAGACGCTCGCCGAGCTCCAGTTCGAGTCCGGCTACCCGTACGTCATGTTCGAGGACACGGTGAACCGGGCCAACCCGATCGCCGGCAAGATCACGCACTCGAACCTGTGCTCGGAGATCCTCCAGGTCTCCACGCCGTCGACGTACAACGAGGACCTCTCCTACAAGGAGGTCGGCCGCGACATCTCCTGCAACCTGGGCTCGATGAACATCGCGCTGTCGATGGACTCGCCGGACTTCGGCAAGTCGGTCGAGGTGGCCATCCGCGCCCTGACCGGCGTCTCCGACCAGACGGACATCGAGTCGGTCCCGTCGATCAAGAAGGCGAACGCCGGCGGCCACGCCATCGGCCTCGGCCAGATGAACCTGCACGGCTACCTGGCCCGCGAGCGCATCTACTACGGGTCCGACGAGGGCCTCGACTTCACCAACATCTACTTCTACACGGTGGCGTACCACGCCATCCGCGCCTCGAACCTGCTGGCCCAGGAGCGGGGCCGCGCGTTCGAGGGCTTCGCGGACTCGAAGTACGCGACCGGGGAGTACTTCGAGAAGTACACGTCGAAGGAGTGGAAGCCGAAGACGGCCCGCATCGAGGAGCTCTTCGCCGAGGCCGGCGTGCACATCCCGACGCAGCAGGACTGGGCCGAGCTGGCCGCGCTGGTCAAGGAGCACGGCATCTACAACCAGAACCTCCAGGCCGTGCCGCCGACGGGCTCGATCTCGTACATCAACCACTCGACGAGCTCGATCCACCCGATCGCGTCGAAGATCGAGATCCGCAAGGAGGGCAAGATCGGGCGCGTCTACTACCCGGCGCCCTTCATGACCAACGACAACCTGGAGTACTACCAGGACGCGTACGAGATCGGCTACGAGAAGGTCATCGACACCTACGCCGAGGCCACGCAGCACGTCGACCAGGGCCTGTCGCTGACCCTGTTCTTCAAGGACACGGCCACCACCCGTGACCTGAACAAGGCGCAGATCTACGCCTGGCGCAAGGGCATCAAGACGATCTACTACATCCGCCTGCGCCAGCTCGCGCTGGAAGGCACCGAGGTCGAGGGCTGCGTCTCGTGCATGCTCTGACCCCCGTCCTGAACACGAAGGAAGCACTGCGATGAGCGAGAAGCTCAAGCTCGTCAGCCGCGTCTCGGCGATCAACTGGAACCGGCTCGACGACGACAAGGACGCCGACGTCTGGGACCGCCTGGTCGGCAACTTCTGGCTGCCGGAGAAGGTCCCGGTGTCCAACGACGTGCAGTCGTGGGCCACGCTGACGGAGGAGGAGAAGACGCTCACCATGCGCGTCTTCACCGGCCTGACCCTCCTGGACACCATCCAGGGCACGGTCGGCGCCGTCTCGCTCATCCCCGACGCGATCACGCCGCACGAGGAGGCCGTCTACACGAACATCGCGTTCATGGAGTCGGTGCACGCCAAGTCCTACAGCTCGATCTTCTCGACGCTGTGCTCCACCAAGGAGATCGACGAGGCGTTCCGCTGGTCGGAGGAGAACGCGAACCTCCAGCGCAAGGCCGAGATCGTCATGGAGTACTACCGCGGCGACTCGCCCCTGAAGCGCAAGGTGGCCAGCACGCTGCTGGAGTCGTTCCTGTTCTACTCGGGCTTCTACCTGCCCATGTACTGGTCCAGCCGCGCCAAGCTCACCAACACGGCCGACCTGATCCGCCTGATCATCCGCGACGAGGCCGTGCACGGGTACTACATCGGCTACAAGTACCAGAAGGGCCTCGAGAAGCTGTCGGCGGCCGAGAAGGCGGAGATGAAGGACTACACCTTCGAGCTCCTCTTCGAGCTGTACGACAACGAGGTGGAGTACACGCAGGACCTCTACGACGGCGTCGGCCTGACCGAGGACGTCAAGAAGTTCCTGCGCTACAACGCCAACAAGGCCCTGATGAACCTGGGCTACGAGGCGCTCTTCCCGCGCGACGAGACCGACGTGAACCCGGCGATCCTGTCGGCCCTGTCCCCGAACGCCGACGAGAACCACGACTTCTTCTCCGGCTCGGGCTCGTCGTACGTGATCGGCAAGGCAGTGAACACCGAGGACGACGACTGGGACTTCTGAGCCCGTCGCACGCGGACGGCCGACCTCTTGAGGGGTCGGCCGTTCGCGTCTCCGGATCAGACGCCGGGATCGGTGCGGGGTCGCTCGGCCGGCACGTCGGGATCGACGCCACGGGCCGCGGTCGTCTCGGCACCGCGAGCGGTGCTGGGCTGCGCGGTGCGGACATCGGGGTCGATGCGGTCGGCGGTGCTCAGGCGCTCGTCGAGCTCCGAGCGTGCGCCCGTGGCCTCGGCGCTGCGGGCCCGTGCCTCGTTCTGCAGGGCAGCAGCGTCAGCGGCGCGGGCGTCGGCCTCCGCCTGGGCGAGGCGGGCCTGCGCGTCCAGGCGGGCGGCCTCGGCCTCCCGCCGCTGAACCTCGACCTGGTCGAGGGCAGCCTGCTCGCGAATCTTCTGGGCCTTGGCCCGCTCGGCCTCGGCCCGACGGGCGCCGCTACGGCGGCTCAGCACGACAGCCGCTACGATCACCAGCACGACGACGATGGCGACGATGATCCAGCCGGTCACGTCCATGGTGCTCCTCCTCGGGATGGGTTCCCCCTGGTGGCATTCGACTGCCGTCCGGTTGCGGCCGCAACCGGTGACGCGCGCACGAGGCTCAACCCTGGTCGAGGAACGGTCGATGCTCGAGGGGAGCCGGCCGTCCGCCGTCGAGACCTCGAACGCCTGGAGCAGACGTGGACGCACCGCCACCGAGCTGGTACCCCGACCCGCAGCGCGACGGTTCCCTGCGCTGGTGGGACGGGACACGGTGGACGGAGCACGTCCAGCCCGGTCGAGCGCCTGGCAAGCCCGTGCTCGGTCAGGAGGTGACCGGCGGGTTCGGGCCCGTCACGTTCTACGGGCCCGCCGAACCGATCACGCACGCCTTTCCCCCGATCACGGACAGCCGATACGCGGGGTCACCGCTGGCTGAGGCGCTCGCCGATCACGTGCGTGCCGGGCGCTCCGGTGGCGACGTGCAGATCGGTGGCGACGAGCAGGCGGCGGTCGAGGCGCTGCACCAGCTGCGCTCACGGGGCGGCGTCCTGGGTGCGGTCGCGGGGATCGGTGAGCAGCTGCTCGTCGAGACCTTCGTGTCCAGGCCCGGGCCCGATGTCTCGGCGCCGGGATGGATGGAAGGCCCGGGCGCCGGGTCGACCGCACCGGGGATGCAGAGCGTGGCGGGCAGGGTCGGCTACCGGGCAGTCGGTCGCACCTCGCGCGGCGTGCTCCTCGCCCTGGCCATCTGGCAGCTCGTCGTCGCGTTCGTCGTCGGCGTGCTGTTCGTCGTGGGTGGTGTGGTGCTCGCGATCGTCGTACCGCCGGCGCTCCCGGTGGCGTTGATGCTGGTCGCGATGGGTGTGCTGGTGGTCGGCCTCCTCGTCTGGGACGGTGCGCCGCGGCGTTCCCGGGGTCCCTGGCGCGGGCAATAGTGCCCCTGACCTGCGGGTAAGGCAGTCCTTCCTTGCTAGGCGCGGTGCGCGGAACGGGTCTACCGTCGGGAAGAACGTCACGCCACGCCTCACGGAGGTCGACATGAGCACCCTGATGGACATGCCCGCCGTCGCCGAGTGCTCGGTCGCCGGCTGTTCGTACAACGACCACTCGCACTGCCACGCGGCCGCCGTGAACATCGGTGGCGCCACGGGAGACGCGCAGTGCACCACGTTCTTCCCGCTGGGCACCAAGGGCGGGCTCGACAAGGTCATCACGCACGTCGGCGCCTGCCAGCGGGCCGAGTGCGTGCACAACTCGTCGCTCGAGTGCTCGGCGGAGTCGATCCGCGTGGGCGCCGGGCACGAGGAGGCGGACTGCCTCACGTTCAGCCCGCGCTGACCCCCGGACACGACGACGGCCGCTCCAGCTGACCGGGGCGGCCGTCGTCGTGCTCGGGGTCAGGGGTGTGCGGAGACCTCGACCAGGTCCCTGATCAGCACCGCGGCGGCCGGGACCAGCTCGCGCTCGCCGGGGACCAGCGATGGGTCCAGCGCACGCACGGCAGCGGCCTCGTCGAGGGCGACCAGCGGGTCGATGTCCGTCGCGTGCAGGAACGCCGCCAGGAAGGCGCGCGCGGCCTGCGAGTACACGCCGCCCGCATCGACGGCCACCTCGGCCAGGATCAGCGCGGTCAGCGAGACGTCCAGCTCGGCGGTGCCGGTGCGCGCGTTGGTCCAGTCGACGACCGCCGGTCCGTGGGTCTCCGTGAGGATCACGTTGGCGGGGTGCAGGTCCAGGTGGACGATCGCCGGACCTGACGTGACCAGGGGCCACGAGGACGGCTCGCCGTGCTCCCAGCCGGCGGGCGGGGCGATCGCGTGCAGCCGGGCGTGCAGGTCGGTGAGGATGTCCGCCGCGTCGGACAGGGACACCTCGCCCGCGGTCAGGGCCTGGAGGAGGGTCGGACCGTGCAGGCGCTCCATGACGAGCGAGGGGCCGCTCGCCTGGAGGATCGCGGGGGCGGGGAAGCCGTGCGCGACGACGTGCTGGAGCAGCCGGACCTCGGGGGAGGCGTCGCGGCCCGAGCGGTAGCGCCGCAGCACCGTGTGCTCGTCGAGCGCGAACACGTCGGCTGCCGCGCCCGCGGCGAGGATCGGGCCGGGCTCGGCGGAGTCGGCCAGGGCCGGGTCGACGGCGGGGAGGTGGTGCGCGGCGGCGTCGGTGAAGCGACGGTCCGGCTGCGTCGGGAGATCGCGTGCGGGGTCCTGGGGGTGGTGCTCAGCGGCGTCGGAAGCCCTTCGTCCTGAAGGCGTCGTCGGGCCGCTCGGTGCGAGTCCTGCCGAGTTCATGGATCGACGGTAGACGCATTCGCCCGAGTTGTCCCTAGCCGCGTACCAAGAAGTCCCTGACCTGGGCTTTACCTCCTGGACACCCGTCAGGGTGCGTCGGTCACGGCCGCGAGACGCGGTCCAGCGTCCGCAGCGCCTGCTCGTGGGTGGCCGGCAGCGGCTCGATCCAGACCCGGACCGGCTGCCGCGTGGACGCCCGGAGCTCGAGCAGGTCGCAGCGGCGGGCGATCTCGAGGTGCAGCGCCTCGAGCGGCGGGTGCGGGTCCTCGTCGGCGCGCGCGAGCACGGCGAAGACGCCGCCGCCCAGCGTCGCCATCGGATGGCCCTCGCCGTAGGTGGTCGTCATCGCCGCGCCGACCGCGGCCGAGCGCGCGGCACGGGTGAACGGGTCGACGTCCCCGGCGGCGACGTCGATGACCACCAGGTGGTGGCCGAGGTGGCCCGAGGTGCGGGCGCGCTGGGTGGGCAGGGCCGCGTCGCGGTAGGTCTCCGCGAGCCGGATGGCGAGGTACTGGCGGCTCGGCAGGCCCGACTCGGGGTCGAGGGCGGAGCCGAACGCGATCGTGCCGGCCTGGCCGTCGGCCCAGCCCTCGCACAGGGCGCGCAGGATGGCCGTCGGGGGCTCGGCGGCGCCGAGGGTGCGGTACAGGCAGGAGAGGTCATCCACGGTCTCGCCGATGCCGACGCCGTCGTACCCGCGGGCGCGGCCCAGCTCCTCCGCCGCGACTGCTGGGTCGCCCGCAGTGAGCACAGCGGTCGCCAGCGCGTCGACCGCCGGGTGGTACCAGTCGGACGGCCGGAGCCACACCGACCGGACGCTCTCGTCGCGCCAGCGCTCCCGCAGCGCCGCGGGCAGGGCGTCCGTCGGGACCGTTCCCGAGACGTCCGGCAGGGCGGCGTTGTTCGACCCCGTGTTCATCGTCACGCCGGATGAGAGGCCGACACCTGTCGGGCGTGACGCCACTCCGGAAGTTTTTCACCCGCCGGGATCGTCTCCGCTTATGTAGAAACGACGCATATGGCAGTCTGTGCGGTCGGACGTTGAAAGCTGATGGGAGCCGTTCGTGTCAGCAAGCACGCAGCTGGACAGCGGCGTCACGGGGGACGCGGAGCTGATCCTCTCCGCACGCTCCGGCGATGCGGGTGCCATCGGCGCGCTCTACGAGCGGCACGCGGGCGCTGCCTGGGTGGTTGCGCGGCAGTACACGGACTCCCCGGCCGACGCCGACGACGTCGTCGCCGACTCGTTCGCCGCCGTCTTCGGGGCCCTCCAGCGCGGCAACGGGCCCGAGTCGGCGTTCCGTGCCTACCTGTTCACCGTCGTGCGTCGCGTGGCGGCGGTACGTCGGGAGAAGGCCCGTCGCGTGCAGCCGACGGACGACCTCGCGGTCCTCGAGGCCGGCACGGCGTGGGCGGGCACCGCCGACGAGCCCGCGCTGGCCGGGTTCGAGCGGGGCGTCGTCGCGCGTGCCTTCCACACGCTGCCCGAGCGGTGGCAGGCCGTGCTCTGGCACACCGAGGTCGAAGGGCTGAGCCCCGCGGAGATCGCCCCCGTCCTGGGGCTGACCGCCAACGGCGTCGCGGCGCTCGCGTACCGCGCGCGCGAGGGTCTGCGTCAGGCCTATCTCCAGCAGCACCTCCAGGACCCGCTCGACGAGGGGTGCCGCTCGGTCGCCGGGAAGCTCGGCGCCTACGTCCGCGGAGGGCTCGGCACGCGCGAGACCGGCCAGGTGGAGGCGCACCTCGAGGACTGCGGGACCTGTCGCGGGCTGCTGCTGGAGCTGGGCGACGTCAACCACGGCATGCGCGCGGTCATCGCGCCGCTGGTGCTCGGCGTGGTCGGCCTCGGCGCTCTCGGCGTGCTCCTGCCGGTGGGCGGCGGGCTCGCGGCGGGTGCGGCTGCTGCGGCCGGTGTGAGCGCCGGGACCGCGGGAGCGGGTACGGCCGGAGCCGGTGGTGCGGGAGCCGGTACGGCGGGAGCCGGCGGCGCCGGGGTCGGTGGTGCGGCAGGGGCCGGTGGCGCCACCGCGACGGTCGCGTCGACCGGGAGCGTCGGAGCAGGTGCCGCCGCGACCGGGGCGGTCGGCGTGGTCGGAGCCGGGGCCGCGGGCGGCGCGGCGGCGGCCGGAGGCGTCGCGGCGTTCCTGGCCTCGATCCCGCTCGGCGCCGCAGCGATCACGGTGGGCAGCGTCGCGCTCGCGGCCGTGGCCGCCATCAGCGTCGCCACCCTGCTCAGCTCGCCGGAGGGCAGCACGGCCACGGCGCCGACCACCTCCCCGAGCGCCACCCCGAGCACCCCGACGCCCGAGCCGACGTCCACGGCCGGCGACGCCCCGTCGTCACGGCCCACGGACGTGCCGACGCCGGAACCGACGGAGCTGCTGCCCGACGAGATCGTCCTCGACGACGACGAGGAGGCGGTGGACCCCGACTCGTCGCTGACGGCCGAGGCGCCGGCCGACCCCGCCGACACCACGCCGCCGACCGACCCGGTCGAGCCCGCAGAGCCGCTCTCCGCGACCCCCGCGGACGTCGGGGTCGAGCTGCCCACCGGAGGCCTCGCGCTCGAGGCGGGTCTGGGTGGACAGGAGCTCGCCGTCGTCGTCCGCAACAACGGCGGGACCACGGCGACGGACCTCGTGGCCGAGGTCACCCTGCCGGAGGGGGTCACGCTCGACGGCGTGGCGGCCGCGGCCTTGACCGGGCTCTCGGCAGGACGCTTCGCAGCGCCGTCCTCCGCGGGGTGGGTCTGCGTCGTCGGGGGCGGGACGAACATCGCGCGCTGCACGCTCGACGCGCTGCCCCCGAGGTCGACGTCGAGCCTGCTCCTGCGCGTCTCGATCGACGAGTCGTTCGACCGCTCGGACGGGGAGATCGGTCTGCGGGTGCTGGGCACCGGCATCGAGTACGTCGCGCCGCCCATCCGGCTGCTCATCGCCGCGTCACCGGCCCGCCTGACCCTGCGCACCGCACCGGGCACGATCCCGCTGGTGACCGGTCGGACCCGGCAGCTCGACCTCCCGGTCGCGAACGTGGGCGGCACGGGCCTCGCCGCCGGCGCAGGCTCGGTGTCCGTGTTCCTGCCGGCCGGCGTCTCCGGGGCCCCGGCGCCCGGGTCCCCCTGGAGCTGTACCGGCGCCCGACCGATGACCTGCGTCCCCGGTGTGGTCGGCCCCCGGGCGGACTCGCCACTCTCGCTGCTCCTGAGCGCGGGTGGGGCGGACGTGGTCACCGACCGCTCGCTCGTCCTCCAGCTCGCCCCGAGCGGACGCCTCACGTCGGAGACCGTCACCGTGCCGTTCTCGCTGCAACGGCCGGCGGCGCTGACCGTCAACGGACCCGGCTCGGCCGCCGTCGCGCTGGGCAGCCCCGCGTCGGTGCCGGTGAGCATCTCGAACACCGGCGACCTGCCCGCCGAGAACGTCCAGGTCACGGTGACCCGGCCCGGCACGCTCGGCTTCGGGCGGCCGGCCGTGACCGGCGGCGACTGGAGCTGCCCGGGTGACGGCACGACCGTGGTGTGCACCCTCGCCCGGATCGACCCCGGCGCCACGGTGGACCTGCCGCTCGCGGTGGAGGCCGTGCCGGGCGCGTTCCCCGTGGGTGAGGCGGTCACGGTGTCGGCGCAGGCCCCCGACGCCGACCCGGCCACCCCCCTCGTCGTGGCGGTGGAGGTGCTGGGCCCCGTGCTCGGTCTCGACGGCTACGACCCGCACGTCCGGCTGCGCCCGGACGGCACGGGGACGGCGTGGTTCACCGTGAGCTCGTCGGTCGCCGACGCGGCCACGCCGGTCGCCACGCTGACCCTGCCCGTCCACCTGAAGGCGGCGCTCGACGACCCGGGTCCGCAGACCGCCGGGTGCACGGCGTCCCCGAACCGCCGCACCGTGACGTGCCAGCTGGAGACCGTTCCGGCCGGCACCTCGGTGCAGGTGCTGGTCAACGTGCGGTGGGCCGGGAGTGCGAAGGGTGACGCGACCGTCGTGGTCTCCGCACCAGGGGCGGCGGACGTGCGGGCGGACGAGGCGGTGCAGACCTCGTCGGCCGGGCTGACCGCGCGCGACTCCTTCGCCGGCGCCGACGTCACCGAGATCGGCGCCCCGCTGCTGACCTGCGGTGCGACCGTGCCCGAGTGCGCCTCCGCGCAGACGAACGGCGACCGCGACAACAACGCGTTCGCCATGGTGGCCCTCGACGAGGCGCCGCTCGCACCGAAGTCACCGCGCAGCGCGGTGCCGGTGTCCTCGACCGCGCGGCTCGACGTCCCGGCCGGCCGCGACATCGTCTTCGCCGGCCTGTACTGGTCCGCCAACCGCGGTGGCGGCGACGACTGGAGCACCGACCTGCGCAGCGCGCGTCTGCGCGGCCCGGGCGGGACGTATGTGAAGGTCTCGGGTGACCCGGTCTCCCAGCCGACCGACGCCAGCAACCGGCAGTACTACCAGTCGTTCGCGGACGTGACGGACCTCGTCGCACGCGGCGGCCCGGGCGACTGGTCGGTGGCGGACGTCGCCGTCGGCACGGGCTCCACCGACAAGGACCGGACGTACTACGCGGGCTGGTCGCTGGTCGTCGTGTTCTCCGACCCCGGGTCGGACGCGTCGGTGACCGTGTACGACGGCGGTCAGTGGATCGGCACCGCGTCCTCGCCGCCCGCGTTCGAGTTCGCGGCGGAAGCGGGGACCACCGCTCGGATCGGCGTCGTGGCGTGGGAGGGCGACCGGACCGGCACGGGGGACCGGCTCCTGCTAGGCGACACCTGCCTGGGGTCCGGCTCCGGTGCGGCGGTCACGCGGCCTCTCGTCCCCACCCGGTGGGGCGGGTCGAGCGGCTCCGACAGCAACGCGTTCGACTCCACCGCGACCGGGTGGCGTGCCGCCAACTCGCTGGGCACCGACGCCAAGGCGTTCCGCGAGGTCAAGCTCGCGTGCGACGTGAGCTCGCTGCGCGGCACGACGGCGGGCGACCAGTACCTCATCGGTGCGATCACCCTGCGGTCCGCACCGTCGGCAGGCTGACCGCGCTCAGCCCGTGCGAGCGGTGACCGCTGCGACGGCGGCGTCGACCGGCACGGCGCCCCCGACCAGCTCGAGGGTCAGTCCCGCCGACCGCGTCTCGTGCAGGAGCGCCACCAGCACCGCGGCGACGTCGGCGCGGGGGACGGAACCGCGGGGGACCGTGGCGTCGAGCCGGACAGCGCCCGTCGGTCGCTCGTCCGTGAGCGCTCCGGGGCGCAGGATCGTCCAGTCGAGGTCGCGCGTGCGCAGGTTGACCTCGGCGGCACGCTTGGCGACGAGGTACGCGGCGAACACCTCGTCGGTCCCGTCGGGCGGCGGCGCGCCGGCTCCCATCGACGAGATCAGGACGTAGCGGCGCACACCCGCGTGCTCGGCCCCGTCGGCCAGCAGGGCCACCGCGGCGCGGTCCACGGTGTCCTTGCGGGCGACGCCGCTGCCCGGTCCGGCACCGGCCGCGAACACGACGGCGTCCGCCCCGGCGATCGCCTCGGCCACGTCGAGCGCGTTGGCGCGCTCGAGGTCGAGGACCACCGCCTCCGCACCGTCCGCGGCGACGTCGTCGACGTGCGCGAGCTGCCTGACCAGCGCCACCGGGACGTCGCCACGCGCACTGAGCTCGCGGGACAGGAGTCGCGCGATCTGTCCGTGGCCCCCTGCGATCGCGATGCGCATGCCGTCCACGGTAAGGACAGGTGCCCCGACCTGCGACCGGGGGAGCGTCCTCAGCCGACGTCCCCCGCGTCGGCGAGGACGTCGAGGAGCCGCAGGTGGCTGAGCCGGTCACCCAGCCGGTGCACGTCGTCAGAGCCCGCGGGGGCGAGCGACAGGGCGGTGTAGGTGTCGGCGCCCGGCAGCATCTCGGTGGCGAACTCGCGCAGCACCTCGGCCACCTCGGCCAGGTCGCCGGGCGCGCGGCCGGACCCCTCGGGCAGGCTCACGTACAGGAGCAGGCCGGGTTGGGGGCGGGGCAACGGGGTGGGTAGTGCCATGGGACGTCTCCGGGTGCGCGTGCGCGGCTGGTCGGGCCGCGCTGGGGTCAGGGCCTGGGGGATCAGGACCGAGGACACGCGCACGGATACGCGGCGACGGGGCGCAGCGCAGACGTGGTCATGGGGCGACTGTCGCACGCCCGCTCGTGGTCACCAAGGGAGATTCGCCGGTATCCCAGGGCTTGGACAGCTCAGACGACGCCGTACAACCGGTCGCCCGCGTCCCCGAGCCCGGGGACGATGTACGCCTTGTCGTTCAGGCGCTCGTCGACGGCCGCGACGACGATGGACACGTCGGCCCGGTCACCGACCGCCGCCTCGACCACGGCCAGACCCTCCGGGGCGGCCAGGAGGCACACCGCCGTGACGTCGCGGGCGCCGCGCGCCAGCAGGAAGTCGATCGCCGCCACCAGCGTGCCGCCGGTGGCCAGCATGGGGTCGAGCAGGAAGCACTGGCGGCCCGACAGGTCGTCCGGGAGCCGGTTGGCGTAGGTGATCGCCTCGAGGGTCTCCTCGTCGCGCTGCATGCCCAGGAAACCGACCTCGGCGGTGGGCAGCAGGCGGGTCATGCCGTCGAGCATGCCCAGGCCGGCGCGCAGGATCGGCACGACCAGCGGGCGCGGGTCGGCCAGCTTGACGCCGGTCGTGGCGGTCACCGGGGTGACGATGTCGACGGACTCGACGTGCACCTCCCGGGTCGCCTCGTAGGCGAGGAGCGTGACCAGCTCGTCGACCAGCAGTCGGAAGGTGGGCGACGCGGTGTGGACGTCGCGCAGGACGGTGAGCTTGTGGGCGACCAGGGGGTGGTCCGCGACGTGCAGGCGCATGGGCTCAACCTACCGGCGTCGCGTGCGCGATGATGCCCCCATGATCGACCCCCGCCGTCCGGAGCAGACGGCCGACGCCTGGGCGATGGGCCTCGCGCTCGACGAAGCGCGCCGCGCGGTCCTCGCGCACGACGTCCCGGTGGGTGCCGTCGTCGTCGGACCTTCTGGCGACATCGTCGGACGGGGACGCAACGTGCGGGAGGCGCGCGCCGACCCCACGGGGCACGCGGAGATCCTTGCCCTGAGGGCCGCGTCCGAGACGCTCGGGCGGTGGCGGCTGGACGACTGCACGCTCGTCGTCACGCTCGAGCCCTGCCTCATGTGCGCCGGCGCCACCGTGCTCGCGCGCATCCCGCGGCTGGTGCTCGGTGCGTGGGACCCGAAGGCGGGGGCGTGCGGGTCGCAGTGGGACGTGGTGCGCGACCGGCGGCTGAACCACCGTGTCGAGGTGGTCGGGGGAGTGCGCGCCGAGGAGTGCGGCCTGCTGCTCCAGCGGTTCTTCGAGGCTCAGCGCGACTGAGCGGGCGTCGGCAGCGTCTCGGCCAGGTCCGTGAGCGTCTCCGACGTCCCCGCGTCGAGCGTCACCGCCGCGTACTTGTCCCCGCGGGTGGCGCCCCGGTTCACGACGACCACCGGCTTGCCCGTCTGCGCGGCGTGCCGCACGAACCGCAGCCCCGACTGCACGGTCAGCGAGGACCCGGCGACGAGCAGCGCGTCGGCGGCGTCGACCAGCGCGTACGCCCGCTCCACCCGCTCCCGCGGCACGTTCTCGCCGAAGTAGACGATGTCGGGCTTGAGCATCCCGCCGCACGCGCTGCACGCCGCGACGATGAAGTGGCTGGTCTGCTCGATGACGGCGTCGGCGTCGGGCGCGATCTCGATATCCGCGACCGCCGCCGTGAACCCGGGGTTCAGCGTGTCCAGGCGGTCGGCCAGCTCCGCGCGGGAGATCACGATGCCGCACGACAGGCACCGCACCCGGTCGTACCGGCCGTGCAGGTCGATCACGTGCCGGGACCCCGCAGCCTCGTGCAGCAGGTCCACGTTCTGCGTGATCAGCCCGGTGACCACCCCGCGGTGCTCCAGGGCGGCCAGCGCGCGGTGGCCCGCGTTGGGCATGGTCCGGTGCACGTGCCGCCAGCCCACGTGGTTGCGGGCCCAGTAGTGCCGGCGGAACGCCTCGTCGGACGTGAACTGCTGGAACGTCATCGGCGTGCGCGGCGGGGAGTCGGGGCCGCGGTAGTCGGGGATCCCCGAGTCCGTCGACACGCCCGCTCCCGTGAGCGCCGCGAGCCGGTGGCCTGCGAGCACCTCGACGACGTCCGCCAGGGATCCGGCGGTCATCGGGACGGCGTCGTGCGCGGTGCTCACCGGTCCACGGTACGACGGACCGATGCCGGATTCGTGGGAGGGGCACCCGACCAGGTACCGTTCTCCCCGAGGTAGCGTGTCCGAGCGGCCTAAGGAGCACGCCTCGAAAGCGTGTGTGGGTGAAAGTCCACCGTGGGTTCAAATCCCACCGCTACCGCCAGCCGAAGGGCCCCACCCGCATGAACACGCGGATGTGGGGTCCTTCGTCGTTCTCCACTCGCCATTTACTCGCCACTTTGGCTCCCGGAGTCGACGTCTGTTGTCGTCTGCTGGATCAGCCGATCGATGACCACACGCAGGTCTGGCGCGACGTGAACCCGCTGCACGTAGTGCCGCGCCGTGGTGCTCTCGTCGGCATGCCCGAGTAGAGCCGTGGCGTTGCTCAGAGTCGTGCTGTTGGCGACCTGGGTGGCGACCGTCCGGCGGAAGTCGTGCGGCGTGACGTCCACACCGATGCCCTCTTGAGCTTCACGCAGTACCCGCCGAGGCTCGAGGTCGAGTACACCGGACCCCTCGACGTGAACAAGATCGCCGACGACGTCGTGGCCCGCATCCACGAGGACCCTGCCTTCGCCGCCCAGGTTGCCCGGCAACTCGGCTCGGCTCACTGAGGTTGGTTCTTAAGTGGTCAATGGCGTCGCCGTCAGGCACCCCAGGGGTTCATCGACGAGAACGGATCCGCAGACCGGTCCCCAGCATCTGCGGCCAGTAGCGCGATGCTCCGCCGGCGTGAACTGCCCGTACTTGCGCTTCTCGCCCATCGGCCTCCCCGGGGCGATCAGAGCGACCATCGTCCCCAAGCCGCGCAGCTCAGGGAAGCGTCAACGCCATGCCGGGCTCCTCGTCACCGCCCGTGTGTCAGCCGCTCGACTTTGGAGACGCGCCCTAGATGACGGGTGAAGAGGACCGGAAGACATTCTCGTGGTGCCACTCGAAGTAGCGAGCGCTCTGCTGCCACCCTCCGATGTGCCGACCTTCCAGGGCTCGGACGCGTCGGCCGATGGCCGACTCATCATCCACGTGGCCCGTTCCAACGAGAGCTCCGTCCTGCACGGCGATGTAGCCGTCTTCGAAGAGCGCGTCGCATCCAAAGATGCACGCGAGCATCGCGACGTGCGGGAGGTCGCGTGCTTCGTCCTGGGTCGCGGCAGAGCGTCGCTTAATGTGCGACGCCCACAGGAACCGCGGCGGATAGATCTCTCCGCACAGCGCGCACGGCGCTTCGTCCCGTCCGGCGAGAAGGGTGCTGCGGAGCTTGCGTTGCTCTCGGCGCTGCCGCGCTGTAACCGGACGATCGAGGTCGCCCTGGAACGGGCTCGGCGCAGGCAGTTGCGAGGTCAAGTCCTCGGGTAAGTCCTGGTCGTTGTCCTGGTGCGGGTCGTGGACGATCCTCGGTGGAGATGTACCGTCGACGCGTGTGTCGGGCAGCTGCTTGAGCACCGCGCCGACGAACGCGCTTCTGTAGCCGATGGCATCCGGAATGATCTCGACGGACCCCTCGCTGTTCAGGATCTCGAGCGCCCGTGCCACGTCGGCGATCGGTACAGGTGAGCCGCCCGGCGAGCGGTCGGTCGCCACGACGATGACCGGTGGTCGGACACCCAGGATCCGGTTCGGTCGTCCGCTGATCGTGGTGAGCTGGACGCCGATCAGGTCCCGAAGCATGTCATCGACGTCCACCTCGAATCGCGACGCGCTCTCAGGTCCCCGGACCAGCTCGTCCTCCAGCAGGGCAGCGTCTAGCTTCACGCGTAGGTATCGGTCGTTGTCGGGCCGTACCGTGCCGAGGCCGGCTTTCTGCCAGGCTGCGATCTCAGCCGGGCTCGAGCGGACATCAGCGTTCGTCGGATTGATGTAGATGCTCCGCTCGCCGTCGAGGTGGACCACCTTGCGGTAACCGGGCCATGCCGCTTCTGGGGCAATGAGTTTGAGCCCGAGCGCTTCGCAGACGCGGACGAGCGGCCAGACCTGCGACTGCGGCGTTCCGGCCGGAATGGTGTCAGCCTTGAGGCGCTTCCGCCGCGCCTCAACTTCGCCCGGTTCCGCTGTCGTTCGAGTCTGTCCAGCCGCTTCTTGGGGGCTTGGTGTGTGAGTGCCCGATGCCGGGCCGCCGCCGCTCTGAGTTACGGACTGATCATCCATGTTTTACAGCCTCAATCGTTGATTGGGAGTTGGGTCAGCTTCCTTGGGGCTGAGCAGACCAAGGGGCGTCGACGGGCAAACCGTAGTCGCCGATCTCACCGGTCGGCGCGACTGAAGAGCACGCGGTCCCGCGTCGGCCGGCGGCGCGGACGGTCCCAAGTTATCCGGCATCTGCTCGCTAGCCTGACCCGGTACCGCGCACCAGCGACCGGTGCAATCCGGGTCGGACGAATGGGACTGTAGATGGCTGTCGTACGAAGCAGCGGCGCCTCAAGCACGCGAAGACATCCAGGGACGACGAGTTCTACACCCACGTCTCTGACGTCGAGAAGGAGTTGCGGCAGTACGACGGGTGGAGCTCGGTGAAGCCTGTCGTTGTTGTCGACGCCAACGCGTTGCACGGACTGAAGTCGCTGACCGGCGCGGACTTTAAGACCGCTGCCGCGCTGGCCAGGATGGGCTGCGTTCGGCTCGTCGTCCCGGACGTCGTCGTGCAGGAGTTGGCCCGGCAGGGTGCTAAGGAGGTCGCTGACGGATGGTCACGTCTCCGCAACGCCATCAGTGGCTTCAGGGGCGTCGCGAGCGATTCCACCGCGATCGGTGTCTCGGTGAGATCGACGCCATTGGGGTTGGACCCACAGCCCCCTGCGGACAGAACGACATTTCACGCGGCGATGACCGCTTTCTTCGAAGAGCGCTTGGTCGAGACCCCGACCTGCCCGGACGTCCCGGTGTCGGATCTGCTCGCCCGGGATCTCGACATCCGGAAGCCGTTCGATGAGAACGGCAAGGGCTTCCGTGACGCGCTGATCTGGGAGACCATCCGAGACCTGTGCGACAAGCTTGAAGGGGCTGACACTCTCGTCGTATTTATGACAAACAACCACAAGGACTTCTGTGCCGGCAAGGGGAGAACCCTTCACACCCATCTGCGCGACGAGCTCCGGCCGCATCAGCGCTTCGATCTAGTCCAGGACTTGACGGCTCTGTTGGAGCACGAGCAGGTCGCGAAGCTCGTTGAGTCGCTCCGCGTCGTAGAAGGGTCGCTCACGCCAAAGACGGTGGCCGATCTTGTCGATGAGACCCTCTCGTGCCTGGTCGGCAGTGAACTGGCATCAACGGTAGGCGTCTACGACGGCAACGGCCTGTACAGCGTCCCGATCATGACGCCTCTCGCCGACACGGCCTTCAACGATATCGACCCTGACAACGGCTCGATCGCGTTCGAGGTCTTGCGGACCAGCGATGACGGCGAGATGACAATCCGCGTCATCGTCGAAGCCGACGCCACAATCGAGGGCTTCATCGACAAGGGCGAGCTGATCGCGCTGGACGACGACACCTTCTCGTACTTCGAAGACTGGAACCGCCACAGTTTCCGCGCGATCGAGTCGCATCGCGTCAGGTTCACTCTGAGCGCGGACTTCGCCGAGACCACGGTCGGTGACATCGTCCTGCGCGTGGATGGGGTCGAAGAAATGTAGATCGCGAAGACGCCTGATGGGAGCTTCGCGCTCGACCCCTCATCGACGTACGCGACATCGACACACATGAGCGGATTGCGCCACCTGCGCGGGTTGTCGCTTAGTCGGTCGCGGGGATCCGACATCAGCTGGTGAGTTCGTGAGAACTTTCCTTACTGACTCAAGCGCGCGGCTCCGCCGCGCGGGTCGGCCTCCGGGGCGGGGCCCCGCGCTCCGCTCGCAAGCTCGCTGCGCGCACCCCACCCCTCTAGCCGACCACAGGCACGACGAAGGCGGCCCCGAATCGTCCCCGGAACCGCCTGCTTCCACCGCGCTCTTGCACCGTCCTGACGCCCGGCCCCGCACCGACCGCCGAGCATCCGGCCGTCTCCACTCCGCGTCAAGGGCGCCTACGGCGTCACTCCGTGATGGCTACGCCACCCCTGACCCGGACCTCCGACACCCTCTTGTGCTCCGCTATCGGTACAGCGCCTCGAAGTGTTCCCACCGCTGAGAGGTCGCCGATTGCACTCCTCTTTGACGTCCAACCGGGTCCGAAACCGTACAACGCGTTACACGGCAACAACTGATGTTCGACCAGGTCAGATGCGAGATCGTCGGACCCAGCCAACCCCGTCAAAGACAAGCGACCCAAGCCCACCGCTACCGCCAGTCGAAGGGCCCCACCCGCATGAACACGCGGATGTGGGGTCCTTCGTCGTTCCCGCTGCTCCGCTTTGGCTCCCCATTGCCTCATTCCGGGGCCTCATCCGACGCCTGGGCCAGGGGCGGGTCGATGACGACGCGCAGGTCGGGGGCGACATGGAATCGCTGCACGTAGTGCCGTGCCGTGGTGCTCTCGTCGGCGTGCCCGAGTTGTGCCGTCGCGTTCGCGAGCGTGCTGCCCCGCGCGACCTGGGTCGCTACCGTCCGGCGGAAGTCGTTCGGTGTGACGTCGACCCCACCGTCGTCGGGGTGCGGGACAGATTGACCTTGCCCGGGCCTCATACTCTGAGCGTCGAATCGCCGAGCGCGGTGAGGCCTACCAGTCGTATTGCCTTGAGGCCCCCAATCTCCTACCCACTTGTGGGGAGGAGTCGAATATCTACAATCCTACGGCGAGTAGTGCGTCCTGCGGCGCGCCAAGCTCGAACCAAGGTTCGCCGCTATACGGATTCTTGCCGTAGAAGCCTCGCTCACAGCGGATGGCCCACGTCGTCACGACAGCGGCGAGCGTAATGGCGGAGGGGCTTGGCGGTACGAGATCGAAGACCTCGTCTAGGTGCACGACGGACGGAAATCCTGCACAGGGGCGGCACCAGATTGCCGTGGCTCCGCCTTCCCCCGTAGCGATGGGCAGCCAGTTGATCATCCCATCAAGTTCGGGCGATGGTCGCGTAACGTCCTTGACTATCAGGGCTCGATCCCACATTCGGTTGAGCACGAAATCCAGCTCACCTACCCAATTGTCGTAAATGAGTTGACCGGATCCGTAGTGCGAGTACCAGTCGACAATGTCCGCGTGTGGTGTCAGGCCCGCCTTTTCTAGCATGTCCCGCACCGTCTCGGATGGTAAACCTTCGCTCATCGGTTCGTACCCAAGCGCCTGCCGAGCGCGATCGAGGCGAAGCATTGCCGACTTTAGCGTTGTCATGACGTCCTCTTGTTTCCGCAAAGGTAGACTGTGGGCAAGAATGACGCGGGAAGTGGGATCACGAGGAACTTCCGATTCGGGCTGCCGAGCGGCGCGATGCTCAGGTCGCACGCTCCGTAGAAGGCGTTCAACTGGGACCCTTCCAGCGTGTTGTCCGGTCCAGGGATTAGTCGAAGGCTCGAGCCGATGCCGCCTTCGAGGGTGGACCGGAAGGGGTACTCGTCGACGAAGGCGGCCCCGAGTCTCCCCGGAACCGCCTGCTTTCACCGCGCTCTTGCACCGTCCTGACGCCCGGCCTCGCACCTACCGCTGAGCATCCGGCCGTCTCCACTCCCCGTCAAGGGCGCCTACGGCGTCACTGCGTGATGGCTGCGCCACCCCTGACCCGGACCTCCGACAGCCTCTTGTGCTCCGCTATCGGTCCGATGCCTCGATGTGCCACTGCCACTGAGGCTCGCCGGCCCGACACGTCCTATGTGGTGCGCGCCGCGGCAGACTGAACAGTCTCTCGTCGCGTCAACCAGGCGAGAGTTGCCGCCCCCGCGCCTACGGCGACCGCGCCGAGAGCGAGGCTCACCGCAAGCATTTCTCTGTTGACCTGCAGACATCGCGCGCTGTCCCCCGCGGCGGCGGTGGCACCTAATGCGGGCCCATCCAGACAGGTGTAGGTCCGGTCACCGTCCGAGACGGTTCGCGGAGCTAGAGCCCAGCCCGCCGCGACGAGAATGGCCACCGTGGCCAGAGTCGCAACTACGAATCGAGCCGCAGAAGGCGCCGGACGGGCCCGCCAAGCAACGACCCATGCGAGTGCGATCAGGAGACCGAACGCAAGGGTGACCAGCACACCTGCGACTTGCACCGATGGCATGGGGCGTTCTCCAGGGTGATGTAGGTGTCGGGGGATAGGTATGGGCCGCTCGAGATCGTACTGAGAGCACCTTGCTGCGATCTCCGAACCAGGCTGCAGCTCGACAACGAGGTCGCCGATTGCTCTCCTCTTTGCAGTCCAACCGGGTCCGAAACCGTCCAACGCGTTACATGGAGTGGACCGGGTGCTCGACCAGGTCAGGTGCGAGATCGTCGAACTGGACCAACCTCGTGCAAGACAAGCAACCCAAGCCCACCGCGACCGCCAGCCGAAGGGCCCCACCCGCGTGATTCTGCGCAAGTGGGGCCCTCCGTCGTCTGTGGACATCGACCGGTCGTCGCCCTACCCGAAGGGGCGGGCACCACGCGATGATCATGGGGTGAGAGCCCAGAACGCGACCGTCACGATCGACCGGGCCGATGCCGTCTCCCTGATCGGCGTCCTGGCGCTCGTCGCCGGGCACGCGGCCGCCGGTGATCTCACGCCCAAGGCGATGGAACACCTGCAGCGACGCCTCGCCGCGGATCTCGAAGTGCTCACCTCGGCGTCCCTCGATGACCTGCTGACTATGCTCAATCAGCGTCTGCGCAGGGCGCTAGGCGAGCCTGAGCAGTCATAGTCACCGGCTCAGCTCCGCCTCCTCGTCTACCCGGCCCAGCTTGTCGGGGTTCGCGATCGACCAGACGCGTGTCACTCGACCATCGGCGACGGTGAAGCTGGCGACGCCGACGAGCTGTCCGTCCAGCTCCATGCGGACACCGGGCTGGCCGTTGATCCAGGTCGCGACGGCCAGCAGCGCGCCCTCGGCCCTCGCCATCCCGCCCACCAGGTACCGCGCCAGCCTCTCGTTGCCGACGATCGGCCGCCGTGCCGCTCCGCGGGCCTTTCCGCCGCCGTCGGCGATCGCCACCACGTCGGGTGCGAGGACGTCCATGAGGCCGCCGAGGTCGCCGGTGTTGAGCGCGGCGACGAGCCGCCCCACGACCCTCTCGTGCTCCGCGCGGACGACGTGCACCCGGGGCCGGCGGGCGGTGACGTGGTTCTTCGCGCGGTGGGCGATCTGGCGCACGGCGGCCGGAGTCTTGTCGACGACGTCCGCGATCTCGTCGTACGGCACGTCGAAGACCTCCCGCAGCACGAAGACAACGCGTTCGGCCGGGCCGAGGGTCTCGAGCACGGTGAGCATCGCGATGGACATGTTGTCGGCCAGCTCGACGTCGTCCGCCACGTCGGGACTGGTCAGCAGCGGCTCGGGGAGCCACTCGCCCACGTAGTCCTCGCGGCGCCGCGACACCGTGCGCAGGTGGTTGAGCGCCTGCCGGGTCACGATGCGGACCAGGTACGCGCGCGGGTCGCGGACCTCCGACCGGTCGATCGAGGCCCATCGGAGCCAGGACTCCTGAAGCACGTCCTCGGCGTCAGCGGCCGAGCCGAGCATCTCGTACGCGACCGTGAACAGCAGCCTGCGGTGGACGACGAACGGGTCGTCGTCGGCGCGCGCGAGGTCGGGCACGTCAGCGAGCCTACGAGGCGCTCGCACCGGCGGACCGTGCGGCCAGCGGGGGGAGCCCGCACGCGGCGGCGAACTCCTCGGAGTGGATCCCGAGCGCGAGGTTCATCCGCGCGGACATGTTCATGAACGCCACCCGGGCGGCGAGCTCGACGAGTGCCGCGGGGCCGAGCTCGGCCAGCAGGGCGGCCGACAGCTCGTCCGTCACGGCCGGTGGCGTCTGGCTCGCGGCCTCGGCGTACTCCATGACCCGGCGCTCCCGTGGGGTGAAGGCGGAGGACTCGCGCCAGCGCGGCACCTCACGGACCTTTGCCTCGTCGAGCCCGTGGTTGTGCGCCATGAAGTAGTGGAGGTCGAGGCAGAAGCTGCAGCCGACCGTCGCGGCCGACGCCATAGCCGCGTAGGTCGCGAGGTCGCGGTCGAGCTCGTGCCAGCGCTCGACCTTGCCGCCGAGGCGCATCGAGTCCTTCAGGACGCCCTGGTGGTGCCACAGGACGCCGACCGATTCGGGGACGTGGCCGAGCATCTTGCGGGCCATGAGCTTCACCAGTGCTCCGTACGCGCCGGTGACCTCGGCCGGGGGGACGCGGGTGGTGCTGGTCATGGGGTGCTCCTGGTGTCGATGGTTCGTCTCCGTCGACATGAAGACACCGGCCGACACCCGCGTGTGACAGATCCCGGTTCGTGGTGTGGTGGTGAGGTCAGGAGCAGAGCACGGTGTCCACGAGCTCCAGGATCCTGGCCTCGACGTCGGCGGACGCTGCCTGCGGCAGGACGCCGTGCATGGTGGTCGTCGCCACCGTGATGCCGCGTCGGCCGTCCTCAGTCACGCCGCCGTCGGTCTGGTAGCCGGGGATGATCCCGCCGTGGCCCCAGGCGAGTCCGCCGCAGCTGAGCGGCGTGGACTGGAGGCCCAGGCCGTAGCGCCAGCCCTCCGGGACGCCGGGCAGGGCCATCGGGACGGTCGTCTTCATCTGCGCGAGCTCGGCGGGCCGCAGCAGCTTCCCGCCCAGCAGCGAACGGAAGAACGTGGTCAGGTCGCCCGGGGTGGACACGATGTCGCCGGCGCCCCAGGACGCCGCGGGGTCGATGTCGGTGTGCTCGAACAGTGGCGTGCCGGCCGGCTCGGCGTAGTACCCCTTCGGGTGCGCGCCGCGGATGGTCTGCTCCCCGCGGCCGGGGACGTAGGTGTCGCGCAGGTGCAGGGGCTCGATGATCCGGTCGGTGACGACCTCGCCGAGCGGACGCTGGGTGACCTTCTGCACGATCAGGCCGGCGAGCACGTAGTTGGTGTTGCTGTAGGACCACGCGCCCGCCGGGGTCGCGGGCTGCGCCAGGCCCAGGGCGACCAGCTCGTGCGGCTCGATGTACCAGTTCTTGAGCACCTCCAGCGTGACGGCACCGTCGGTGACGAACGGCGGACCGCTGGTGAAGCTGCCGATCCCGCTGGTGTGCTGGAGCAGGTCGCGGACGGTGATGTCGTGCCCGTCGACCGGGCCGCGCACCAGCCCGGGCAGGTAGGTCTCGACGGACGCGTCGAGGTCGATGGCCCCCTCTCCGACCAGCTGCAGGACCACGGTCGCCACGAACGTCTTGGAGTTGCTGCCGATGCGCACCTGCCCGTCGACCGGCACGCGGGCGCCGGTGGCCAGGTCGCCGACACCCGCGACCAGGTCGCGGTCGCGGTCGCGTCCCTTGCCGTCGGCGACCGTGGCGAGCGCGGCGGGCACGCCGTCGACCTCGACCAGATGGTCGAGCGTCTGCTGCACGACGTCGGGCCGGGGCGTGCGCCCATGGTCGCCCGCGAACGCGATGCTGGGCACCGCCAGCGCGGCACCGGCGACGACCGCGCACGCCAGGACGAGGGCGGACAGCGGGGAGGGCTGCGACATGGGAGCTCCTGGGTGGGGTGCGGGACAGGTCGGGCTCGTGCCTGTCCAGCGTCGTGCGCGCGGCCCCCGCCCCACCATCACGGCACCACCCCGATCGAGCCGTGGGTCTACCCCACCTCCGCCCTTCTGCAGCCGTTCAGCGCCACCCGCTCCGGCGGGCCAGGATGGCCCGCGTGACCCTCTATGCGCAGACCCCGTGGCGCCGTGCCCGCCAGATCGTCGGAGACCTCCTCGTCGTGGGGTGGGTCGTCCTCTGGGTCCGCGCCGGGCTCTGGGTGCACGAGGTCGTGGGACGGCTCGCTGCTCCCGGGCGCACTCTCGAGGACGCCGGCTCCTCGCTCTCGGACAGCCTGAACTCCGCGGGAGACACCGTGGCCCGCGTCCCGCTGGTGGGCGACGACGTGCGTGCCCCGTTCACCGCCGCCGGCGGCGCGGCGGACTCGATCGCACGGGCGGGCGTCGAGGTGCAGGACGGGGCCCACCAGCTCGCGCTGGTGCTGGGCCTCACGATCGCCGCCCTGCCGATCCTGCTCGTCGTCGCGGTCTGGCTGTACTCCCGCATCCGGTTCGTCCGCAAGGCCCGTGCGGCCACGCGGATCCTCGACTCGGCCGCGGACCTGGACCTGTTCGCCCTCCGCGCACTGGCGACGCAGCCCGTCCGGGCGCTCGCCCGCGTCAGCGACGACCCGGCGAACGCGTGGCGCCGACGGGATCCCGACGTCGTCCGCGAGCTCGCGTCGCTCGAGCTGCGCTCGCTCGGCCTGCGAGCACCAACCAGGCGGATGCCGGCATGACACCTGTCAGAGCTCCGCTGGGCTGACCGGCAGAGGGTGAAGTCGCTGGTCTGACGCCGAACGGGCACGCCACCTGGCTCGATCCGACTAGCCTCCTCGAACGGCCCGGACGTGCTCGCTCTCGGTGTGGAGGAACAGATGCTTCGTCGTCGACTTGCTGGTGCCGCGCTCGCGATGGCCGTGGGCCTGGGGGGTGCCGTCGGGTCTGCGACCGCTGCGGAAGCCTCCGGGCGGTGCCTGAACGTGTCGATGTCGGCCCAGACCTCGACCCGCGTGACGATCACGAACAACTGCGGCAACCTCGCCGCCGTCGTCAACGTCCGCTACAAGGGGAACCCCTACGAGTACTGGACGATCGTGCTGAACCCGCTCAAGTCCACGACGCTGACCGCGGCGCACCCGATCAAGCTCGGCGCCTGGGGTCTCGCAGCGCAGCCGTGAGGCCTGCGCGAGATCCTGCTTCGATCCGTGCACATACGTAGAGCGGGAACCCCAGGTTCGAGACCGCCTCGTGCGCGCGGTCAGGGAGTGCGGGAAGGCGGCGGCGAGGTCGGGACACCCGCCCGGCGACCGCCGTCACCGACTCCTCGTCGCGGAGCAGCGCCGACGGTTCGGTCGTGACCGCGATGGGGCTGCGCGCCCGGCCTCGGTGACCGCGCTGCGGGTCTCGTACCCGGAGAGGTCGCGCCGTGGCTCGCTCGGCCACGGCCGCCCGCGGTGTGTCGACGGCCCCTGAACCGACCTGCCCCTCCGGGCAGCCGGTTGGTCGGGTCGAGGGCACGTCCGGGTGCGCTGCCGGGCACGGCACCGACGTCGGCCGCCCGCCTATCGTCGGTGAGAGAGCCCTGCCGCACAGGAGGAGGGCCCCCATGCGAAGCTCAGCAGTGGCCGTCCGTCGCAACCGGACCGCGCCGCCGCATCGTCCGAACGCTCCTGGCGCGGACGTCGGACGCATGCCCGTCACGCCCGCGGCCGCGCTGGCGCTCCAGCGCGCGGCAGGCAACCGGGCCGTGCAGCGGCTCGTGCAACTGCGCGAGCCACCGCGACCCCCGCGGATCCTGTCGCCGGCCGATCGCGCGGCGTTCGTGGCCGCCGAGCTGCCGACCACCCGGGAGCGCCGGGCAGGGCGCGAGGTCATGCGGGACATGGCGGCCACGTCCAACGTGCTGGACTTCGCCTCGCGGAGCGAGCTGCGTGACGAGCTGGTCAAGAGAGTCACGATGATCACCGTCATGGCGGACGCGCAGGAGTCGCGCGGCGGCCTCGCCCCGTTCGGCTACCCGTTCACCGGGGCGAGCCCCTACTGGGGTCCGCGGGTCGGGTACGCGGCGCGAGACCTCTGGGTCCCGCCGACGCCCGACGGGTACGACCGGCGGCTCGATGCGGCGAAGCGCGCGACGATCCGCGGGTTGCCGCGCAGCCAGCGGCACACGGTGTTCGGCGACCAGGGCTCGTCGTACCAGTTCCGGCTCAGCCCCACGGGGGTCCGGGACCCCTGGGACGCGATCATGCTGCTGTTCGAGCCGCAGCCCCCGCACAAGCGCACGCTCGTGCACTGCGACTACCTGGTCTCCCTGGTGCACTTCCGCGCGTTCATGGCGGTGAAGGGCAAGACAGCGTTCAACGCCGCGATCGCCGCGCACGGCCCGGGCCGGGTCGTGCTGAAGTACGACCTGTTCACCGAGCTCGAACCCTCCGTCGGCCATGGCGCCGGCGCCCGGCCCGGCCTGGGGAGCATCCGCCAGGTCGTCCCGTCGTCCGAGGGCGACCTCGTGCTGGGCGACCACGTCTACTTCTTCAACCACCCGGGCTACGACCTGATCAACAAGAACGTCGGCAACGCATGGCGGCTCGAGAACGCGGTGCTCGTCGCGCGTCGGGGTGGGGCCGACGTCTTCCTCGGGCACGGTTCCGGGCGACGGACGCATGCCGAGATGCGCGGCAAGCTCGCCGAGGAGTACAACGACGTCGCCCGGATCGTGCTGGCGCTCGTCCGCCGCACCGGTCGTGGGTCGGCGGCCTCCCGCACCGCCGCGCGCACGGAGCTCGGGGCACGTTTCCCGGACGTGGTGCAGGTGGCAGGGGCGTGGCGCGTCGTGGGCACGGGCATGCTCGGGGTCGCCGTCGACATGCCGCTGCGGCTGCTGCGGCCCGCCGACGTGCCGGGGCTGTTCGACCCGAGCAGTCCGGGTGTGCTCTACCGGGTGCGTCGCGCGGCTGAGTCAGCCTGAGCCGCGGCGGCCTGGCTGGTGGTGCTGTCACCGGCGCCCGACGTGTCCCGGCGCAGGTAGTGCCACGCCAGGAACGCGCACACCAGCCCGTTGAGGAACCCCATGCTGACGTCCGTCAGGCTGTGCATCCCGCGGTAGAGCCGGGCCGTGCCGACGGCGATCGGGATCAGCAGGCAGACGATCGTCACCACGATGCGCAGCGCGCGGTTGCCGATCCGCTGGGCCAGCATCGCGAGCACGACGTAGAACGCGGTCGATGCTCCGGTGTGGCCGCTGGGGTAGGCGGAGGTGGGCGGAGAGTCGTCGAGCTTCTCCACGTCGGGGCGCTCGCGGCCGACCACCAGGGCGGCCGTCATGAACACGAGCGCCTGCACGGCGATGGCCTGCGGGGGGATGACCGCCACCCACCACTGCTTGGTGCGCCACCAGAACAGGGCCACGAACAGCACGCAGGCGCCGATGATGAACTCGGTGGTGCCGATGGCGGACAGGACCGCGGTGACGGCGTCGAGCGTCTCGGTGCGCTGCGCCACGAACCACTCGTTGACGGCGGCCTCACCGGGCAGGTTGTCCAGAGGGCCGGTGATGAGGAACCCGACGCCGACGACGACCACCCACAGGCCTACGGCGGGCAGCAGCACGCGGACGGCGAAGTCGCGCCAGGCCTCCTTGGGGGTGGGGGCCGAGGAGTCCAGCTCGTAGCGGTGCAGGAAGGTGTGCATCACGTCTCCTGGTCGGGGGCGGTCGCGGACCAGCCGCTGTAGCCGAGGTAGGACGCCCCCGCGAGGGCCGTCCCGAGCGCGAACCCTGCGACGACGTCGGAGGGGTAGTGCACGCCGAGCATCACCCGGTCGAGGCCGGTGAGCAGCGTGACGGTGGCGGCCAGGACGGGGACGACGACGCGTCCGCGGCGGCCGAGCAGCGGCCAGACCAGCAGGGTCAGGGTCAGGGCGACCGCCGCCGTGTTCGTCGCGTGGCCGGACGGGAAGCTGGACCCGGGGGCGTGCTCGAGGGCGTCCTCCACCACCGGACGCGCCCGCTGCACCAGCCCCTTCGCGCCCAGCTGAAGGGCCCACGCGGCCATCACGGTGAGGAAGGCCCACAGCGCGCGGGTGGTCAGCCCGTGCCGCCGCCAGACCCAGACGCAGACCAGCGTCGCCGCGAGGTTCACCCACTTCGCCTGGAACGCCTGCTGCCAGACGACCAGCGCCTGCTGGAGGTCCGGGTGGGCGCGCGTGAAGTCCGTCGCCGCCTGGATCGCCTGCTGGTCGAGCCGCAGGATGTCGTCCACCTGTGCGCGGACGACGTAGGCGAGCAGCGCGACGGGCACCGTGAACGCCACCCCGAACGCGGCGGCGCGCAGCAGCGCACGGCGGCGGAGCGGCAGCGGTCGCATCCCCGGAGGCTAGGTCTGCCGGGCCGCGCGCGCGCGTCGAACGGTCAGCCGACGGTCGTCACGACCGTGCCCGCGGGCGCCTGCCACACCAGGTCGAGCACGTCGTCGCCCACCCGGACGCAGCCGTTGGACACCGCACCCGTGCCGCGCAGGGTGGTGGTGTGGATGGCGGTCACCGCGGTACCGGTGGGCTTGTCGTAGTGGTCGATCGTCTCGCTCTGCGTGGAGAGCAGCAGCACCCGCGGGGTGGTGGTGCCGGGCTCCAGCCAGCGGGTGCCCAGCAGGAACGCAGGGACGTGCGGGGTGGGGGTCGCGGGCGAGCCCGTCGCCTTCACGGGCAGGACGTGCGTTGTCGTGCCGTCGTCCACCGTGATCGTCTGCGCGGCGGCGTCCACCTGGATGGTCCAGTCCGTGCCGGCGGCCTCGGTGTCCGCGGAGTCGATCCAGACGCTGCGGCCGTTGACCTGCGCGACGTCCTGGCTGGGCAGGGCGCCCCGCGTGGCCACCATCACGCGCAGCCACCGGCCGCGCTGGTCGATCACCGGGAGCGTGGTGCGCACCTCGAGCGTCAGGGCGGGGACGACGCCGAGCGGGGTGCCGGCGGGAGCAGCGCGGGCCGCGGTGTCCCGGACGACGACCGCGGTCTGCCACCGGCCCAGCGACGGGTCGTCGTTGGCGCGCTGCGGGAGGCCGTCGGTGCCGGGCAGGCCGGGGACGACGTGCAGCAGGTCGACCACCGGCAGGGTGGCCAGGTCGGCGGCGGGGGGTGCGGGGACCGCCGGTGCCGATGCCTTGTCGACGGCGACCGGGGCGGCGACCACCACGTCGGCCGGGGGGTCGGCGACGGGCGCGTCCGCGCACGCCCCGGCGAGTGCCAGGACGGCCAGCGCGGTCAGCGCCGCGATCGTCGTGCGAACCACTCGTGCCCCCGTCGTCCGGGCCATCGTGCGCCCCGCCGGCGCGATCGGCCAACCCGGCACCTGTCGCCACCGCCGGATCCCCGACAGGATGCATGTCGAGAACCAGCCCGCGGCTCCGACCACTCCACGAGAGGGCCGGCCGGGCCCTCAGAGACGGAGTGCACACCGTGAAGTACATGCTGCTCATGAACTACTTCGTCGAGGGCGTCCCCCCGATCGACCAGTGGGCGCCCCAGGACGTGCAGCGGCACATCCAGTTCCAGCACGACCTGGGCGCCGAGCTGGTGGCCAACGGCGAGTTCGTGGACGGGCAGGGTCTCGCGTGGCCGGCGACCGCCAAGCTCGTGCGCAGCGACGGGATCTCCGACCCGGTGGTCACCGACGGCCCGTTCCCGGAGTCCAAGGAGTTCCTGGCCGGCTACTGGACGGTCGACGTCGAGGACGAGGCCCGGGCGATCGCGATCGCCGCGAAGGCGTCGGCGGCGCCCGGACCCGGCGGCGTCCCGATCCAGCAGGTGTTCGAGGTGCGCGCCCTGATGGAGGCGCCCGCTCCTGTCGAGTGACCCGACCCTCGAGGACCTGCTGCGCGAGCTGGCGCCGCAGGTCCTCGGCGTGCTGGTCCGCCGGTCGGGAGATCTCGCGGACGCGCAGGACGCGCTGCAGGACGCGCTGCTGGCCGCGACGACCCAGTGGCCCGCGCAGGGCGTGCCCGACAACCCGCGGGCGTGGCTGGTGGTCGTCGGGCAGAACAAGCTGGTCGACCGGTACCGCAGTGAGGAGGCGCGACGCCGTCGGGAGGAGCTCGTCGGCACCATGGAGGCCGTCGACGCGGGCGACGCGTTCGAGACCGACGACTCGCTCCTGCTGCTGTTCGGCTGCTGCCACCCCGCGCTCAGCCCTGCGTCGGCCGTCGCGCTGACGCTCCGCTCGGTCGGCGGCCTGACCACGGCGGAGATCGCCCGGGCGTTCCTGGTGCCGGAGGCCACGATGGCGCAGCGGCTCAGCCGGGCGCGGCGGACCCTGCGCGACCTGGACGGGCCGTTCCGGATGCCGTCGGCGCAGGACTATCCCGCGCGGCTGCGAGCGGTCCTGCGCGTGCTCTACCTGATGTTCAACGAGGGCTACGCCAGCACCACCGGGACCTCCGTGGCCCGGGCCGACCTGTCCGCCGAGGCGCTGCGGCTGACCCGGACCCTGCACGAGAGCCTCCCCGACGACCCGGAGGTCGCGGGCCTGCTCGCGCTGGTGCTGCTCACCGACGCCCGCCGGCCCGCCCGCACGGGTCCGCGCGGGGAGCTGGTCTCGCTCACGGACCAGGACCGCCGGCTCTGGGACAGCGCGATGGTCGACGAGGGCGTCGCGCTGGTCGAGGACGCCCTGGTGCGGGGCTCCGTGGGGGAGTACCAGCTCCAGGCGGCGATCGCGGCGGTGCACGACGAGGCGCCGAGCACGGACGCCACGGACTGGCCGCAGCTGCTGGCCCTGTACGGACTGCTGGAGCGCATGACCGGCAACCCGATGGTCACCCTCAACCGCGCGGTCGCGCTCGCCATGGTGCACGGCCCCGACGCCGGGCTCGCCCTGCTGGCCACGCTCGACGACCGGCTGCCCGGACACCACCGGCTGGCCGCGGTCCGTGGACACCTGCTGGAGCGGGCGGGCCGACCGGGCGAGGCCGCCGACCAGCTGCTCCTGGCCGCGCGCGGCACCACGAGCCTCGCCGAGCGCGACTACCTGCTGGTGCAGGTGGCACGGCTGCGCCACGGTTCGGCATCCTGAGTCGCGTGGCCGTCGACCCGCACATCCTCCTCTCGCCCGCCGTCACCAACCTGCGCGACCTCGGGGGCCGTGCCACGGCTGACGGCGGGGCGGTCGCGACGGGGGTCGCGTTCCGCTCGGCCGAGCTGGCGGACCCGTCCATCAGCACGGACGCGGTGCTGGCCGGGCTGCGGATCCGGACCGTGGTGGACCTGCGCACGGAGGCGGAGAGGTCGAGCCGCCCCGACCAGCTGCCCGCGGGCGCCCGCCTGCGGGTGCTCGACGTGCTCGCGGACCTGCCCAGCGGCGCCGCCGCACAGCTCCCCGCCGCGCTGGCGGGGGGCGGGGCCGACGCGCTCGCGGGTCTGGACCTGCCCGGGCAGATGCTCGACGTCTACCGGCGGCTGGTGGTCGGCGGGGCGGCGCGGAAGGCGTACGCGGGCCTGATCCGCACGGTGATCGACGCCGAGCAGCGAGCCGTGCTGTTCCACTGCACGGCCGGCAAGGACCGGACGGGGTGGGCGACGACGATCCTCCTGCTGGCCGCGGGGGTGGACGAGGAGGGCGCGATCGAGGAGTACCTGGCGGTCAACCCCGCCGTCCGGGCCACCTACGCGCCGCTGCTCCAGCAGTTCGGCGACGCCGGCGGGGACCCGGACGCCCTGCGCCCGCTGCTCGAGGTGCGGGCCGAGTACCTGCACGCCGCGCTGGCCCTCGTCCGGGAGCGTTTCGGGTCGTTCGGGGGGTACCTGTCGGACGGCCTCGGGCTCGGTGACGTCGAGGTGGAGGCCCTCCACAGGACCCTGCGCGCGGACGGGTGAGCGTTGGACCGTTCGGGTGGTCCGATATGTCCGATCTTGCCGACTCACCCGGTCGGGCTGACGATGGGCGGATCGCACCTCCCGCGACGCAGCGTCGTCTGAACCCAGGCGCCGAGGGAAAGGCATGCCTGTGGCCGACGAGATCGTCTCCCCCATCCGACGGGGCGCGCACGACATCGCACTCGAGCGCGACCGGGTCCGCCGCAAGCGCGTCTACCGCGTCGCGGCCGTGCTCCTCGCGGTCGAGGCCTACGTCATCGGCAGCGCGCTGCTGGGCCGGGACCTCGTCCCGCCGATGCCGACGATCGACCCGCTGGTGCTGGTCCCGGTGCTGTTCTTCGCGGCGCTGCTGCTGCTCCTGGTCGCCACGCAGGTGGGCACGTCGCGGTCTCCGCACGTGGTCTACCGGCCCGAGCAGGTGGACGTGCACCTCGACGACGTGATCGGCATCGACCCCGTCAAGGAGGACGTGCGCCGGTCGATCGACCTGTTCCAGACGCACAAGCAGTTCGCCGAGCAGATGGGCGGCACCCCTCGGCGCGGCCTGCTGTTCGAGGGCCTGCCCGGGACCGGCAAGACGATGACCGCCAAGGCGATGGCGGCCGAGGCCGGGGTGCCGTTCCTGTTCGTGTCGGCGACCTCGTTCCAGTCGATGTACTACGGCGCGACCGCCAAGAAGATCCGCGCGTACTTCAAGGCGCTGCGCAAGGCGGCCCGCACCGAGGGCGGCGCGATCGGGTTCATCGAGGAGATCGACGCCATCGCCACCCGGCGCGGGGGCATGTCGGCGGCCGCGGTGGCCTCCAGCCCGTTCGACGCCTTCCGCGTCCCGCACGTGGTCACCAACGCGGTGGTCAGCGAGGGGACCGGTGGGGTGGTCAACGAGCTGCTGGTCCAGATGCAGTCGTTCGACGAGCCCACCGCGGCCGACAAGTTCGTCAACTGGTTCATCGCGCGCGCCAACCTGCTGCTGCCCGCCGCGCGTCAGCTCCAGCAGCGCAAGCCGGTGAAGGCTCCGATCCTGCTCATCGCGGCCACCAACCGCGCCGACTCCCTCGACCCTGCGCTGCTGCGCCCGGGCCGGTTCGACCGGCGGCTCACGTTCGCCACCCCGGACGCGGTCGGTCGACGTGCCCTGGTGGACCACTTCCTGGCGCGCCGGTCCACCGGCTCCGAGCTGGACGACCCGGCCCTGCGCGACCGGATCGCCGCCGCGACCAACGGCTGGACGCCCGTGATGATCGAGCACCTGCTGGACGAGGCGCTGGTCAACGCCCTGCGGCGCGGGTCGATGGCCATGACGTACGCGGACATCGAGCACGCCCGGATCACCGAGATGGTCGGCATCGGTCAGCCCGTCCGGTACACGGTGGCCGAGGAGCGCCTGATCGCCACCCACGAGGCCGGCCACGCCGTGACGGCCTGGCTCGCCGCCCCGAACCGCACCCTCGAGGTGCTGACGATCGTCCGCCGCGGCGACGCGCTCGGCCTGCTCGCGCACGGCGACTGCGAGGAGGTCTGGACGCACTCGCACTACGACCTGCGCGCGCTCGTGCAGATCGCGATGGGCGGCTGGGTGGCCGAGGAGCTGTTCTTCGGGCAGACGAGCACCGGGCCCGCCGGTGACCTGGCGTCCGCGACGCGGACCGCCGCGCAGATGGTGGGCGCGGCCGGCATGACGGGGTCGCTCATCTCGTTCGCCGCGACGCCGCACGACCTGGTCTCGGCGGTGCTCAGCGACGGGCAGGCGCGGGCCCAGCTGGAGGCCGTCCTCGATGACGCCCGCAGCACGGTCCGCCGGCTGCTGTCGCGGCACCGTCACCTGGTCGAGGCGCTGCGGGACGCGCTGCTGGAGCGGCACGAGCTCATCGGAGACGAGATCACCGAGGTGCTCGAGGGCGCCACGCTCGCCCAGCAGCAGCTGCTGGAGCGCGAGGAGTCCGAGAAGAGCGCGGCGGTGGCAGCCGGGGCCGCGGCGCAGGCCGCCATCGCGGCGGAGCGGCTGCGGGTGGCTTAGCCTTCGGGGCGTGCCCGAGGGTCATACCGTCCACCGCGTCGCGCGGCAGCTCACGCAGGACCTCGTCGGTCGGCGGCTGGCGGTGAGCTCGCCCCAGGGGCGGTTCGCCGCCGGCGCCGCGCGGCTCGACGGGCAGGTGCTCGTGGCCGCCGACGCGGTGGGCAAGCACCTGTTCTGCACGTTCGAGTCCGGCGACGTCCTGCGGGTGCACCTGGGCCTGTACGGCGCGTGGGACTTCTTCGGCTCGCTGACGCCGCTGACGCCCGGCGGGTTCGCCGTGGGCAGCATGGGGGCGCCGCGCCTGCGCCGGGCCGTGCGGATGGGCGAGGGCGAGCAGGAGCGTGCGGTCGGCGAGGTGTTCCCGCCCGAGCCGGTGGGTCAGGTGCGCGTGCGGCTGGCGAGCGAGGCCACGGTGGCGGACCTGCGGGGACCGGCCGCGTGCGAGGTGCTGGACCCCGACGGCGCCGCCGCCGTGGTCGCCCGGCTCGGGCCGGACCCGGCGTCGACCGACGACCTCGCGGCGGCCGGCGAGGTCATGGTCGCGCGGCTGACCTCGCGGAACGTGGCCGTCGGCCAGCTCCTCATGGACCAGTCCGTGGTGGCCGGCATCGGCAACATCTACCGCGCGGAGCTGCTGTTCCGCGCCCGCCTCGACCCGCACACCCCGGGCCGACGCGTGCCGACCGACGTGGCGCGAGCGCTGTGGGACGACTGGGCGGTGCTCCTGGCCGAGGGGATCCGCGCGGGCGCGATCGTCACGCGCGAGGACGCCGACCCCGCCGAGCGCTTCTGGGTTTACCGCCGCGCGGGCCTGCCGTGCCGGGTGAGCGGCACGCCGGTGGTGGTCGAGCAGATGGCCGGCCGCGCGCTCTACTGGTGCCCGGTCTGCCAGGTCTGAGCCAGGTCAGTCGTTGAGGGAGACCTCCAGCGCGGTCAGGGTGATGGGCCAGGCAGTGATCTGCTCGGCGTTGTCACCGAACGTGCCGCCGTTCGCGCACTCGAACGTGATGTGGCCCGGTCCGGTGATGACGGCGGTCGCCGAGACGACTCCGCCCGCCGTGAGGCCCGCGGGTGCAGCCGCGGCGAGCTCCCCGTAGCCCTGGCGGCTGTCGTCCTGGTTGATGTCGCAGTACGCGATCGCGCGGTCGCCGTTGGTGGTCATGGTGGACTGCGCCTGGACGAGGTAGGTGACCCCGGCCTCGACGTCGAGGGCGGCCAGGACCGCGGAGTTCTGCGGGTTGATGAGCACGGCCGAGCCGGGAGTGTTGTCCCCGACGAGCAGGGTCGGCGCACCGCCCTCGCCGGCGGGTCCCGCAGGCCCGGCGGGTCCGGCAGGCCCGGCGGGTCCGGCGGGTCCAGCAGGTCCAGCAGGGCCGGCAGGGCCGGCAGGGCCTCGCTTGTTCCAGCTGATCGGCCGCTCCTTGAACGGACCCGGCTTGGTGACGCACGAGCCCAGCGACCCGGACGCGCCGGGGGTCAGGACTCGCAGGATGCCGGTCTTCTGGTTCACGCACCCCTGGTAGGTGGTCCCCGGCGGGGAGCTCAGTGCGGCGGTGGTGAGACTGGCCGCTCCCGCGGCGAGCAGTCCGACGACGGTGACCTGTGCCCAGCTGTGACCCCGCATGGCGACTCCTCGGGCGCGATGTGTGCGGTGGTGGGATCTTCACCCTCCCGCTCGGGCGCCGGAGCCGTCAACGGAGTCCGAGCAGCGACCGCCACGCGCGGTGGTGCTCGACCGTGACCCCCTCGTAGCCGGGGACCGTGCCGAACGCGTCGGCGACCAGCGCCGTCTCGGCCTCCAGCACCGCGGGGCCCTCGTCGATGAACGTGTACTGCGCGCCCCCGGCCACCTCGGCGGTGTCCGTCTCGACACCGACCGTGAACGGCAGCCCGGCCGCCGACGCCGCGACGACCGCCGGCGCCGCCAGCGAGACGATCCCGTCGGGACCCTGCGCGTGGTCGCTGAACGCGACGACGCCCACCCGCCCGACGCGCGCGAGGACGGCGTCGAGCAGCGTGCCGCCCTCCCACGCCTCGTGCGCCAGCCACCACGGGGTGTCGACGCCCAGCGCGACGCCGGGAGGGAGCGCGGCAAGCACGCCATCGAGCAGGGTGAACCACTGCGCGCAGAGCCGGTCCCGGTCGGTGCCCCAGGTCGGGGTCGCCCACGGCTCGACGTCCAGCTGGAGGCTGTCGCTGGGGCCGGAGCGCAGGGCGGCCAGCGCCCAGGTGACGGCGAGCGACGGCTGGCCGAGCCAGCCCGGGTCACCGCCGAGCGGTCCCACCGCGACGCCCGCGGCCCGGAGGGCGGTCGTGGCGGCGCCGAACCAGTCGCCCACCGGCCCCTCGTCGGCGGCCCACGGCGCGGACAGGAACACCCGCTGGAGCGCGCGCTCCTGGCAGAACGCGACCAGGGCGGCGGGCTCCGCGGCGGCGTAGTCGCGCCCGCGGGCGTCGAGGGAGCGCGGGACGGGGTTGTCCCACGCCCACATCGAGGTCAGGGCGCTCATGAGAACACCCGCTCGCCCACGGGGACCTCCGCCGCGAGCGTGTTGGCGCGGGTGGCCAGCGGGCAGGTCCACGCTGGGTCGTAGGCGCAGGAGGGGTTGTACGCGAAGTTCAGGTCCACCACGAGCCTGTCCTCGGCCATGCCGAGGTCGGCTCCCTTGATGGTGTCGAGCAGGTAGCGACCGCCGCCGTAGGTGTCGGGCGACGCGTCCTTCACAGGCACGAACAGTCCGCCGGCGTACCCGCGCAGCCGCCAGACCGCGAGCGTGCCGAGGTCGCCCACCTCGACGTCGGCGATGCGTTCGAACGGCACCACGCCGTCGGTCCCGGTGCTCACGTCGAGGCGCTGCTCGGGGGCGGGCCGGAGCTCGCACTCGAACCGGTAGGCGGCGTCGTAGTGCGGGATGTCGAGGCCCTCGAACGACGCCTTCGCCGCGGCATCCAGCGGGGACGCGGGGTGCTCGGCCAGCAGCACGTCGCGCCTCTGGACCCAGGTCGCGTGCGCGGCGGACGGGTCGTCGGCGCCGAGCCGGCGGACGTCGGCGTAGATCTCGGCGACGCGGCGCCGCCAGTCCGCGACGGCGAACGGCTCGTCGGCGGGATGCCTGCCGGGCACGATGACGGGGAATCCAGCGCTCACGGCCCCACCGTCGCACGGCGCGGTGCGCGGGGTCGACCTGTGTGAGGCTGGTGCGCATGGATCTGCGCATCTTCACCGAGCCCCAGCAGGGGGCTTCCTACGACGACCTGCTCGCCGTGGCCAAGGCCACCGAGGACCTGGGCTTCGACGCCTTCTTCCGGTCGGACCACTACCTGAGCATGGGCGACGGGGACGGGCTGCCCGGCCCGACGGACGCCTGGACGACGCTCGCCGGGCTGGCGCGCGAGACCAGCCGCATCCGCCTGGGCACCCTCGTCTCGTCGGCCACGTTCCGCCACCCCGGGGTGCTCGCCATCCAGGTGGCGCAGGTGGACCAGATGTCCGGCGGCCGGGTCGAGCTCGGCCTCGGTGCCGGCTGGTTCGCGCAGGAGCACGCGGCCTACGGGATCCCGTTCCCGGAGAAGCGGTTCGGTCTGCTCACCGAGCAGCTCGAGCTCATCACCGGCCTGTGGAGCACGCCCGTCGGCGAGCACTACGACTTCGCCGGCGAGCACTACACGCTGAAGCACTCGCCCGCGCTGCCCAAGCCCGTGCAGTCGCCCGTGCCGATCATCGTCGGCGGGAGCGGGCCGAAGCGGACGCCCGCGCTCGCTGCCCGCTTCGCCGCCGAGTTCAACATGTCGTTCCCCGCGCCCCAGGACGTCGAGGGTCGCGTCAAGACGGTCCGGGCCGCGTGCGAGGAGGCGGGCCGGGACCCGTCGACCCTGGTCTTCTCCGTGGCACAGGTGCTGTGCGCGGGGCGCGACGACGCGGAGGTGGCCCGCCGGGCGGCCGCGATCGGGCGGGACGTGACCGAGGTGCGGGCCGTCGGGTTCGCCGGGACGCCGACCGCCGTCGTCGACCGGATCGGGTCCTACCGCGAGCTGGGTGTGACCCGGGTGTACCTCCAGGTGCTCGACCTGCACGACCTGGACCACCTGGAGCTCGTGGCGTCGGAGGTGGCGTCGCAGCTGGGCTGAGGCCCGCTAGGGTCCCGGCATGCGCGGCCTGTACGCACTCAAGCCCTGGTACACCCGACGACTCGACGGCATCGTCCGCTGGGCCGAGGACCGGGACGTGTCTCCGGACGTCTTCACGTGGCTCGGCGTGCTCAGCGCCGCGGCCGCCGGCGTCGTGATCGCCCTCGGCTGGTGGCTGCCGGCCCTGCTGCTGCTCGCCGGGCGTCTCGCGGGCGCCAACCTCGACGGGGCGGTCGCCCGGGCGCGCGGGGTGTCCCGGCCGTGGGGGTTCGTGGTCAACGAGATCGGCGACCGCGTCAGCGACCTGCTCATGTTCGCCGGGCTCGCGGTGCTGCTCGGGCGGCTCCAGGGCGGTGCCGCGGTCGGGTTCGTGCTCGTCGCCGCCGTCGTCGCGACCCTGCCGACGTTCGTGTCGCTGGCCGGCGCGGGGGCCGGTGCGCCGCGGATCAACGGGGGGCCGTTCGGCAAGACGGAGCGCTGCCTCGCGGTGGTGCTCATGGTGGCGATGCCGGGGCTGTCGCCGCTGCTGCTCGCGGTCATGATCGGGTTGTCGCTGGCCACGGCCACGACGCGGTTGCGGCAGCTGCGCCGGGTCCTCGGGTGATCCCGGACCTCGAGCTGCACCTGCGCCTGGCCGCCTGGCACCTCGACCTCGAGGGCCGGGCGGTCTGGCTGCTGACGGTGAGCGTGGCGATCCTGGCGGTCGCCGCGATCCCCGTGTTCCTGTCGGGCAAGCCGGAGCTGCGCCGGCGCTGGACCACGTGGGCGCTGATCCTGCCGGTCATCGGCATCCCCATGTGGCTGGGCCCCGGTCCGACGGCCGTGCTCGCGACGCTGCTGGCTCTGCAGGCGGTGCGCGAGTTCGCCGCGATGGTCCGCCTGCCCCGAGCGGAGACGATCCTCCTGCTGGTGCTCGCGGTCGCCTACCCGATGGCGGCGTGGCTGGACCCCGACCTGCTCGCCCTGGTGCCCCTGGTGGCGCTGCTCTGCGCGGTCCCCGCGCTGCTCACCGGTGACTCGGAGCGGGGGCTCGAGCGCGCCACCCTGACCGCGTTCGGGTCGATCTGGCTGTGCTGGTCGCTGGCCAACCTGGTGCTCGTCGGCAGCGACGCGTACCTGCTGTGCTTCGCGGCGGCCGCCACGGACATCGCGGCCTGGTGCGGTGGGACCGGGCTGCGCCGGTTCGCGTGGGCGCGACGACCACTCTCCCGGCTCAGTCCGAACAAGACCGTCGGAGGTATGGTCGGAGCCGCCGTCGGCGCAGCGATCGTGCTGGTCGTGCTCGATTCCGCCTCGCCGGGCCTGTACGTCGCCGTGCTGCTCGGGAGCGTCGGAGGAGACCTGTTGGAGTCCATGGTGAAGCGTCGCGCCGGGGTCAAGGACGCGGGCGCGTGGCTGCCCGGCTTCGGCGGCCTGCTGGACCGCGTCGACTCGCTGCTGCTGGTGCTCCCGCTCGCGGCGGTGCTCGCATGACGGCCCGCCGCCGGGTCGGCCTGCCGCCCGGGTTCAACCTCGCGGGCGCGGCGCGGCACACGTTCTGGCGCAACGTCTTCCACCTGGTCGGCGGGTACAAGGTGCGCGGGGCGGCGCCGTACGAGGCGATGGTCATCGTCGCCAACCACAGCTCGCACGCCGACACCCCGGCCCTGATTGCCGCGTTCCCGGCGCCGTACAAGCCCGTGGTCGTGGCGGCCGAGGACTACTGGTTCGACAAGGCCTGGATGCGCCTCGGGCTCAAGCTGGCCATCGGTGCCGTCCCGGTGCACCGCAAGGGCGGCGGGGGCTACGCGGGGCTGGTGGAGGGCGCACAGGCCGTGCTGGGCACCGGGTCCAGCCTGCTGGTGTTCCCCGAGGGCACGCGAAGCCCGGACGGTCGCCTGGGCGAGCTGCGCAGCGGTGCCGTCCGGATCGCCCGCGAGTTCGACGTCCCGATCCTGCCCGTCGCCATCGTCGGCACCCACGACCTGCTGCCCAAGGGCGGTCGCCTGCACCCGGGGCCTGTCGAGGTGCGGCTCGGGCACCCGATCCAGCCGGAGGACCTCGACGACGACGACATGTCTCCCGTGGTCCACCAGCTCGAGGCGCTGCTCGCCGAGGGGCCGGCGACGTGGTCCGAGTCCCGCACGTGGCAGGTGCTGCACCGCGCGATGGACGGGAAGGCCGGGATGGCCGGCGCCGCCGCGTGGGGGTTCGCCGAGGGGATCAGCTGGCCCGTGACCATGGAGATGTACCTGGCGGTGGTGGGCGTCGCCAACCCGCGCCGGATGCTGCCGGCCATCGGGTGGCTGACGGCGGGGTCGGTGGCGGGCGTGCTGGTCACCTCCGAGCTGACCCGGCGCGGTCTGCGCCCACCGGCCCCCCTGACCACCGCGAGCATGCGGGCGGCGGCGGCGGAGCACATGGCCGCGGGCGCCCGGGGCGTGTGGAAGCAGGCCGCCAACGGCGTGCCGGTCAAGCTCTACGCGGCCGCGGCGGGCGACGCCGGGATCCCCCGACTTCCCCTCGCGGCGCACACGGCGGGCGCCCGCGGGGCCCGGGCACTGGCCATGGGCGCCGGTATCGGCGGGGCGGCCGCGATCGCGCACCCCGTGCTGCGGCGGTTCTACGTGCCGTACCTCGGCGTGCTCGGGCTCGGCTACGCGGCCGGGCTGGCGCTCGTGATCCGGTCCTGGCGGCGCAAGACGTCGGGCTGATCGTCGGGGGTCCGCCGGACCAGGGCGACCACGGTGTGCACCAGGAGGACGACGAGCGCCACGTTGCGTGCGGCGAGCACGAGCGTGACGCCGGGCCCGCCGAGGATCACCTCGTCGTAGAACCACGGGAAGACCACCTGCGTGGCGCCGGCGATGCCGAGCACGAGCCATGCCGTGGTCCGCCAGCCGGGCAGCCGGAGCGCCAGCGCGACCGCGACCGGGGGCGCGAGCCAGCCCATGTACTGCGGCGAGCCCACCTTGTTGAACACGATCATCGCGAGCGTCAGCAGCATCGCCCCGCGGACCAGCAGCTCCGTGCGCACGATCCCGCCGGACCACAGCCGGGCACCCAGCTGCTCACGCCGCCACCAGAGCAGCAGCGCCGCCGCGCCGATCGCGAGGAAGAAGAGAACCCCCAGCACGTCTGCGGCGCCCTGCGTCCCCGGGCCGTGGAGCTCCCAGGTGACGAGCGGCTCGTTGAGCTCCCGCGTGATGGTGGGCGTCCAGAGCGCCGCGAGCAGCCAGGGCGTGGCGCCGGGTGCCTCGATCTGGAGCCCGCGCGCGTCCTGCTCGGTGAGAAAGGACGCCGCGTGGGGCAGGCCGCCGAGGGCCGTCACGGTCCCGACGACGACCACGCTGACCACGGCGGCCGGGACGACCACGCTGCGCCACGGCCGGCGCACGGCGCAGAACACGGCGATGAGCAGGACCCCGGGCGCCACCTTGACCCAGGCGGCGGCCGTCAGGAGCGCCGACGTGATGCGCGGGTGGTCGAGCGCGAAGCTCAGGGCGACGACGACGACCGGGGCGACGACGGCGTCGAGCCGCCCCATGGCGATCGGGCCGAGGAGCAGCAGGAACGCCAGCCACCACCAGGCGCCGGCGGTCGTGCCGTCACCGTCAGGCCGACCGGGGCGGCGGACCCGGAGCAGGACGACCACGGCGACCGCGTCGAGCACGGTGACCAGCAGCGACCACACCGCCGCGTACGCCGACCCTCCGCCGGTCCCGCCCAGGGCGGCGACCAGCATGGGCACGACGGCGCCGGCGGGGTACACCCAGTCACCCGAGAGCACGGGCCACTGCCCGTCGTGGATCCCGAGCCACATCCAGTAGCGGTAGAGGTCCAGGTCCCAGAAGGCCTTCTGGGGGATGAGCACCAGCCCGACCAGCGCGAGCCAGCCGTGCACGACGACGAAGGCGACCCAGACGGCCGTGGCGGAGCGCAGCAGTCGACGGAGCAGCGCGACCTCCGGGAAGCGGGGCCGTGACGTGGCCGACGGACGGGCGGGCTCTCAGGCTAGCCCGCGCGTCGAGGCCGGGGTGGTGCTGTTCGCGGTGGGATCAGGGAGTCCGGCCGGGATCCAGGGGCGGCGGCACCGTTCCGGTGGTGGCGCCGGCGACCGGGAACACCGCTGGGCGCGTGGCGTCGAGGTACGCGTCCGCCGACTCGGCGTCGTCGGGCGCGGGCGGGGCCTCGGGAGCCGTCTGCGGAACGGGATCGGGGCCGTAGTTGGACTCGGTCATCGTCGACCTCCCACGTCGTGCGCGGTCGGCGACCGCGGTCATGGTTCCACCGTGGCACGACGGGAGGACGACCGCACGATCAGCCGGCGGCAGGCGTCTCGGTCACGGCGGGGGCGGCGGGTGCGACGACCTGGTCGAACGGGATGCACCCCTCGGGGGCGACGAGCGGGACCGCAGGGTCGAGGACCACCGTGTCCAAGGGCTTGAGCTCGGCGAACTCGGCGCCCAGCGCCAGGTCGACGGAGGCGTCGACACGGGCGTCGAGGACGAGCACCGCGCCGTCGACGTGCGCGGCGAGCGTGTACGCCTGGGCCACGCCGGTGGTGCCGAAGATGATGCGGGCCGTGCCGTCGTACGTGGCGAGCGCGTTCTCGGTGAGCGCGATGACGAAGCCGCGCGCCGCGAGGCCCTCGGCGGTTGCTCCCGCGAGGCCCACCCGGGTGGTCGCGTTGTAGACCTTGACGGTGACCTGGGCGGCAGGCACGGGAAGCGCGCCCGCCGGTGGGCACGGGTACGGGTCCTGCGTGGCGGTCGGGGACGGTGCGGCGGCGAACTCGCGCGCGAACACGGGCAGGTGCAGGCTGCCGGTGAAGATCGCGGCGGCGCCGAGGCCGGCCAGTGCCAGGGCCGCCAGCAGCACGCCGAAGATCACGGCCTGGCGCTCGTGCATGTGCCGTCGACGCAGCTGACGACCGCGGTCCTGCTCCGTCACTTGACCACCAGAACTCGTGCGTGCAGGAGCGCTCGCTGGTGGAGCGCGGCCCGGACGGCCCGGTGCAGGCCGTCCTCCAGGTACATGACGCCGCGGTACTGGACGACGTGCGCGAACAGGTCGCCGTAGAACGTCGAGTCCTCCGCGAGCAGCGCGTCGAGGTCGAGGGTCCGCTTGGTGGTGACCAGCTCGTCGAGCCGCACCTGGCGCGGGGGGACCTCGGCCCACTGCTTGGCCGTCTCGAGCCCGTGGTCCGGGTAGGGCCTGCCCTCGCCCACCGCCTTGAAGATCACGGTCGGAGTCTAGGTGACGGGCGCGTCGACCGTGCCCACCCCACGGGTGACCTCTCCGGCGGGTTGCGCGGACGGGCTTCCGGATAGCGGTTTCCGCCGTCGGGAGCGCTCCCGACGGCGGAATCCTGCGAATGTCGCAGACCGGGTTGACTCGGGTGAACCAGGCGATACGGTCGTGATCGGTCGGGGTCAAAGGCGCCCCCGGCCTTCCTCACGAGGGACTCGTGTCCGCGTGGGGGACGCCCAGCCGATTGAAAGGATTCAAGGATGAGTCTGACGCAACGACGAGGACGAACGGTCACCGGTGCCGCGCTGCTCGCGGGCTCCGCGCTGCTCCTGGGCACGCTGGCGGCCGCCCCCGCCTCCGCCGCGCCGGCCGCGGCGACGCTCGGGCACGGTCCGACCAAGGGGCCCGACGGGCTGACGCTCGAGCGCCTCGACCGCGGCCTCGTCGCTGCAGTCACCGGCGAGGGCGTGTTCCTGTCCTGGCGGCTGCTGGCCAGCGAGGTCACCGGTGCCACGGCCACGGGTCTCACCGGCCCGGACTTCGCGGTCTACCGCGACGGGGTCAGGGTCGGCACGGTCACGGACTCCACCAACTTCGTCGACCCCGCCGGCACGGCGACCTCCCGCTACCGCGTCGCCGCGCTCGTCGGCGGCGTCGAGGTGGACGGCACCGACGCGACCCCGTGGGCGCAGCCGAGCCTCGACATCCCGCTGCACAAGCCGGCCGACGGGGTCACCCCCGTCGGCGAGGCGTACACCTACTCCGCCAACGACATGTCCGTCGGCGACGTGGACGGCGACGGCCAGTACGAGTACATCGTCAAGTGGGACCCCTCCAACTCGAAGGACGTCAGCCAGCTCGGCTACACCGGCAACGTCTACGTCGACGCGTACGAGCAGGACGGCACCCAGCTCTGGCGCATCGACCTGGGCGTGAACATCCGGGCCGGCGCGCACTACACGCAGTTCCCCGTCTACGACTTCGACGGCGACGGCAAGGCCGAGCTGATGATGAAGACGGCCCCCGGCAGCAAGATCACGCGGTACGCGGCTGACGGCTCGGTCGCCAGCTCGACGTACGTCTCGCTGCCGAAGCGTGACCGCGACGCCGGGGTCACCGACACGGTCGACTACCGGCTGAGCAAGACGGGGTACTTCGACCACCTGGTCACCATGCTCCAGGGCTGGAGCAGCCACCCGGAGGTCGTCGCGGGACACTGGCCGTCGACGGTCGAGGCGGCGCTGGGGATCGCGCCGCAGTACGCGTACCCGCTCTCGGTCCAGGACGCCACGGCGCTCGCCACCTACTTCATCGACGTCTACGCGCCCAGCCGCAGCGCCCGCAACCTGCTGCGCAACTTCGAGGGCTTCATCGTCGACGGCCCCGAGTACCTCACGGTGTTCGCGGGGGCCACCGGCAAGGAGCTCCAGACCATCGACTACAAGCCGGGCCGCGGCGACGACGGCCTGATGTGGGGCGACTACGCCATGGCCCGCATCGAGCCTGGCAACCGCGTCGACCGCTTCCTGTCCGGCGTGGCCTACCTGGACGGGCAGACGCCGTCGGCGGTGTTCGCCCGCGGCTACTACACGCGCACGACGCTGGTCGCGTACGACTGGGACGGCCGCTCGCTGAAGGAGCGGTGGTACGTCGACTCCGGCCACGTCCCCATGACCAACCCGTTCAACGACGGCCCGCACGGCCGCGACGGCACCGACCCGGTGTACGGGACGATCACCACGCAGGGCTTCCACTCGCTGTCGGCCTCCGACGTGGACGGTGACGGCAAGCAGGAGATCGTCTACGGCGCCGCGACGATCGACGACGACGGCTCCGTCCTGTACTCGTCGTTCGACACCCTCCCGCCCGGCAGCGCGGCACCCGGCCAGGTGGTCCGGCTCGGGCACGGCGACGCCATGCACGTCACCGACATCGACCCGGACCGCCCGGGCCTGGAGATCTACACCTCGCACGAGGGCGCGACGTTCGCGCCCTACGGCATGGACCTGCGGGACGCGAAGACCGGTCAGGTGCTGTTCGGCAAGTACTCCGGGGCCGACACGGGCCGCTCGATGATCGGCGACGTGCTCCCCGGGGTCCGCGGGCTCGAGGTCTGGGCGAGCCTGCCCGGCGGCTCCGGCTCGCTGGGGCTGTACTCGGCGACGGGGACGTTCACGCCCGGCGCCATCCCGGGCACCAACATGAGCATCAAGTGGCTGCCCGACGGCACCACGCAGATCGTCAACGGCTCCGCGGCCCAGGATGTCACCATCGACGACTGGACCCGCGGCCGCCAGCTCACCGCCACCGGGACGCGCTCGAACAACGGCACCAAGGGCAACCCGTCGCTCGTCGCGGACGTCCTGGGCGACTCGCGCGAGGAGCTGCTGGTCCGCACCGAGGACTCGTCGGCGATCCGGCTGTTCACCAGCACGGCGCTGAGCCACACGAAGATGTACACGCTCATGCAGGACCCGCAGTACCGCGTCGAGGTGGCCCGTCAGCAGACCACCTACAACCAGCCGTCGGACGTGGGCTTCTACCTGGCCTCGGACACGGACTACACGCAGGTGCCCGTGCCGTCGTACTACGCGCCGGGCAGCATCGACGCTCTGCGTGACGCGACGAAGGCCCAGATCGCCGCGGGTGCGGTGAAGGGCGTCGCCGTCGCGGGGCTGCTCGCCGCGCTCGAGGTGGCCGATAGGGCGGCCGACGCGGGCAACGAGAAGATCGCGGTGAAGTCGCTGGAGGCCTACGTCCAGCTGCTCACGCCGCGGTCCCGGCTCTCGACGGTCACGCCGACCGCGCGGGCGGTCCTCGGGTACCAGGCGCAGCAGGTGATCTCGATGCTCGACTGAGCATCGACGGAGGAGCGCGCGGGCACGCGCGGCCTCGGGGCGCCGGTCGGGGTCACTACCGACCGGCGCCCTTTCTTGCCAGAAGACTGAACGAGTGTTTAGTCTGGTGAACGTGCGTTCAGCCGATGACCTCACCACTCGCGCCCGCATCCGCGACGCGGCGGTCGTGCGGTTCGGTCGCGACGGGTTCCGCGTCGGACTGCGGGCGATCGCGGCGGACGCCGGCGTGAGCCCGGGGCTGGTGATCCACCACTTCGGCTCCAAGGAGCGGCTGCGCGGCGAGTGCGACGCGCACGTGCGGCGCACCATCCGCGAGGTCAAGGCGGAGGCGATCACGCAGTGGTCGCCCGGGCAGATCCTCGGCGAGATGAGCAACGCGGCGGAGTACGCCCCGCTGGTGGGCTACGTGGTGCGCTGCCTGCTCGAGGGCGGCCCGCTGGCGGCCGAGTTCGTCGAGGGGATGGTCGCCGACGCGGCGGCGTACCTGGAGGAGGCCGTCGAGGCCGGCACGGTCCGCCCGTCGAGCGACCCGCCCGGCCGGGCGCGGTACCTCATCGCGACGACCGTCGGCATGCTCCTGATCGCGCAGCTGGAGGCCGACGCCGGCCGGGGGGTGTCCCCGACCGTCGACCCCGCGGGCGCCCTCGGGCAGATGTGGCAGACCGTGCTCCTGCCCGGCCTCGAGATGATGACCGACGGCCTGCTCACCAGCAGCGACCTGCTCGACGAGTACCGCACGGCGATGGCCGGTGACCCGTCGCCCTGACCGGCCCGGACACCCGCACCCCCTCTCCCTGCTCACCTGAAGGAATGTCATGACCAGTGCCGCCATCGAGGTCGCCGGACTGCACAAGTCGTTCGGCACCACCCATGCTCTCGACGGGCTCGACCTCGTCGTGCCCGCCGGGCAGGTCGCCGGCTTCCTCGGCCCCAACGGGTCGGGCAAGTCGACGACCATCCGTGTCCTGCTCGGCCTCCTGCGGGCCGACGCCGGCACCGCCCGCCTGCTCGGCGGCGACCCCTGGGCCGACGCCGTCGCGCTGCACGCCCGGCTCGCCTACGTCCCGGGCGACGTCACCCTGTGGCCCACCCTCACCGGCGGCGAGGCCATCGACCTGCTCGTGCGCCTGTCGGGGAGGTCGGCCGACAAGGGCCGCAAGGAGCAGCTGCTCCAGCGGTTCGAGCTCGACCCGTCCAAGCGCGCCCGCACCTACTCCAAGGGCAACCGCCAGAAGGTCGCCCTCGTCGCGGCCCTGGCCACCCCGGGCGTCGAGCTGCTGGTGCTCGACGAGCCGACGTCCGGCCTCGACCCGCTGATGGAGGCGGTGTTCCAGCGCTGCGTCCGGGAGGCCAAGGCCGAGGGCGTGTCCGTGCTGCTGAGCAGCCACATCCTCGCGGAGGTCGAGGAGCTCTGCGACACCGTGACGATCATCCGGCAGGGCAAGACCGTGCAGTCCGGCACGCTCGCCGAGCTGCGACACCTGACGCGCGCCAAGGTGAGCACGGTCGTCGCGGGGGACACCACCGCTCTGGCGGCTCTGCCCGGCGTGCACGACCTGGCCGTGGTCGACGGGCACGTGGTGTTCCACACCGACAACGACGCGCTGCCGCAGGTCACCCGCGCGCTCGCCGACCTGGCTCCGTCGTCGCTGACCATCACCCCGCCGTCGCTCGAGGAGCTGTTCCTGCGCGAGTACGGCGACGAGCTGGCCGCGCTCGAGTCGGACGGGGTGACCTCGCGATGACCGCCGTCGCACTCGCGCCCGCCACCCCCACCGTCGCGCGCGGGGGCGGGCGGCTGACCCGAACCGGCGCTCTCCTGCGGCTCGCCCTGCGGCGCGACCGGGTCCGGATACCGGTCACCGTCGTCATCCTCGTCCTCATGGTCGCGTCGACCCTGGCGGCGATCCAGAGCGCCTACCCGACCGTCGTCGAGCGGCAGCAGCTGGCAGCCACCGTCGGCTCCAACACCGCCTTCCTCGCGCTGCTCGGTCCGGCGCTGCACCCGGAGTCCGTCGGCGCCATGGCCACCTGGCGCATCGGCGCGTTCCTGGCGCTGGTGGTCGGCATCATCGGGGCGCTCGCCACCGTGCGGCACACGCGTCGAGAGGAGGAAGCGGGCCGGCTCGAGCTGGTCGGCTCCTTGCGCGTCGGCCGGCTGGCACCCCTGACCGCGGGGCTGCTCGCCGCCCTCGTCATGGTCGGCGTCGCCTCGTTCGGGGTGGCGCTGCCGCTGGTGGGGCAGGGCGCGCTGGGTGCGTTGGCCTTCGCGTTCCAGAACCTCGTCTCCGGGCTCGCGGGCGTCGGGATCGCCGCCGTCACAGTGCAGCTGGCGTCGGTCGCCCGGACTGCGTCCAGCATCGCGGTCTCCGTCCTGGTGGGCACGTACGCGCTGCGGGCCGCGGCCGACGTGCAGGACTCGCTCTCGTGGCTGTCCTGGCTGAGCCCGATGGGGTGGGGCCAGAAGATCGACCCTTACGGCGACGACCGGCTCGGGCTGGTGCTGCTGGGCGTCGCGGTGCTCGTGCTCGGCGCGGGCGTCGGCTACCGGATCCAGGCCACCCGTGACCTGGGCGCCGGGCTCATCGCCGACCGTCCCGGGCCCGCCGACGCCCCCGGGCTCCGCTCGGTGCAGGCGCTGGCGTGGCGCCTGCAGGGCCAGACGCTGGTCACCTGGGTGGTGCCCGTGGCCGCGTACCTGCTGCTGGGCGGGTTCCTGCTGAGCTCGGTCGGTGACATCGCCGGGGACAGCCCGCAGGTCCAGCAGATCATCGAGCAGCTCGGCGGCGCCGGGGCCATGCAGGACGTCTTCGTCGTGACGATCATGGGGTTCATCGCGCTCGCCGCGGGGGCTTACGTCGTCGCGTCGCTCGCGCGGCTGCACGCCGAGGAGACCGCCGGGCGGACCGAGCTGATCCTCGGGCGCTCCGTGCGGCGCACGGCGTACCTGTTGGTGAACGTGCTGGTGGTGAGCGTCGGGACGGTCGTCCTGCTCGTCGTCGGAGCGCTCGCGATGGGTACCGGCAACGGCCTCGCAGCCGGTGACTGGGGCTACACGGGGCAGATCCTCGGGGCCGCCCTCGTCCAGCTGCCCGCGGTCCTGGTGGTCGTGGGCTTCATGACGGCGCTCTACGGCTGGGTGCCGCGGCTCGTCGCGCTGGGCTGGGCTCTGGTGCTCTGGTCGCTGGTGGTCGGTCAGCTGGGCGCGCTGCTCGACCTGCCGTCCTGGCTCCAGGACCTGTCGCCGTTCAGCCACACCCCCGCCTACCCGCTGGACGCGGTGGCGCCGGGCCCGCTCCTCGTCCTGGTGGCCATCGGTGTCGCGCTCGTCGTGGTCGGCGTCGTCGGCTTCCGCCGCCGGGACGTCGTCGCCTGAACGACGAAGCCCCCGCCGTCCGGGTGGACGACGGGGGCCTCGTGGTGCCTGAGGTCAGACGCGGTACATGGCCGTCATCGGGCAGTTGAACGGGTCGCGGTCCGGCTTACCGACCGTGTTCAGGTAGTTCACGATGATCGAGTACGAGCGGGGCAGCGACACCTGCACGTACGGGATGTTGTGCTCGCGGCAGTACGCCTGCACGATCGGCTTGGCCCGACGCAGCGACGGGCGGGGCATCGACGGGAACAGGTGGTGCTCGACCTGGTGGTTGAGCCCGCCCATCAACACGTCGACCCACTTGCCGCCGCCGATGTTCCGGCTGGTCAGCACCTGGCGGCGCAGGAAGTCGAGGCGCGAGTCCTTGGGGATCAGCGGCATGCCCTTGTGGTTCGGGGCGAACGAGGCGCCCATGTAGAACCCGAAGACGCCCATCTGCACGGCCAGGAACACCAGGGCGATCGGCCACGACATCGACAGGAACACGAGCGCGGTGCCACCGACGAGGCGGATGGTCATCATGACGATCTCCGCGGCCCGGTGCTCGAGCTTGTCGCGCGACGACAGGCGCTGGACGGCGGCTACGTGCAGGGCGACGCCCTCGAGGAAGAGCAGGGGGAAGAAGAACCAGCCCTGGTGGTTCAGGTACCAGACCCCCAGCTTCGACGTGCGCTTCGCGGCCTGCTCGGGCGTGAAGGCGAGGGCGTCGAGCTCGATGTCCCCGTCGTAGCCGATCTTGTTCGGGTTGGCGTGGTGGCGCGTGTGCTTGCGCTGCCACCAGCCGTAGCTCAAGCCGACGAACAGGTCGGCGAGCACGAGGGAGGCCCAGTTGTTCGCGTGCCCGTTGGCGAAGATCTGGCGGTGCGCGGCGTCGTGGCCGAGGAACGCGACCTGCGTGAGGATCACGGCGGCGGCGAAGGCGACGGCGATCTGCCACCAGGAGTCACCGACCAGGATGATCGTGGCGATCAGGCCCAGCACGGCCAGCACGGCGGCGGACAGCCGCACGGCGTAGTGCGCGGGGCGGCGCTTCATCAGGCCGGCGGCCTGGACCGTGCGGGTCAGCTCGGTGAAGTCGCTGACGGCTCTGTCGCGAGGCCTGGGCGGTGTGGGGGTAAGCGTCGAGGAGCTCATGGCGTCCGTCCTGTCGGTCGTGCGAAATTGATGCGCGGCGCGAGTGCGGTCGGAGATGAGCTGGATCGGGGGCGCCTCGGTGATGATGCGACGAGACCCCGGCCACATGAGGCCGGGGTCTCGTGCGAGTGAGCTATGAGCTCAGATCAGCTCAGAGAGGCGTGATGTTCGACGCCTGCGGGCCCTTGGGGCCCTGCGTGACCTCGAACTGGACCTTCTGGTTCTCCTCGAGCGTGCGGTAGCCGCTCGTGGTGATGGCGCTGTAGTGCGCGAAGACGTCGGGTCCGCCGTCCTCGGGGGCGATGAAGCCGAAGCCCTTCTCGGCGTTGAACCACTTCACGGTGCCAACAGGCATGATGTTCTCTTCTCTCACGTGCGGTATGGACAACTCCCGGGTGACCGGGACCGGTATTCACGGTGTTCGTCGTCCGTCTCCGAGGTGGTCCTCGAGAACGTCCTGCCAAGTTTCCTTGGCCGTCATGACAAGCGATTCACTGCGACTACAGGCTCAACCGTACGGCACTATGGCTCTGACCGGAACGTCGGAAGCGAATCGGTCTGCTCACACTCCCCGTCGCGGAGGGGTTGGGCCCCCTCTGCGAGCCCCGGGCACAGTTGCTAGGTTCGCCCCGACGACCAGGCGGGGAGACCGATGAACGAGCACGACGACCGCTGTCCGTGCGGGTCCGGCGACACGTACGGCGACTGCTGCGGCCAGTACCTCGGTGACGGGCGCCGAGCGCCCACCGCCGAGGCCCTCATGCGCTCGCGCTACACCGGCTTCGCCACCCGGGCCACCCACTACCTGCTGGCCACGTGGCACCCGAGCACGCGCCCCGACGAGCTCGAGCTCGACGTGAACATGGCGTGGCGCCGGCTCGACATCGTGCGTACCGACGCGGGCGGGCCGTGGGACGACACCGGCACCGTCGAGTTCGTCGCGCACTACCGGCTCGAGGACGGCACCGCGATCGGTCAGCGCGGCCGGCTGCACGAGACCAGCCGCTTCGTGCGCGAGGACGGCCGCTGGCTGTACGTCGACGGCGGCATCGACGCCTAGCCCGGCTCGCGGGTGAGCGGGGGGTGAAGCGCGGTCGTCGGGCCGCCGCGGTAGAGGGTGGCGGGGCGGCCGGGGCCGTCCACGACGGACCGGCCGGTCTCTGCGAGGAACCCGGCCGTGCTGGTGACCTTGCGGTGGAAGTTGCGCGGGTCCAGCGCGACGCCCCAGACGGCCTCGTACACGCGGCGCAGCTCCGAGACGGTGAACTCGGGGGCGCAGAACGCGGTGGCCAGCGACGTGTACTCGAGCTTGGCCCGGGCGCGCTCGACGCCGTCGGCCAGGATCGCGCGGTGGTCGAACGCGAGGTCGTCCTCGAGGGCGGCGGCGACGGGGACCCAGCCCGCCGCGGCGGCATCGCCCCCCGGGTGCGCGTCGGGCAGGTCGGGCGCCAGCGCCAGGTAGGCGATGGAGACCACGCGCATGCGCGGGTCGCGGCGCGGGCTGCCGTAGGACCCCAGCTGCTCGAGGTGCGCGCCGCCGCGCTGCACCCCGGTCTCCTCGGCGAGCTCGCGGGTCGCAGCGTCGACCAGGTCCTCGTCGGGCCGAACGAATCCGCCGGGCAGCGCGGGCCGGCCGAGGAACGGCTCCTCGCCGCGGGTGACCAGGAGCGCGTGCAGCTCGTCGTGCCGGACGGTGAGCACGACCAGGTCCACGGTCACGGCGAACGGCGGGAAGGTCGGCATGCGAGTGACGCTATATCGTCAAGTTGACGAGAACAAGGCTGGCTAGTTAAGGTCGATCTGACGATAAACCCTGGAGAGGACCTGAGATGGCCACCATCAAGCGCTACCCGTTCGCCCGCCACCTGCGCACCGCGCCCACGTCGCACGTGCTGCACCTGCACGCCGGGCGCCTCCGCCACGACGGTGCCGGGCTGGCCTTCTGGTTCCGGCCCCTGTCGGCGGTGATCAGCGAGATCCCGGTCGACGACCGCGAGCTCCCGCTGGTCGCGCACGCACGGACCGCCGACTTCCAGGACGTGGCGGTCCAGGTGACGGTGAGCTTCCGGTTCGAGGACCCGACGCTGGTGGCGGGCCGGCTCGACTTCGCCATCGACCCGGACACCGGGCGCTGGACCGGCAACCCCCTGGAGCAGGTGGCGCACCTGCTCAGCGAGCTGGCGACCGGGCAGGTCATGGACGCGCTGGCCGGGATGACCGTCCTGGAGGCGGTGACCTCGGGCGGCGGCGCGCTGCGCAGGCTGGTGACCGAGGGGCTGCTCGCCGACGAGCGGTTGGCCTCGACGGGGATCCAGGTGCTGGGCGCGCGCATCGGCTCGGTGCGTGCCGAGGCGGACATGGAGCGGTTCCTCCAGACGCCGGCGCGCGAGCAGGCGCAGGGCGAGGCCGACAAGTCGACGTTCGAGCGCCGGGCGCTCGCGGTGGAGCGCGAGCGGGCCATCGCGGAGAACGAGCTGGCCAACCGGATCGAGCTGGCGCTGCGCGAGCAGCAGCTGGTGTCGCAGGACGGCGCCAACGCCCGCACGCGTGCGAGCGAGGCGGCGGCCGCCGCGCTGATCGAGGCGAACGCCGCCGCGGAGCGTCAGGGCCTCCTGGCGGAGGCGAACGCGCACAGCACCCGTATCGTCGGCGAGGCCGAGGGTGCCGCCGAGGCTGCGCGGCTCGCCGCCTACGCCGGGGTGGATCGTGACGTGCTGGCGGCGCTGGCCATGCGCGAGCTGGCCGGCAACCTGCCGAGCATCGGGAACCTGACCGTGACGCCGGACCTGGTCACCGGTGCGCTGGCAGGCCTGGTCGGCAGCAAGGGGGCGTGACGTGGTCCTCGCCCCGCGCGTCGTCGTCGTGCACCGGCGTACCGAGCTCGACGGGCTGCTGGAACGGCACGGCACCCGTGGGCAGGCGGAGTTCTTCCTGCGCACGCGTGGCCGCACCCTCGCCGACGTACAGGGGCGGCACGATGCCCAGGACGCGGCGCTCGGCGAGGTCCGCGCGGCCGTCCCGGGCGAGTGGCGGCGCGGCGACGTCGAGCGGGGGGACCTGTACCGCTTCGGGTTCGAGCCCGGCGATGTCGTCGTGGTCGTCGGGCAGGACGGGCTCGTCGCCAACGTCGCCAAGTACGTCGGCACGCAGGTGGTCGTCGGGATCGACCCCGAGCCGGGGCGCAACGCCGGCGTGCTGGTGACGCACCGGCCGCGGGAGGCGTCGGACCTGCTGCGGGCCGTCGTCCGGGGGAACGCCGCGGTGCAGTCGCGGGCCATGGTGACCGCCACGCTGGACGACGGAGAGTCTCTCGATGCGCTGAACGAGGTCTTCGTCGGGCACCCGAGCCATCAGTCGGCGCGGTACCGGATCGGTGCGGCGGGCGTCGTCGAGTCGCAGTCGTCGTCGGGCCTGATCGCCGCGACCGGGACGGGCGCCACGGGGTGGGCGGCGTCGATCCACCGCGAGCGGCGCGCCGGGGTCGAGCTCCCCGGGGTCGCCGACCGTGCGCTCGCCTGGTTCGTGCGGGAGGCATGGCCGTCGCCGTCGACCGCGACCTCGTTGACCGCCGGACGGCTGGTGGACGGCGAGGCCCTGACGGTCGTGGTCGAGTCCGACGCGCTCGTCGTGTTCGGCGACGGGCTCGAGGCCGACAGGCTCACCGCGACCTGGGGGCAGACGATCACGCTGGCGCTCGCGGACCGGACGCTCCAGCTCCTCTGAGCGGCGGCGGATGTGGGCGGTCGGCGGGAAGATGCCGACATGCTCTTCGCCGACCTCGCGACGACCTCGTCCGCGCTGGCCACCACCCGGTCGCGCCTGGCCAAGCGCGCGCTGCTGGTGGATCTGCTGCGGCGCACCCCGGCGTCGGACGTCGGCATCGTGTCGCGGTACCTCGGCGGTCAGCTGCGACAGCGGCGGACCGGCCTGGGGTGGCGGTCGCTGGCCTCCCTGCCGGAGCCTGCCGAGACCCCGAGCCTGACGGTCGCGCAGGTCGATGCCGCGTTCGAGGCGATGTCGCTGCTGGTCGGACCCGGTTCCGGGACCGCCCGCAGCACGCAGGCGGCGGCGCTGTTCGGGGCCGCGACTCCCGACGAGCAGCGGCTCCTGCGCGGGCTGGTCACCGGCGAGCTCCGGCAGGGATCGCTCGACGCGCTGCTGCTCGACGCGGTCGCCGAGGCTGCCGGCGTGCCGCCGGACGTGGTGCGCCGCGCCGCGATGATGGCGGGGGACACCGAGCCGGTCGCGGTCGCCGCGCTCACGTCCCCGGAACCGGCGGCGGCGCTCGCGGCCTTCACGCTCGTCGTCGGGCGGCCCGTGCGGCCGATGCTCGCGCAGTCCGCCCCGGACGTCGACGGCGCCTGGGCGAGCCTGGGTCCGGGACCCGTGGTCGTGGACAGCAAGCTCGACGGCATCCGCATCCAGGTGCACCGGCAGGGTTCCGAGGTGCGGGTGTTCACGCGCAGCCTCGACGAGATCACCGACCGTGTGCCCGAGATCGTCGACGTGGTGCGGGCCATGCCGGCGACCGAGCTCGTGCTGGACGGCGAGGCGCTGGCCGTCGGTCCGGACGGGCGGCCGCGACCGTTCCAGGAGACGTCAGCCCGATCGGCGACCAAGGACGCCGAGGTGGCCGCCGCGGTCACCCTGACCCCGTTCTTCTTCGACTGCCTGCATGTCGACGGCGTCGACCTGCTCGACGCGCCGCTGCTGCGCCGGCTCGACGCGCTCGATGCCGTCGCCGGCTCCTCCGTCGTGGAACGCCTGGTCACCGGAGATGTCGACGCCGCCCGGGCGTACTTCACCGACACGGTCCGCGCGGGTCAGGAGGGTGTCGTCATCAAGGCGGCCGACGCCCCCTACGAGGCCGGCCGGCGCGGGGCCGCGTGGATCAAGGTCAAGCCGCGGAACACTCTTGACCTCGTCGTGCTCGCGGTCGAGTGGGGGTCCGGGCGCAGGCAGGGGCTGCTGTCGAACATCCACCTCGGCGCCCGCGACGGTGACGGCTTCGTGATGCTGGGCAAGACGTTCAAGGGCATGACCGACGAGATGCTGCGCTGGCAGACGGAACGGTTCACGGAACTCGCCGACGGTCCTACCGACGGGTACGTGGTGCACGTGCGCCCCGAGCAGGTCGTCGAGATCGCATTCGACGGGCTCCAGCGGTCGACCCGGTACCCCGGCGGCGTCGCCCTGCGCTTCGCCCGCGTCCTGCGCTACCGCGACGACAAGACTGCGGCCGAGGCGGACACGATCGAGATGGTGCGGTCGCTGGCGGGTTGAGCGGCCGGGCCGCTCACGAACCCGCGCGGAGCGTGGCGGCGACCAACCGTGACTGAGCGTCCAGTGCTTTGCGCATCTCGTGGCCTTTGTGAGCCGTCGCAGGCCCGAACTCGTACCGGGACGCAGTCGTGGTCAACCGGGTGACGACGAACTCTTCGCCCATGAAGCCCAGGACGAGTGCCACATCGACCCGCGCGTTCTCGGACTGGTAGCAGACGCTCAACTCTCGAGGTCTGCGTCCGCCCGCCGCCGGTCGTGTGATCGGCAGTGGGAGGAACCCCGCGTCAACCAGGTGCTCGAACCGGTCGCGCACCTCGGCCTCGAACGCCTCCTCCCGTGCATCCACGACGCCATCATGCCTGGACCCCCCTCCGGAGCGATCGTCGGCTTCCGTCATCGCGTTGCGTGTAAGACGTTCAAGGGGATGACCGACGAGATGCTGGCGTGGCAGACGGAGCGGTTCACGGAGCTCTCGACGGGCGACGATGGCTGGGTGGTGACCGTCCGGCCGGAGCAGGTGGTCGAGATCGCGTTCGACGGGCTCCAGCGCTCGTCGCGCTACCCCGGCGGCGTGGCGCTGCGGTTCGCCCGCGTCCTGCGCTACCGCGACGACAAGACGGCGGCGGAGGCGGACACGATCGACACCGTGCGCGCGCTGGCCTGAACGCCGTGCCTCACGCCAGGGCCGACTCGTATCGAATGATGACCCAGCGTTCGCCGGGGCGTAGTTGACGTACGTCATCCTTCGGCAGATGCTCCGCGACGTACGAGACCTGATGGGTCGGCCAGAAGTCGGCGAGGCACTCGGCCTCTGCTTCGGAGATCAGCTCAAGTGTTTCCTCGTCGGGCTCGCTGGCGAGAAGGAACCGCACGGTGAGCGTGGAGTCGTCCAGCAAGTACGCGACGCCGCGCATCTCAACAGTCAGCCGCTCCCACAACGACCTCGTGATCGAGAACAACGCGTCTGCGTGAGTCATGGGACGGACGCTAGCCGTCCTGGGACCAAGGTGGTTGGGCCTTCGAAGCCGGATCCACGACGGGCCTTCGTCACCGCCTTGCGCGCAAGACCTTCAAGGGCATGACCGACGAGATGCTGCGGTGGCAGACGGAGCGGTTCACCGAGCTGGCGACGACTCCGCTCGACGGCTGGGTGGTGCACCTGCGTCCGAAGCAGGTGGTCGAGATCGCGTTCGACGGGCTCCAGCGTTCGAGCCGGTACGCGGGTGGGCTCGCACTGCGCTTCGCTCGGGTGGTCCGGTACCGGGACGACACGTCGGCGGCCGAGGCGGACACGATCGACACGGTGCGGGCGTTGGTCGGCGGGGAACGCGAGTGACGGCCGGCGCTAGCGGCTGGCGACCGCCGGTCCCTGACGACGGGCCGGCTCACTCCGCGTTCGCGGCGAGCTGCGTCAGGGAGGCGAGCAGGGCGTCCAGGGTCGTCGGGTCCTCGACGAGGTCGAGCATCCCCGCCCACCAGGCACGCTGCACCTCCGCGGGCATGAGGTCGCCGGCGCCGAAGCGGGTGACGTCGGCCTGGGTGAGCTGGTCGGCGATGGAGAGAGCGACGGGGTCGGAGTAGGCGTCGGGCGGGACGTCCCTGTTCGCCGAGGTGTAGCCGCCCAGCTCCACCCAGGCCGCCTGCGCGTCGGCCCCGGCGAGGAACGTCAGGAACGAACGGCCGGCGGGTGTGTCGGTCATCAGCACGACGACGTCGCCGCCGACGGTGATCGCGTCGGCGTGCTCGGGATCGACGGCGGGGAACGGGAACCAGTCGTAGCCGTCGCCCGGCACCAGGTCCGGGTACGCCGAGGTGATGAACCCCTGCGCGAACGAGGCCATGGGGTACATCGGGGCGCTCGGCGGGTCGGTGTAGAGCGGGAGGATCCCGTCGGCGTCGCTCGTCGTGAGGATCCCGTCGGTGCCGCCCAGCACGTAGCCGGGCGTTCCGACGATCGCGACGAACCTGTCGAACGCGCCCCGGACGCAGTCGTCGGTCCACGGGATCTCGGCGGCGACCCACCGGTCGTAGACCTCCGGGCCGCAGGCGCCGAGCACCAGCTGCGCCACCCAGTCGGTCAGCGCCCAGCCGGAGCCGGGACCCTTCGGGGCGACGACGGAGAACGGGGTGCGACCGTCTGCGACCATCCGGTCGGCGAGCGCGGTGAGGTCGTCCCAGGTCGAGGGCACGGCGTAGCCGCCGGCCGCGAACGTCGGTGGCGAGTACCAGACCGTCGCCTTGCTCGACACCTTGGCGAACACCCCGAACAGCTCGCTGCCGTCGCTGCCGAGGTCGAGCCAGGCCGGGGAGTAGTCCTGGTCGAACCGGTCGGCGTCCAGCGGGACGAGGGCGCCCTCGTCGGCAAGGTCGTGCAGGAGGCCGGGGTTCGGCAGGACGGCGAGGTCGGGCGGGTTGTCGGCCTCCAGGCGCGTGGCCAGGTCGCGCGCGATGTCCCGCGAGCCCCGCCAGTCGACCACTGCGCCGGTGTCCTCCTCCCAGGCGGACGCGACGGTCGCGAAGGCGTCGTACTCGGGTCCGCTCCACAGCCCGACGACGTCGACGTGCTCGCCGGAGAGCTCGGGCTCCGGGGGAGTGCAGGCGGCCGTCGCGACCGCGGCGAGCAGACCGAGGGTCAGTGCGGTCCGGCGGCGACGGATCATCGTGGCTTCCTGGGATCAGTGAGGGAGCGCCTGCCGTCTCGCAATGTACTCAGCGCGCCGCGGACGTAGCGTGGAGCGCGACAGGTTCGTGCACTCGTCGACGTCGACGGCCGCACGGTCGCCGGGAACGGAACACACCATGCCGCGCACCTACATGGTCGGGTACTTCGTCGGAAGCCTCTCGTCCACGTCCATCAACCGGGTGCTGTCCAAGGCGCTCATCCGCCTCGCGCCCGACGACCTCGAGTTCGTCGAGCTGCCCATCGGCAACCTGCCCCTGTACAGCCCGGACTTCGACGCGGACTACCCGCCCGAGGCCGCGGCGCTCAAGGCGTCCATCGGCGCGGTGGACGCGGTCCTGTTCGTCTCGCCGGAGTACAACCGGTCGATCCCCGGTGCCCTGAAGAACGCCATCGACTGGGCGTCGCGACCGTGGGGCCAGAACTCGTTCGACCACATGCCTGCCGCGGTCATCGGGGCGTCGGTCGGGGCCATCGGAACCGCGGTAGGCCAGCAGAGCCTGCGCGCGGTGCTGAGCTTCTGCAACGCCCGCCAGATGACATCCCCGGAGGCCTACATCCACTACTCGCCGGACGTGTTCACCCCCGACGGCGCGGTCCACAGCGAGGCGACCGCCGACTTCCTGCGCGGGTTCATGTCCGAGTTCCACGACCACCTGGTGCGGGTCCTGACCGTGCTGCCGCGCGGGTGAACCTGTTCCGACGATCGACCCCGTGGAGCCTTGCGGACGCGGTCGAGCGGCATGCCGGGGTGCCCGAGGCGGCGTCCGCGTTGCAGGTGGGGGACGCCGTCAAGCTGGTGATCGTGCCGCGTGACGGGCTCCGGGAACGCGTCTGGGTCCGCGTGACCGCCGTCGGCGAGGAGGAGCTGGTGGGGAGCCTGCGCTCCGACCCGGCCGAGCTGCGCGGGCTGCGCGCGGGCGACGCGGTCACGTTCGAGCGTCGGCACGTTCTCGCGGTCGCCCGGCGCGAGCCGTCCGACAGCCCCGAGACGCCGTCGGAGCCTGATGCTACGGTCGGAAAATGACCCCGGAGGAGCTCGAGAACCTCGCGCACCTGCGCCGCGCCCGGGACCTGATCGACCGCGACTACGCCCAGCCTCTCGACGTCCCGACCATGGCCCAGAAGGCGCTGATGTCCCCCGCGCACTTCTCCCGGAAGTTCCGTGCGGCCTACGGCGAGACGCCGTACAGCTACCTGATGACCCGCCGGATCGAGCGCGCGATGGCGCTGCTGCGCGGGGGCATGAGCGTCACGGACGCGTGCATGGCGGTCGGCTGTACGTCGCTCGGCTCGTTCAGCTCGCGGTTCACCGAGATCGTCGGCGAGAGCCCCACGGCCTACCGGCGCCACGAGCACGCGGCGGTGAAGGCGATGCCCACCTGCGTGGTCAAGACGCACACGCGGCCGGCACGCGACGCATCGAGCAGGATTCGAGAAGCCTCGGCCGGGGCCGCGTCCTAACGTCGTCGTCATGACGATCTCACTCCAGTACACCAACGTCACCGTCAACGACGTCGACGAGGCCATCGCCTTCTACGGCGACGCACTCGGCCTCAAGGTCCAGAACGACGTGTCCTCCGGCGCGCACCGCTGGGTGACCCTCGGCACCGACGCCCAGCCCGGCCTCGGCATCGTCCTGTCCGACCCGCACGCCGGCCGCTCCCAGGCCGACGGGGACGTGATGCAAGAGCTGCTCACCAAGGGCGTCCTGCCGATGCTGGTCTTCAGCACGGACGACCTCGATGCCACGTTCGAGAACCTGCGCTCCTCCGGCGCCGAGGTCCTCCAGGAGCCGATCCAGCAGGACTGGGGCCCGCGCGACTGCGCGTTCCGGGACCCGTCCGGGAACATGGTCCGGATCAACCAGGCTCAGTGACGCCGGCACCGGGTTCGGCGAAGGTGCGGCGGCCGTACTCCATCCACGCGCCGAGGTAGGCCAGGCCGCAGACGGAGCCGACGACGGCTGTCACGGTGGCGGACGCACCGGCCGCGTTCGCCACCAGGGCGCCCAGGGTGCCCGCGACCAGCGAGTTCACCACGTTCACGAACATCGACGTGCTCCCGATGACGTGGCTGAGGGTGGAGCGGCGCAGGCCCATCGTGTACGTGCCCATCAGACCGGTCCGGCCGTCCTCCCACGACGTCACCAGGTAGTCGGCGACGCCCGGGTCGAGAGCCACGTACGCCGCGCGGATGCGGTTCATGCCGAGGATGAGGGCGCTGTCGTCGTGGCTCGCGTTCATCACGCGGACGGCCGTCAACGTGCCGAGGATCAGGGCGACCGACGCGAGCCCGATCGACAAGATCCGGAACGGGGTGCCGAACCCGGAGGTCTGCGCGACGAGCGCCAGCACGACCAGCGACGCCGACACGACGGTCAGGTGGATTGTGATCCGGCTCATCACCTCGGACCACAACGTGCTCCGAGTGCCCAGCAGGCTCCAGTGCTCGGTGGCCAGGATCTGGGCGCGCACGGCCGGCGACGGGATCACGGGTGGCTCGGACATCGTCGTCTCCCTCCGGCGCTGGGAGCCACGCTAGGGGGTTGACCACCGCGGCGGAACGGGTCGACGCTGGGCGGACGCAGGTCCCGTCGACGTGGCCGGGGAGGACACGATGACGTTCCTCATGCACCGACCCCGCAGGACGCGAGCGAGAGTGCTGGTCCTGGCGCTCCTGATCCTCGCCCTCCTGGCACCGGCCGGTCCGGCCCTGGCACACGACGGCGGCGGCCACCGGTACGGCACGACGGGGGCCGAGTTCTGGCAGTGGGCCCTCGCGCAGCCGGCCTCGACCAACCCGCTGACGGACACAACCGGAGAGTTCTGCGACGAGGGCCAGCGCGGCCGGACCTGGTTCCTCGCCGGCTCCCTCGTCGGCCCCGTCACGCGCGAGTGCACGATCCCGTACGGGAAGAAGGTTGTCTTTCCCGTGGTGAACCTCGGATCCTTCTCGTTCCCGGACGACCCGCCCGAGCAACGGACCGAGGAGTACCTGCGGGCCCAGGTCGCGGGGTTCAAGGACGCGGCCACGGGGCTGCGCGTGACGGTCGACGGCACCGCGCTGCGCCGCAGCGAGCTCCGCTACGAGGAGTCACGCCTCTTCTCGGTGCCGATGCCTGCCGACAACCTGTTCGCCGCGCTCGGCGTGCCGGGTCTGCCCGACGGACCGTTCCTCCTGGGTCCCTGCGTCGATGCCGGCTACTACGTGACGTTGCGGTCGCTGCGGCTGGGCGCGCACACCCTCCACATCGAAGGAGTCATCGAGGCGGCCGACCCGGTGCAGAACACGGTCGTCGACGTCACCTACGAGCTCACGGTGCAGCGGACGAGGGGCCCGGGGCAGCACGGCGGCTGACCCGGTGGGCTAGCGTCAGCGCGTGCACCCCGCCCGCTCGGCCCGGCCCGGTCGATGAGCACCGCCACCGTGATCGGCGGCGGACCCGCGGGGCTGATCGCCGCCGAGGTGCTGGCCCGCGCCGGTGTGACGGTCACGGTCTACGACCGGATGCCCTCGCCCGGCCGCAAGTTCCTGCTGGCGGGCCACGGCGGGCTGAACATCACGCACTCCGAGGATCGCGAGTCGTTCCTGGCGCGGTACGGCACCGCGGCCCAGCACCTCGCGCCGATGCTCGAGGTGTTCGGCCCCCAGGACGTGCGCGACTGGTGCGCCGGCCTCGGTGAACCCACGTTCGTCGGGTCGAGCGGGCGCGTGTTCCCGCGGTCATTCCGCGCCACTCCGCTGGTCCGCGCCTGGCTGGCACGCCTGGCAGACCTCGGCGTCCGGATCGAGCGACGGCACCGGTGGCTCGGCTGGACGGAGCACCCCGGCGGCCTGCGGTTCACGGGGGCCGACGGCGCGGAGGTCGAGGTGACGACCGACGCGGCGATCTTCGCGCTCGGCGGGGCATCCTGGCCGCGGCTGGGCTCCGACGGCGGCTGGCTGGGACCGTTCTCCGAGCGGGGGGTGGCGGTGACGCCGTTGCGGCCCGCGAACGTCGGGGTCCGGGTCGAGTGGACCGGCACGTTCGCGGACCGCTTCGAGGGGACGCCGCTGAAGCACGTGGCGCTCACCGTCCGCGGTCACACCGCACGCCCGGCGCGCGGCGACGCGATGGTGACCCGGACCGGGCTCGAGGGCGGCCCGGTCTACGCGATCGGCGCCGCGATCCGCGACGCCGTCGACACCGACGGGCGCTGCGTCCTCGAGGTCGACCTGCGCCCGGACCTGACGGTCGACCAGCTGGCTGAGCGCCTCGAGGATCGCCGCCGCCCGAAGGACTCCGGTTCGACCTGGCTGCGCCGCTCGATCGGGCTCGACCCGGTCGGGATCTCGCTGCTGCGCGAGTCGAGCGGGGGACCGCTGCCGACCGACGCCGCCACGACGGCCCCGCTGGTCAAGGCGGTGCCGGTGGTGGTCACCGCGCCGATGCCGATCGGCCGGGCGATCTCGACGGCGGGCGGGATCGCGTGGGACGAGGTCGACGAGTCGCTGATGCTGCGCCGTGTTCCGGGCACGTTCGTCGCGGGGGAGATGCTCGGCTGGGAGGCGCCCACCGGTGGGTACCTGCTCCAGGCGTCGTTCAGCACCGGCGTGGTCGCGGCGCAGGGCGCGATCGCGTGGCTCTCACGACCGACCGACTCTGAGACCGCCTAGGCCTTGCGAGCGCGCGGGCGCACCGGTCGGGTCGGGACCGCGCGGGCGAGGCCGACGAGCCGGAACACGGTGTACCCGGCGAGCCCGAGGCTGATGGCGGAGAACAGCACGACGAGGGTCGCGTCGGTCACGGGCCACGCGCTCCAGACGGTGAAGAACAGGTAGCCGAGCCCGAGCCAGAAGCACGAGCGGATCATCGCGAACGAGGGCGTCCAGCCGGCGAGGTAGGCCGTCCTCAGGACGTCGGTGAGTCGGCTGCTGCGGACCGGCAGGAGCGACAGGGCGGTGGTCGTCGCCGTCGGCTGCCCGACCGCCTCGTCGGTGGTCGACGTCGCCGACAGCGGTTCGCCGGCGTAGCTGGGACGCAGCGAGCGGGCCGCGTACACGAACGAGAGCGCCGCGAGCGGCCACGCCGTGAGCGGGAACATCACGACGACCCAGCCGAAGATCGCGGCGAGCACCGGCCCGAGCAGGACGACGACCGCGACGAGCTTGAGCGGGTTCTCCTGCAGGTGCACGATCCCCACGCTCTGCGACAGCGGCACGTCCGCGAGCCCGATCGGGTCACGGTCGGAGAGCGCGACGGGAAGCGCCGCGGCGAGCGCCAGGATGACGAGCCAGAGCGCCAGCCAGACCAGGCCGATGGCGAGGTAGCCGAAGGGTCGCAGGATCAGGCGCGCCGTCGGGAGGTTGTCGCCCGGCGCGAGTGTCCGGGCCGGCCCGCGCACGAAGGAGACGACCATCGCCCAGCCGACGCCGGCCACGATCGCGCAGACGCCGATGAGGATGCCGTACATCGCCCCGCCCGCCGGGGAGTCGTCGACCTCGTACGTGCGGAATGCCACACCGGTCGACCAGAGCACCACGAGCGCGACGAGCGCCGCCGTGAAGAGCACGCCGCAGAGAGCGAAGAGGATCACGTCGTTCCGGGCGCGCAGTCGCGCTCGGAACGATGTGCCCCCGAACGGCGCGGCGGACAGCAGGCCGGCACCTCCGAAGAGCACCGCGAGCACGCCGGCAGCCAGCACGACCACCGACTGCGCCGTCCAGGCGCCCGGCCCCGCGAGCACCCAGGCGTTGCGGTCGTCCCCGCCGAAGGTGCCGGGGAACGGCGAGCCGTGCCCGCCGAGCCAGACCAGGTAGAGCCCGCCGGCCACGAGGGAGCCACGCAGTGCGATCCCGCTCGTCGACAGGGGCTCGTCGGTCGAGGTCGGTGGCCCTGCCGGGGCGTTCGGGCGCTGCCGTGCTCGGTGATCGGTGGCCACGGAGACTCCTCGTGCGGGTGGTGGGTGCAGCGGATCGCGCGCAGCAGACACGCACCTCAAGGCGCAAGGGCAGCACACCGTAACCGACCGAGCCCGGCGCGGACGCACCCGACCGGCTCGGGTGGGCGTAGGTTCGCGCGGTCCCCGAACGAACCGATGGGCGCACGTCGCACCGCGGCGCGAGGCCCACTCGAGGGGTTCGGTCCTTGGAGGACTCCGTGATCCGTCGTGCCCGCCTTCTTCTCGCCCTGCTCGTCGGCCTCACGATGACCGGGGTGACGGCCTGCGCGTCGGTCGACGCCGGGTCGGAGGCCGCGGCGGAGTTCCGGCTGTGGATGGCCGACACCGAGCACGTGGACAGCCTGGACCTGAACTCCAACAACGACCTGCCCTGGAGCGGCACCCTGTGGGCGGGGGTCGTCGTCGAGCCCGACGCCACGGTGGCGCAGATCGCCGACGTCGCGCGCCGCGCCACCAGCTTCGAGTCCCGGGTGTCGGCGACGTTCACGATCGGGTACACCAGGGGCGACTTCGCCGCGCGGTTCGCCGTCTTCCCCGGGGCCACGGCGGCCAACGTCGCGATGATCCAGCTCGCCGACCACGTCGGCCGCAGCACCGCGGCGACCGAGTTCACCGCCGTCGAGGCGTCGGGCCGCGACGAGGCCGGGGTCACAGTGACCGGTCCGGACGACTTCCTCGTCGTGTTCGACGAGCTCCGGACCCTGCTCGCGGCGAAGGACCTGCGGGCGGGGAACCTGCTGACGGTGCGAGACGAGGCCGAGACGTTCTCCGTCGTCGCGGACCGCGCCACGGGTGCGACCGGTCCGCGCGCCGCGTACGAGGCGGTGCTCGCCGAGTACCCCGTCACGGCGGCCCGGCTCACCGACACCACCCTCGACGTCCGGGTCGGCGTCGACGAGACCCCGGCTGTCGAGGCGCTCGCCCGCCGGGCCGCCCCGACGGTGGCCACCACCGTGCAGTTCGGGAACGTCACCACGACCGGCTCGGGCGACCACACGGCCGCCGACTCCCTCCTGACCGAGCTGACCGCAGCGGGACCCGTGGTGAGCGCCGTGGTGTCCCCGGACTCGGCGCAGGTCACCGTCGCCGACCTGGCCACGCTGGCCGCGATGTACGCCGCCGTCGGCGAGGGACCGACGTACGGCGGTGTCGAGCTAACGATCCGGACGGCCGACGACCGGCTCGCGGTGTCCTCCTCCGGCGGGCGGCCGGCGGCGTTCCTGCCCGTCCTCGACGCACTCTCCGTACCGCCGTGGGGAACCCTCCTGACAACCGCGACCGTGGACGCGAACGGGCTGGACGCAGGACGACGGACCTCACGCTCGAGCAGGCTCACGACCTCGGCGCGGCACTGGCAGGCACGCCCGTCGGCGTCGAGGTCGAGGTGCGTCCCGGGACGGGGATCGGGTTCCGGCTGGTCACCTCCGCCGGGCTCGTGGTGGAGGACCTCGACACCTTCGGTGAACCGACGGGGACCGAAGGGGAGCTGCTCGTGGCATTCGTCGACGGCTGGAACGCGACGGCCTGACCAGGATTCCCGTTGTCGCCGCCACAGCGGGTGTGCGACAGTGCCGCAGATCGACGATCCCTGGGCAGGAGGTGAGACCCGTGAACGCAGTGTCCACAGTGGTGCTCCCCTGCCTTCCACGATCGCGCGGCTGACTCAGTCGCCACCGGGAGCGCCCGCCAGCAGCTCGCGAGAGGCGACTCCCATGAACACCGCACCTTCCTCACCCCTGAGCTCCCCGTCGACGACGGCCGCGCGCGAACGAGCGTTGGTCCTCGGCGGCGGTGGATCGACGGGCAACGCGTGGCTGATCGGCGTCATCGCCGGCCTGTTCGACGCCGGCCTGGACGTGACCAGCGCCGACCTGACCATCGGCACGTCGGCGGGCGCGACGGCCGCAGCCCAGCTGGCCGGCGCGAGCCCGACCGAGCTCCTCGCCGCCGTCCTTGCCGCCGTACCCCCGCCGCGGACCGGTCCCGTGGGTGCCCGGCCGGTCACCGATCATCTGGAGAGGTTCAGGCGGATCATCGCCGAGGCCGACGACCAGGCAGACCTGCGCCGAAGGATGGGCGCGGCGGCCCTCGCCACGGTCGCCGCGTCGGACGGCTCCTGGCCGCAGCGGTGGCGCGACATCGTCGCCGCGCGGTTGCCCACCCAGGACTGGCCCCGACGGGCGGTGCTCATCACGGCCGTCGATGCCCGGACGGGCGACCCGGTCGTCTTCGACCGCCACAGCGGGGTCGACCTGGTCGACGCCGTCGCCGCCAGCACGTCCGGCGGCGGCTCCGCCTTCAGCATCGGGGACGGCTGGTACATCGACGGCGGCTACCGGTCCAACGCCGAGAATGCCGACCTGGCGGCCGGGTACCACCGGGTGCTCGTGCTCTCGCCGCTCAGCGGTCGTTCGCTGTACCCGCCCGAGTGGGGCACGCAGCTGGCAGCGCAGGTCGACGAGCTCCGTGCGGGGGGCAGCAGGGTCGAGACAATCGTCCCGGACAGCGCCTCGGACCACCTGTTCGGCGCCAACGCGATGGACCCGTCGCTGCGTCCGGCGGCCGCCCAGGCCGGCCGTGATCAGGGCAGATCCCTGGTCGAGCGGCTCACCGAGTTCTGGCGCTGACGCCCGGCCATCATGACGAAGGGCCCGTGAGCTGCTGCTCACGGGCCCTTCGGTGTGCGGAGGATGGGGGATTCGAACCCCCGAGGGCTTTCACCCAACACGCTTTCCAAGCGTGCGCCATAGGCCACTAGGCGAATCCTCCTGGCCGCAGGTGGTCCTGGCACCGAACAGCCGGTGCCGTGGACCCCTGAGGACGCCGGACAAGACTACCCGACCGGCGCGCACCCCCGTGCACGTCAGCCGGCGGTGATCAGGACCTCGACAACGCCGCGGGCTCGCCCTCGACGGGCGCACCGTCGTCGCTCGTGTGGAAGACGCCGGAGAACGACACGGGCGAGCCCGATGACACCGTGAACGGCTCCCCGTGGTGGGACGCCGACACCGGACCGCCGGACAGGACCGTGTAGGTGACGAGCTCCGGCTCGATGTCCACCTGGAGCACGGAGCCGCGGATCCGGAGCGGGAACCGCAGCCGTCGTCCGCGGGTCGGGAGCATCGGCGCGAACCGCGTGCCGTGCCACCGGTAGCCGGCGAACCCCTGCACGAGCGCCATCCAGGTGCCCCCGGCGGAGGCGACGTGCACGCCGTCGCGCAGGTTGCCCGCCGTGTCGGCGATGTCGACGGCGACCGCGTCGACGAGGTACTCCTCGGCTGTCCGGTACTTGCCCACGTCGACGGCGGCGATCGCCTGGATGCACTCCGACAGCGACGAGTCGCCCGTGGTCAGCGGGTCGTAGTACTCGAAGATGCGGCGGCGCTCCTCGGCCGTGAACCGGTCGGGCAGCAGCACGGTGGCCAGCACCACGTCGGCCTGCTTGATGACCTGGTGCCGGTAGATGTGCAGCGGGTGGTAGTGCAGCAGCAGCGGGTAGTTGTCCTCGGGGGTGCCGGCGAAGTCCCAGAGCGGCAGCTCGAGGAAGTTCTCGTCCTGCAGGTGCACGCCCGCCCGTTCGTCGTACGGCACGTAGATCCGCTCGGCGGCGCGCCGCCACCGGCCCTCCTCGTCGTCGCGCAGGCCGACGCGCTCCACGAGCCGCTGCAGGTCCGCCGGCCACTCGGCCCGCAGCCGCGCCACCGCGTCGGCGGCCGCCCGCATGTTCTGCGCTGCCATCACGTTGGTGAACAGGTTGTTGTCGACGACGGTCGAGTACTCGTCGGGTCCCGTGACCTTGTGGATCACGAACTGACCGTCGAGCCGGTCGGAGAAGAACCCGAGGTCCACCCACATCCGGGCCGTCTCGACGAGCAGCTCGGCGCCGTGCTCGACGAGCAGCTCGGTGTCCCCCGTGACCTCGACGTACTGCTCCAGGGCATACGCGATGTCGGCGTTGATGTGGTACTGCGCGGTGCCCGCCGCGTAGTAGGCGGACGCCTCCTCGCCGTTGATGGTGCGCCACGGGAAGAGGGCGCCCGAGCACCCCACCGCGGCGGCCCGCCGTCGCGCGTCGGGCAGCATGCGCACGCGGTGCATGAGCAGGCTGCGCGCCACGTCGGGGGACGTGTGGATGAGGAACGGCAGCAGGTACGCCTCGGTGTCCCAGAAGTAGTGGCCTTCGTAGCCGGTGCCGGTGAGGCCCTTCGACGGCACACCGTGGCCCTCGCTGCGCCACGATGCCTGGAGCAGGGCGAACTGGCTGACGTGCAGCGCCTGCTGCGCGGCGCTCGCGCCCTCCCACACGACCTCGCTGCGCTCCCAGAAGTCGGCGACCTCGCGCTCGTGCTCCGCGACGACGGCCTTGCGGCCCGCCGCCCTCGCCTGGTGGATCGTGAGGCTCGCCCGATCCGCCAGCTCGGCGCAGCCCTCCGCGCCGTAGTGGTAGCCCAGCCACTTGGTCAGCCCGACGGGGACGCCGACCTGCGCGTCCACCTCGACGACGACGTTCGCGCGGGTGGCGTCCAGCGAGGTGCGGACGTGCGCGACGCCCGGCGCGTCGACCTCGTGGTCCATGGCTGACGCCACCGCCAGCCCGCTGCTCTGCGTCCGGTAGGTCCGGACGACGCGCATGCCGTCCACCTGCTCGACGTCCGGCTGCAGGCCGTCGTGGGCGAGCGCGCGGCTCTGGCGCGGGTCGAGTGCGACGTCGTCGGTCGACGCGTGGGCCACGGGCGTCACCAGCTCGGACGCGATGAGGAGCCGCCCTGGCGCATCGAGGGCCGTGACCTCGTAGCGGAGGCACGCGAGGTGCCGGCGGGCGAGCGACACGAGCCGTTCGGTGTGCACCCGGAACCGCCGACCGTCGCGCAGGCGGAACACGACCGTGCGGGTGAGCACCCCTCGGCGCATGTCCAGGACGCGCTCGAAGCTGTCGACCTCGGTGGTCTCGCAGGTCACCGGGTCCTCGTCGACGAGCAGCCGGATCGTGGTCCCGTCCGGCACCGGCTGGATCGTCTGGCCCGTCGTCGCGAACCCGAACGCGGTCTCCGGGTACACGATCGGCCACGTCTCGTGGAACCCGTTGAGCAGCGTGCCGGGGGTGAACGAGGGGGTGCCCTCCTCGAAGGACCCGCGGATGCCGAGGAACCCGTTGGACAGGGCGAACAGGGTCTCGGTCTGCTCGACGAACCCCGGGTTGTACGACCGCTCGACCAGCTGCCACGGGTCGGCGGGGTAGTCGGAGGAGGCCGCGACGATGCGCCGCGCCGCCGCCATCAGCCGGTGGCGGCGCGGGCCGGAGCGGTGCAGCGCGTCGTCGGGCGCGGCGAGCAGCTCGCCGAGGTCGTCCACCACCACGTCGGCGCCGTTGGCCAAGAGCTCGGCGGTGTGGTTGTCGCGGTTGACGCCGATGACGAGGCCGAACCGTCCTGCATGGCCCGCCGCGACGCCCGCGACGGCGTCCTCGACGACGACGGCGCGCTCCGGGGTCACGCCGACGCGGCGTGCTCCCTCGAGGAACCCGTCCGGTGCCGGCTTGCCGCGCAGCCCCAGCTCGAGGATCGTCTCGCCGTCGACCCGGGCGTCGAACAGGTTCGCGATCCCCGCCGCCTCGAGGGCCGCCGCGCAGTTGCGGCTGCTCGACACCACCGCGGTCCGCAGGCCGGCCTCCCGCAGCTCGCGCACCCAGGCGACCGAGCCGGGGAACGCCTCGACGCCGTTCCGGGCGATCTCGTCCTCGACGAGGATCTGCTTGCGGTTGCCCAGCCCCCACTCGGACTGCTCCTCGGCCGGCGCGTCGGGCGTGCCGGGTGGGAGCGTGATGCCGCGGGAGGCCAGGAAGTCGCGGACGCCGATCTCGCGCGGCTTGCCGTCGACCGCGGAGGCGTAGTCGGACAGCTCGTCGAACGCCGGCAGGTGCGTCCCGTGGGTCGCGTCCCACTCGGCGAGGAACTCGTCGAACATGCGCTTCCACGCCGCCGCGTGGACCGTGCGGGTGGTGGTCAGGACGCCGTCGAGGTCGAAGAGGACCGCGTCGAAGTCGCGCAGCGAGACGGGCGAGGTCATGACGATCCTCCGCGGCCGACGCCCGCCGCCGCCCGGCTGGCCATTCAGTCGGGTCGGGGCGCCGTACGACTTCGATCGTCGGGACTCCAGCGCGGCGCGTCAACCTCCAGAGCGCGTCAGAGGCTGAACCGGGCCACCTGGCGGATCTTGTTCGTCGCGTCGAGCGCCGCGACCTTGTACGCCTCGGACAGGGTCGGGTAGTTCAGCACGGTGTCGACGAGGTAGTCGACGGTCCCGCCGCACGCCATGATCGCCTGGCCGATGTGCACGAGGTCCGTGGCGGAGGTCCCGAAGATGTGGACGCCCAGCAGCTCGCGCGTCTCGGTGTGCACCAGGAGCTTGAGCATCCCGTAGGAGTCGCCGACGATCTGCCCGCGGGCCAGCTCCCGGTAGCGCGCGACGCCGACCTCGTACGGGACGGCCTGCGTCGTGAGCTCCTCCTCGGTGCGACCGCAGTACGAGATCTCGGGGATCGTGTAGATGCCGATGGGTTGCACGGACTGGAGCTCGCGGGCGGGCTCGTCGAACGCGTGGTACGCCGCGAGGCGCCCCTGGTCCATGCTCGTCGCCGCGAGCGCCGGGAACCCGATGACGTCGCCGACGGCGAAGATGTGCGGGACCTCGGTGCGGTACTGGTCGTCGACGGAGATGCGCCCACGGGAGTCGGCGGACAGGCCGGCGGCCGACAGGGTGAGCGAGTCCGTCTGGCCCTGGCGGCCCGCGGAGTACATGACGGCGTCGGCGGCGATCCGCTTGCCGGACGCCAGCCGCGTCACCGTGCCGTGCGTGTTGCTGTCCACGCCCGACACCTCCTCGCCGAACCGGAACGACACCGACAGGTCCCGCAGGTGGAACTTGAGCGATTCGGCCACCTCGGGGTCGCACATCTCGAGCATCGCGGGTCGCTTGTCGATGACGGTGACGCGGGTGCCCAGGGCGGCGAACATCGACGCGTACTCGATGCCGATGATCCCGGCCCCGACCACCACCATCGAGTTGGGCACCTTCTCGAGCGCGAGCACGCCGTCGGAGTCGAGGACGGTGCGCCCGTCGAACTGCACGGTGTCCGGTCGGTGCGGACGCGACCCGGTGGCGATGACGACGAACCGCGCGGTGACCTGCGTGCGGCGGATCCCGTCGTCGTCGAGCACCCCGAGCGTGTGGGCGTCCACGAAGGAGCCTGTGCCGCTGAGGATGTCGATGTGGTTGCGCAGCAGCTGGGCCCGGATGACCTCGTGCTCCCGGCCGATCACGTGCTGGGTGCGCGCGAACAGGTCCTCCATCGTGATGTCGGACTTCACGCGGTAGCTGGCGCCGTACACCTCGCGCTGCGCCATGCCCGTCAGGTACATGACGGCCTCACGCAGGGTCTTGCTCGGGATGGTGCCCGTGTTGGCGGAGACCCCGCCCATCATGTTCCGGCGCTCGATGATGGCGACCTGGTGCCCGAGCTTGGCGGCCGCGATCGCGGCCTTCTGCCCGCCAGGTCCGGTGCCGATCACGACGAGGTCGTAGTCGTACCGAGTCTCGCCGGCCTCGCTGGGAACCTCGTCAGTCGCCATATGGGCAGTCTGCCCACAAAGGTGCGGTCGCGTGAGTCGGCGGGGTTACGTCTCCACGACGATCACGTCGACGCCCGCGGCCACGATCCGGGCGAGCTCGTCGGCGTCGGCGGTCGCGTCGGTGACGAGGACGTGGACCTGCGCGAGGTCGGCCATCTTCGCCAGGGTCACGCGCCCGACCTTGGACCCGTCCGCGACCACGATCACCCGCTGGGCGTGGCACACCATCGCGTTGTTGGTCCGGGCCTCGGTCTCGTCGTGGGTGGTCGCGCCGCCCGCGGCGCTGATGCCGTCGGTGCCCAGGATCGCGGTGCCGACGTTGATCGCGTTGAAGGTGTTCTCGGCCAGCACGCCGACGGCCTCGAACGACGTCGACCGCACCACGCCGCCGGTCATGATCACCTTGAGGTTGGGCCGCGACGCGATCTCCATCGCGGTGGTCAGGGCGTTGGTGACGATGGCCAGGTCCGGGCGGTTGGCCAGCACCTTCGCCACCTCGGCGGTGGTCGTGCCGCCGCTGATGGCGACGCTGTACGGGCCGGTCGGGATGAGCTCCGCCGCTCGCCGGGCGATCCGCTGCTTGGCCAGCCGGAACTGCGAGTCGCGCAGCCGCACGGGAACCTCGGTCCGCGCGGCGGCGAAGGCACGGGCACCGCCGTGGGTGCGCACCAGGAGGCCCTGCTCCTCGAGGTCGGCCAGGTCGCGTCGCACGGTGGCCGACGAGACCGCGAGCGTGCGCGTCAGCTCCGCGAGCGTGACCGTGTCACCGGACTCGAGCAGTCCGAGCACCGCCAGCATGCGGTCCGAGCGCTTGCGCGACGTCGCCCGGGGGACGTCCTCGGCCACCGACATCTCCACTCCGCTCACTCAGAATGATCACTTCGACTGATCGAACACAGAATTCTTGCACGAATCGATCAGCGCGGCGATCATCCCAGCATGGCCAAGATCGCGTTCGTCGGCGCCGGCAGCGTCGTGTTCACCCGCCAGCTGGTGGCGGACCTGCTGCGCTTCGGGGACCTCGACCTGGAGCTCGCGCTGCACGACGTCGACCCCGCCCGGCTCGCCGTGGCCGAGGGCACGGCCCACCGGTTGGTCGAGCAGCTGGGCCACCCCGCGCGGATCAGCGCCACCGGAGACCGCACCACCGCCCTCGACGGCGCGGACTTCGTCATCAACATGATCCAGGTGGGCGGCATCGACGCGACGATCGCTGACCTGGAGATCCCCGCCCGCCACGGGCTGCGTCAGACGATCGGCGACACGACGGGCGTCGGCGGGGTCTTCCGCGCCCTGCGCACCTTCCCCGTGCTCACCGCGATCCTCCAGGACATGCGGGCGGTCTGCCCGGACGCGCTGCTGCTCAACTACACGAACCCCATGGCCATGAACGTCTGGTGGGCGTCCGTCGTCGCCCCCGACATCCGCACCTACGGGCTGTGCCACTCCGTCTACTGGACCGCGCACGACCTGGCCGAGCTGCTCGGGCTGGACGTCGAGCAGACCCGGTACCGCGCGTTCGGCGTGAACCACCAGTCCTGGCTGCGCGACTGGACGACCGCGGACGGGGAGGACCTCTACCCCCGTCTGCGGGAGCGCATCGCCGCCGACCCCGAGCTCGAGCGGCGGGTACGCGTCGAGATCTTCCGGCGCATCGGCTACTACCCGACCGAGACCAGCGAGCACTCGTCGGAGTACCTGTCCTGGTTCCTGCGGGACGACGAGCAGGTCGAGCGCTTCCGCATCGAGCCGCTCCAGTACATCGGGATCAGCCGCGAGAACGTGGCCGAGTACGAGGAGGCCAAGACGCTCCTCCGCGAGGGCACGAGCCTGCCCCTCGAGGGCGGCGCGTCCGAGTACGCGCCCCAGATCATCCACTCGATCCTGACCGGCACCACGCGCGAGATCCACGTGAACGTGCCCAACCACGGGCTCATCGACAACCTCCCCGCGGGCGCGGCCGTCGAGGTCCCCGCGCACGTCGACGGCTTCGGCGTGGTGCCGATCGCGATGGGACCCCTCCCGGTCCAGTGCGCGGCGCTCAACCGGACCTACCTGTCCGTCGCCGAGCTGGCCGTCGAGGCCGCCCGCACGGGCGACCCCCGCCTGGTCCGGCAGGCGGTGCTGGTGGACGGGAACGCCAGCTCCACCCTGACGCCCGCGCAGATCTGGGACCTGTGCAACGACCTCGTCGTCGCCCACGGCGACCTGCTGCCCGAACCGCTCCGGGCGCTCCTGTGACCGCTGCGCGCACGCGGGACCTCGTCGACGACGCGATCGCCACGGGCACGGCGGTCCTCGCGTTCAACGTCATCACGCTCGAGCACGCCGAGGGGATCGTCTCCGGGCTGGAACGTGCCGGCCTGCCGGGCCTGCTCCAGGTCAGCGAGAACGCCGTGCGGTTCCGTCAGGACCTCCTCGGACCCCTGCTGGCGGCCTGCCGCGAGCTCGCCCAGCAGGCGACCGTGCCGGTCGCGCTGCACCTGGACCACCTCCAGGACGCCGGTCTGCTGCGGGACGCGGTGACGCGAGCGCGGGGCCTCGGCGTCTCGTCGGTGATGGTCGACGCCTCCCGTCTGGGGTACGAGGAGAACGTGGCGACGACGGCCGCGCTGTCCCGGGCCGCCCACGGCGTGGGGCTGTGGGTCGAGGCGGAGCTGGGCGAGGTCGGCGGGAAGGACGGTGCCCACGCGCCGGGGGTGCGGACCGACCCGCGCGAGGCCGCGGCCTTCGTCGCGGCGACGGGTGTCGATGCGCTCGCGGTGGCGGTCGGCTCGGAGCACGCGATGACCACCGCGACGGCGCACCTCGACCTGGACCTGATCGCCCGGCTGGCGGCCGCGGTCCCGGTCCCGCTGGTGCTGCACGGGTCCTCGGGAGTGCCGGCGGCGACGCTCCAGGACGCGGTCCGTGCGGGCATCCGCAAGATCAACATCGGGACGGCCCTCAACGTCGCGCTGACCGCCCAGGTACGGCGGGCGCTGGCGGCCGACGACGACCTCACCGACCCCCGCCGGTACCTCGCGCCGGCCCGCGAGGCGATCGCCGCCACCGTCGCGGCCACGTGCGCGGCGATCCGCGCCGCCTGAGGCTCAGAGCCCCAGCACCCGCCGGGCGTTCCCCGCGTACACGGCCTCGAGCGCCGCGCCCGACAGCCCCAGCGCGGAGACCGTCCAACGACCCTGCGGCGGCACGGCCTCGCCCGGTGCGTACTCGAACGCCTCGTCGTCGGTCTCCAGGAACCGGAAGTGCGTGGTGAGCGCCTCGTCCGTGAGCGGGAACGCGTCGGTGCCGAACAGCACCCGGTCCCCGAAGCGGTCGATCAGGCGCCGGGTCCGTCGCGGCTGCCGGCCGAGCTCCGCCATCCGGCCCCCGAGGTCGACGTTCCAGTTCGGCGCGGCCGCCAGCAGGCGCTCCACCCGGTCGAGGTCCTCGGCGCAGCAGCCGACGTGCGCGCCGATGTAGGTGGTCCCGGGCGTCGCCAGCACCAGCGTCTCCAGCGCCGTGAGCAGCCGGTCGAACGTCGGGTGCACCGCGCGGTCGCCGAACCACCAGTCCGGGTTGGCCTGGAGCTCGTCGAGGCGCTCGTTGGACGCGTCGACCGGGTCGAAGAACGCGATCGGGTCCGCGGTGTGGATGAGCACCGGCAGGCCCAGCGAGCCGGCCAGCGTGAGGACGCCGACCACGCGCGGGTCGTCGGGCAGGACGAGCGCTCCCGTGACGTCGCGGACGGCGAGGCCCAGGTTCTTCCACACCTTCACGCCTCGGGCTCCCCAACGGGCGCAGTCGCGCAGCTGAGCGGCGAGCAGCCCGGGCCCGTCGGCGTGTGCGAGCAGGGTCCAGTCGAGCTGGCAGAACGTGGCGAACCGGGTCGGGTGCGCGCGGTCGTACCGGTCGAGGTTGGCCTCCAGCTCGTCGCCGTGCATCCCGTCCAGGTTGACGACCGTCGCCACGTTGCGGCGGTCCATCAGTGCGAGCAGCCCGTCCACGGACGGTGCCGTCCAGCCCGGTGGGGTCAGCCAGCGGCCCAGGTGGTTGTGCACGTCGATGCAGGCCACGGCGCTGCGGTCCACGTGCGTCGTCGGTGCGGCGAGCCTGCTGCGGGGGTGCCAGTCCGCCAGGCGAAGGTGTGCGGCGGCGGTCCAGTCGGGCGTAGCCACAAGCAGGGTCCTCCCAGGCGCTCAGCAATAGTGAGCGTTTGCCGCAGTTTCATTGCGGATCGATCACTCCGGTACGCAGTATTGCGCACACGGCGCCGAGAGCAACCCGGTCGCCGGAGCAGAGAGGCCGCACCCGTGAGCACGAGCATCACCGCGCGAGAGATCGCCAGCCAGCCCACCGTCTGGGCCCGCGCCCTCCGGGACGCCGCCACGACCGGCGCGATCTTCGGCGCTCCCGGCCACCGGGTCCTGGTGCTCGGGTGCGGCACCAGCGCGTTCGTCGCCGAGTCCCTCGCAGCACTGCGGGAGCAGGCCGGCCTGGGGTTGACGGACGCGGCCTACGCCTCCGAGTGGCGGCCGGGCCGCACCTACGACCGCGTGCTGGTGATCAGCCGGTCGGGCACGACCAGCGAGGTCCTCGCGGCCCTCGACCTGGTCGAGCCGGGCACCGAGGTCGCCGCGATCGTCGGCGTCGAGGACAGCCCGATCGCCCGCCGCGCCGACCACGTCCTGCTGCTCGACTACGCCGACGAGGACTCCGTCGTGCAGACGCGCTTCCCGACGACGACCCTGGCGATCGCCCGCGCCGCGTTCGGCGAGACCACGGACCACCTGGTGGCCGCCGTCCAGCGGGCCCTCGACGCACCCTACCCGGTGGCGGTCGACGGCGTCGACCACGTGGTCTACCTCGGCACCGGCTGGACCCACGGGCTCGCGCAGGAGGCCGCCCTCAAGGTCCGTGAGGCCGCCCAGGCGTGGTCCGAGTCCTACCCGCTGCTCGACTACCGGCACGGCCCCATCGCCGTCGCCCACCCCGGCTCGCTGGTCACCATCTTCGGCACGGCGGACCCCGCCATCGTGGCCGACATCGAGGCCACGGGCGCCCGCGTCCTGGCCACCGACGAGGACCCGCTGGTCCAGCTGGTGCAGGCCCAGCGCTTCGCCGTCGCGCTCGCCGAGAGCCGCGGCCTGAACCCGGACTCTCCCCGCCACCTGACCCGCTCCGTCGTCCTGCACTGACCAAAGACCGCGCGCCACCGACTCGAGGAGACACGACGTTGACACCCCAACGCTCGCACCGGAACCGCCTCGCCGCCCTGACGGCCGCCACCGCCGTCGTCGCCTCCCTGTCCGTGACCGCCTGCTCCGGCGGCAGCGCGCCGGGGGCCACCACCTTCGACCCCGACGCCGAGACGACCATCACCTGGTGGACCGGCCAGGCGGACCAGGCCGAGACGATCCTGGAGGGGCTGGCCGCAGACTTCGAGGACGAGCACCCGAACGTCACGGTCGACATCTCCTCGGGCGCCCCGTCCACCGACGAGCTGCTCCAGAAGCTCTCCGCGGGGTTCGCGGGCAACACCTACCCGGACATCTCCTACGCGTACGGCTCGTGGGCCAGCGAGCTCCAGGCCTCGAAGCGCACGCTCGACATCACCGACCAGGTGGCTGACCCGGACGTGGCCTGGGACGAGTTCCCGGGCGCGGCGCAGCAGACCGCGCAGCCCGGGGGCGGCACGACGATCGGCTTCCCGGCCGTCGTCGACAACCTCACGCTCATCTACAACACCACCGTCTTCGACGCTGCCGGCCTCGACTACCCGACGGCCGACTGGACCTGGGACGACTTCCGCGCGGCCGCCAAGCAGCTGACCGACCCGAGCACCAACACGTACGGGTATGGCTACTCGGTCTCCGGCTCCGAGGAGACCACCTGGCAGTTCTGGCCGCACCTGTGGCAGAACGGCGGCGAGATCCTCTCCGACGACCAGTCGACGGCGACGTTCGACTCCGACGCGGGCGTGACGGCCCTGACGCTGCTGCGCGACATGGCGGTCGACGACAAGAGCATCTACCTCGACCAGACCGACACCAAGGCCGCCCAGCTGTTCGCCAGCGACCGGATCGGCATGATCACGTCGGGCCCCTGGACCCTGTACGACCTCCAGACGGCGAAGACCTCCTACGGGGTCGTCCCGCTGCCCGGAGTCGACGGCAACCACGAGAGCGTCTCCGGCCCGGACCTGTGGGTGCTGTTCGACCACAAGGACGCCAACCGCGCGCACTGGTCGTACGAGCTGGCCAGGTGGCTGACGTCGGCCGAGCAGGACATCCGGTGGAACGTGGCGTACGGCAACCTTCCCCTGCGCGCGACGGAAGCCGAGTCTCCCGAGTTCCTGGCCCAGGTCGAGGCTCTTCCGGGTCTCGACGTCATGGCGGCCAACATGGTCAACTCCAAGCACGCTCGCCCCACGGTCAAGGGCTACGTCACGCTCTCCGAGGCCATCGGGTCGGCGATCTCGCAGGTCATGCAGGGTCAGGGAGATCCGGGCGAGGCGCTGAAGGAGGCCGCGGCCACGGCGACGCAGGGTCTCGGAGGATGACGATGGCGAGCGCGACGGCCCCGGCGCGGCGGCGCAGCGCGATGCTGCCGCAGGCCCACGCGCCGCGCGCGGCGGCGACCCGTCCGGGCAGGCGTGCGGAGCGCCGGAGGGCGGGGCTCCAGGGCTGGGGGTTCGTCGCCCCGGCGATGCTCATCGTGCTCGGCCTGTCGATCTTCCCCGCGGCCTGGGCGTTCTGGCTGTCGCTCCAGAGCTGGGACGGCTTCTCGACGCCGACGTGGGTGGGCATCGGCAACTACCAGCAGATGGTCACGGACGCCGCCCTGCGCGACGCGGTCGGGCACACCGTCCTCTACACCGCCCTGTTCGTGCCGGCGTCGGTGCTGATGGGCATGGCCCTGGCGATCCTGCTGAACCGCTCGCTGTTCCTCATCGGCTTCTACCGGACCGCGATCTTCCTGCCGTTCGTCGCGTCCGCCGCCGCGACCGGCATCCTCACCACCTACCTGTTCAACCCCCAGTTCGGGCTGGCCAACACCGTCCTGCGCGCGTTGCACCTGCCGCAGCAGGGATGGCTCGAGGACCCGTCGCAGGCGATGGTCGTCATCACGCTCATGTCGTTGTGGGGGCAGGCGGCGTTCACCACCGTGATCTACCTCGCGGCGCTCCAGGACATCCCCGGCGAGCTGCTCGAGGCGGCCCGGATCGACGGTGCCAACCGCTGGCAGTCGTTCTGGCACGTCACCTTCCCGCAGCTGGCGCCTGTCACGGTCTTCGTCACGGTGTGGCAGGTGATCGGGGCCATTCAGCTGTTCGACCTCGTCTACACCACGACGCGCGGCGGACCGCTCGACGCGACGCAGACGATCGTCTACTACCTGTGGCAGACGGCGTTCAAGTCCCTCGAGTTCGGGTACGCCTCGGCGGTCGCCTACGGCCTGTTCGCCGTGACGCTGGTCATCACCGGCGGGGTCGTCTTGTACTCCCGGCGGGCGAAGGTGGAGGCGTTCTGATGGCCGTCGAGATGCTGTCGCGCACACCGGTCCCCTCCGACGTGGCGGCCCCGCGCCGTCCTGGCCGCAGGCACTGGGGGTGGCACGTCCTGCTCGCCCCGGTCGCCCTGCTGTTCGCCCTGCCGTTCGTGCAGATGTTCCTCACGGCCCTGACACCGGCGTCCGAGATCAACAAGTTCCCGCCGCGGCTGATCCCGTCGTCATTGACCCTCGACGGCTTCACCAAGCTGTTCGCCGAGTCCGACATCCTGCGCTGGCTGCTCAACACCGCGATCGTCTCGACCGTCGGCGTCCTGTCGCACCTGGTCCTGTGCTCGCTGGCCGGCTACGGGTTCGCGCGCCTGAGGTTCCCCGGCCGGACGTTCGGCTTCCTGGCGATCGTCGCGACGATCATGATCCCGACCCAGCTGCTGATGGTCCCGACGTACGTGATGTTCGCCAGGGTCGGGCTCATCGACACCCTCGGCGCGGCGATCGTGCCGTGGCTGGCGTCCGCGTTCGGCATCTTCCTCATGCGGCAGTTCTTCCTGTCGCTGCCCGCCGAGCTGGAGGAGGCCGCGGTGCTCGACGGCTGCTCCCGCCTCGCGGTGTTCTGGCGGATCGTGCTCCCGCTGGCCAAGCCGGCGATGGCGACCCTGGCGATCTTCACGCTGCTGGGCTCGTGGAACGACCTGGTCTGGCCGCTCATCGCGATCAACGACCCGAGCAGCTTCACGCTCCAGCTGGGCATCACCAACTTCCAGGGCGACCGCCGCACGGACTGGTCGCTGCTCATGGCCGGCAACGTCGTCGCGACGCTCCCGCTGATCGCCTTCTTCGTGCTCGCCCAGAAGCAGTTCATCGCGACCATGACGTTCTCGGGGCTCAAGGGATGAGGCCGGTGCTGGTCGCCGGCGACGCCAACGTGGACCTCGTGCTCCGCGGCGACGTCGTGCCCCGGTTCGGGCAGGCCGAGCAGCTGCTCGACTCCGGTGAGCTGGTGCTGGGCGGCAGCGCGTCGATCGTGGCGTGCGGCCTGGCGCGCCTGGGGGTGCCGACGCACCTGGTGGCGCGGGTGGGCGACGACGCCTTCGGCCGGTTCCAGCTCGACGCGCTCGCGGCTGCGGTGGTCTCGACGACGCACGTCGCGGTGGACCCGGACCTGCCGACCGGGCTGTCCGTCATCCTGTCCGCGCCCGACGACCGCGCGATCCTCACCGTGCCGGGCACCATCCCGACCCTGCGTGCCGCGGCGGTCCGGGCTGCGCTCGCGGCGACCGGTGCGACCCACCTCCACGTCGCCTCCTACTTCCTCCAGCCCGTGCTCGCCGCCGAGCTGCCCGTGCTCCTGGCGGAGGTCCGCGCGGCAGGCGTCACCGTCAGCCTCGACACCAACTGGGACCCGGCGGCGCGGTGGGCGGGCGTCCTCGAGCTCCTGCCGCACGTCGACGTCTTCCTCCCCAACCTGTCCGAGCTCCGCGCCCTCGGGTCCGGCGCCGACGTCGACATCGCGCGGCAGCTGGCCCAGCGAGGCCCCCGCGTCGTGGTCAAGGCCGGAGCCGACGGTGGCTGGTCCGTCGACTCCGCGGGCTCCCTCGCGCACGCGCCCGGCCTGCCGGTCGACGTCGTCGACACCACCGGGGCGGGCGACAGCTTCGACGCCGGCTACCTCGCCGCCCTCGCGCACGGGGTCGCCGACGAGGCCGAGCGGCTGCGCTGGGCCGCAGCGGCGGGATCGCTGTCCACGCTCGGCAGCGGCGGCACCGGCCGCCAGGCCACGCTCGCCGACCTCGGGGCCGCATGATCACGGCGGCGGCGGTCAGCCCGTCGCTGGACGTCACCTACGTCGTCGAGCAGCTGACCGGGATCCAGCGTCCGCTCGAGGTGCACCGGGTGGCGGGCGGCAAGGCGCTGAACGCGGCCCGGGCGGCGGCGGCGCTGGGCTCGTCGGTCGCGGCCGTCGCGGTGCTGGGCGGCGGCGCCGGGACGACGGTCGCGGACCTCGCCCGCGCCGACGGGGTCGACCTGCGGGTGGTCGACGGGGGCGGGCTCACCCGCACGTGCGTGAGCGTGCTCGCGCGGTCCGACGACGGGTTGACCGAGATCTACGAGCACGCGGCGCCGGTGCTGCCCGACGCCTACTCCGCGTTCCTCGACACCCTCGGCGACCTGCTCGCAGGGCGTCCCGGGTGGTGCCTGGTCAGCGGCAGCGTGCCGGCGTCGCTCGGGGCCGACGCCCTGGTCCGGCTGGCGGCGGTCGTCGCCCGCGCCGGCGTCAGTCTGGCCGTCGACAGCCACGGCCCTGCGCTCCGCGGGCTGCTGGAGGACACGTCGCCGGACCTGCTCAAGGTCAACCGCACGGAGGCGTGCGAGGTCCTCGACCTCGCCGTGAGCACGCCGCTGGCGGCGATCGTGGACGCCCTGCACGTGCGCACGGGCGGCCTCGTCGTGGTGACCGACGGCATCGCGGGGGTCCGCGCCACCGACGGCTCGCGCACCCTGCACGCGTCGCTGCCGGGCGTGGTCGGCGCGTTCCCGGTGGGCAGCGGAGACTCGCTGCTCGGTGCGCTGGTCCGGGCGCTCGACGAGGGGCTGGACCTGTCGGACGCGCTGCGTCTGGCGACGGCCGCCGGTGCCGCGAACGCGCTCGTGCCGGGGGCGGCCCGGTTCGACCTCCCGACGCTCGCGCGGCTGGCCGACGGTGTCATCCTCACCGACGAGACGGGTTAGGATTTCCGGCAGACCCCTCGTGCGGCGTCATCTCGCTGAACTCCCCCAGGGCCGGAAGGCAGCAAGGGCAGGTGAGCTCTGGCGGGTGTGCGGGGGGTCCTTCAATGCCCTCGGAGCGCCAGCCGTGTGAACGTCTGGCCCGCCCCCGCCTCCCGCTTGAGCCGCCGGACCAGCAGGTCCAGCGCGACGGGGTCGGCGACGAACGCGTGCAGCAGGTAGTCGTACGAGCCGGTGACGTGCACGGCGTCCAGCACCTGCGGGAACCCGGCGTCCAGCGCTGCCGTGAATGCCTCGTTGGTGGTCCCGTCGGCGAGGCGCACCTCGATCAGCACCTCCAGCCCTGCGCCGGGGCGGGTCGGTGACGCGTCGGTCACGATGGTGAACCTCCGGATGGTGCGGTCCTCGACCAGCCTCCGCACCCGGTTCGCCGCGGCGTTGGCGCTGAGGCCCACCCGCGCGCCGAGCTCCCGGAACGGCAGCCGCGCATCTGCGGTGAGCTCGCGGAGGATCGCGTCGTCGATCGGGTCCATCCGGCGATGATCGCAGCCCGACGGCGGATCGCGCAGTATCGCGATGACGCCCGAGGCCTGTGCGCCGATGCTCGTCGCATGGTCTCCGTGCTCGTCGTCGGCGTGCTGGCCGGGCTGTCGGTCGCGATGCCCGTCGGGCCGGTGGGCGTCCTCCTGCTGCGCACCGGCCTGGTCGACGGGGTCCGGGTGGCGGTCGCAGCGGCGTGCGGCATCGCGACCGTGGACCTCGCGTACGCCGTCGTGGCGGTCGCGGTCGGTGCGCCCGTCAGCCGCGTGCTGGGCGAGCACGCGGCGCTCGTCCGAGGGGCCGGGGCGGTCGTGCTCGTGCTCGTGGGGACCGGCGGACTGGTCGCGTCGGTCCGAGCCGCACGCCGGCCGCTGGTGGAGATCCCGTCGTCCGCCGGGACGTCGTCGCCCCTGAGCGCCTACGTGCGCTTCGTCGGGCTCACCGCGGTCAACCCGCTGACGGCGGTCACGTTCACCACCGTGGCGGTCGGTCTCGCCGCGGGTGTCGACAGGGCGGCGTCGGTCGTCGTGTTCGTCCTGGGTGCCGGGGTGGCGTCCCTCGTGTGGCAGCTGCTGCTGGCGGTCGGGAGCGGCCTGCTCGGCCCGCGTGTCCCGGTCCGCGCGCGCGTCGCCGTCTCGGTGCTGGGGGCGCTGGCGGTGGTGCTCGCCGGCGTCGCGCTGGTCGTCTGAGCGCGGCGGGAGCCCGGCGCGGCGACCGGCAGGCTGCGACCCGTACGTCGTGGTTGAACGGTCTTCCATCGGGCGTGTGGTCTTCGCGGTGATTCGCACGATGACTGCACCCCGCACGATCACCCGGTGCGGGGCGCCTGGTCCGGGCGTCCGGCCAGGGGACGACGCGTGTCCGTCCGTGGGCGCACCCGGCGGCTCCGGAGGGCAGTCCGGGGGCCGATGCGGGCCAGGTGGGCGGCCCGGCAGCCTGGCGGCATGAACACCGCCACGCCTCGCCTGTCCGCCCGCGGCCTCGTCAAGCGCTTCGGCTCCACCACCGCGCTCGCCGGCGTCGACGTCGACCTGCACGACGGCGAGTCGCTCGCCGTGATGGGCCCGTCCGGCTCCGGCAAGTCGACCCTCCTGCACTGCCTCGCCGGCATCCTCCCGCCGGACGCAGGAACGGTCACGCTCGACGGGCGGGAGGTCAGCCGGCTGTCCGACCGGGAGCGCTCGCTGCTGCGCCGGAAGCGCTACGGCTTCGTCTTCCAGTTCGGCCAGCTGCTCTCCGAGCTGCCCGCGATCGAGAACGTCGCCCTGCCGGCCATGCTGCTCGGCACCTCGCGTCGCGACGCCACCGAGCTCGCGGGCCGCTGGCTGGCCTCGCTCGGGCTCGCCGGGATGGAGGGGCGCCGACCGGGGGAGCTGTCCGGGGGCCAGGCCCAGCGGGTGGCCGTGGCGCGGGCACTGATCACCGGTCCCGCGGTCGTGTTCGCCGACGAGCCCACGGGCGCCCTCGATCAGGCCACCGGCCACGACGTCATGCGGATCCTCACCGAGACGACGAAGGCGGCCGGCGCTTCGCTCGTCGTCGTCACCCACGACAGCCAGGTCGCCGACTGGTGCGACCGCCGCATCGAGGTCCGCGACGGGCTCGTCGTCGGCGCGACCGCCGAGGTGCCGCGATGAACGCGGTCGTCGCGCTCGCGCCCCGGTTCCAGCGCGCCGGCGGTCGCGACGCCCGGGTGACCACCGGCCTGGCGGTCACCGCGTTCGCGGTCACCACCGGCCTGACCCTGAGCGTCGTCGGCGGCCTGCTGGGGTTCGCGTCCCGTGCGGAGCTGCCGGTCCCGCAGGGGCAGGGCGACGACCGCAGCGTCTACGTGATCCTCGCGTGGATCGCCGTCGTCCTCCTCGTCGTCCCCCTGATCACGCTGGCCGGCGCCGCCGCACGCCTGGGGGTCGCTCGTCGCGACGCCCGCCTGGCCACCCTGCGCCTCCTCGGCGCGACGCCCCGCGAGGTGGTCGGCCTGACCGTCACCGAGACCGCCTGGCAGGGGCTCGTCGGCGCGGTCCTCGGCATCCTGCTCTACGCCGCGCTGCTCCCGGTGTGCGCGCTGCTGCCGTTCCAGGGCACCACGTTCAGCGTCGCCGAGCTGTGGGTCGGGTGGGAGGGCCTCGCCATCGCGCTGGTGGCGGTGCCGGTCCTGGCCGCGCTGTCGGGGGCCTTCTCGCTGCGCCGCGTGAGCGTGTCGCCGCTCGGCGTCGCCCGGCGGGAGACGCCCAAGAAGATGACCTGGCTGCGCGCCGTCGTCGCCGTCGTCGGGATCGGCGCGTTCATGATCGTCAGCTCGGTCGCCGGTGCCTTCGGTGCTGCGGCCGCGGCCGCGCTCATCGGGGCGTTGGCCGTCGGCTTCGCCACCCTGAACGCCGTCGGCCCCTGGGCGCTCGGCCTCGTCGGCAAGGTGCAGCTGCGTCGCGCGACCACGCCCGCCCGGCTGCTCGCCGCGCGTCGGCTGCTCGACGACCCGAAGGCCGCGTGGCGCGTGGTCGGCGGCCTCGGGCTCGCCGGGTTCGTGGCCGGGGCGCTCGCGGTCCTGCCGTCCATCACGGCGATCGACACCTCGCAGGACCCGCAGGGCGCGATCCTCATGGATGACCTGGTGACCGGCGGGATGGTGACGCTCGTCGTCGCCTTCCTGCTCGCCGCCGTGTCCGCGGGGATCGCGCAGGCGGCATCCGTGCTCGACCGGCGCCGGGAGATCGCGCTGCAGAACCTCGCCGGCACCCCCGTCGAGCTGCACGACTCCGTCCGTCGGCGCACCGTGCTGGTGCCGCTGCTGTTCGTCGCCGTGGGGTCGGCGCTGACCGCGCTCGTCATGTTCTTCCCGCTGCTCGGGCTGGCCGCCGTGGCGTCCCCGCAAGGACCCCTGATGCTCGTCGGGTTCCTGGTCGGTGGGTGCGCGCTGGTCTACGCGGCGACCGAGACGTCCCGGCCGCTGCTCCGGTCCGTGCTGGCGGACACGGTGGTGCGGGCGGACTGAACGTGTGTGGGCGAGGGCGTCTAGGGTTCGTGGCGTGACGACAGCCCTGTACCGGCGCTACCGGCCCGAGAACTTCGCCGAGGTGATCGGTCAGGACCATGTCACCGCGCCACTGCGGCAGGCGCTGCGCAGCGGTCAGGTCAACCACGCGTACCTGTTCTCCGGCCCCCGCGGGTGCGGCAAGACGACCTCCGCGCGCATCCTCGCCCGCATCCTGAACTGCGCGGAGAACACCGAGGAGAGCCCCACCGACACCCCCTGCGGCGTGTGCCCGTCCTGCGTCGAGCTGGCGCGCGGCGGACCCGGCAGCCTGGACGTGGTGGAGATCGACGCGGCCAGCCACGGCGGTGTCGACGACGCCCGTGAGCTGCGCGAGCGCGCCACGTTCGCGCCCGCGCGGGACCGCTACAAGGTGTTCATCCTCGACGAGGCCCACATGGTCTCGAACCAGGGCTTCAACGCGCTGCTCAAGATCGTCGAGGAGCCGCCGCCGCACATCAAGTTCATCTTCGCGACGACCGAGCCGGACAAGGTGATCGGCACCATCCGGTCGCGCACGCACCACTACCCGTTCCGGCTGGTCCCCCCGGACGTGCTGGTGCCCTACCTCCAGCAGCTCTGCGACAGCGAGCGCGTGCCGGTGGCCTCCGGCGTGCTGCCGCTGGTCGTGCGCGCGGGCGGTGGGTCCGTGCGGGACACGCTCTCGGTGCTGGACCAGCTGATCGCCGGCTCCGGCGGCGGTGAGGTCGGGTACGAGGGCGCAGCCGCGCTGCTCGGGTACACGCAGGCGTCGCTGCTCGACGACCTGGTCGAGGCGGTCGCGGCGCGCGACGGCGCCTCGGCGTTCCGCGTGGTGGAGCGCGTGATCTCCACCGGCCACGAGCCGCGGCGCTTCGTCGAGGACCTGCTCGAACGGCTGCGGGACCTCATCGTCATCGCGGCCTCGGGTGACGCGGCCGACGCGGCCCTGCGCGACGTCCCGACCGACCAGCTCGACCGCATGCGCCTGCAGGCCCGCCACCTGGGCGCCTCGGAGCTGTCCCGGTCCGCCGACCTCTGCAACGCCGCCCTGACCGAGATGACCGGCGCGACGTCCCCGCGACTGCACCTCGAGCTGCTCATGGCACGTCTGCTGCTGCCCGCCGCGGAGGACACCCGCTCGGGCCTCGGCGCCCGCCTGGACCGGCTCGAGCGTGGCCTGCCCGCCGACGGCGCCGCGGCGGTGCGCGTGCCGGTCGCCGGCCCGCCGGCCCCCGCGGCTGCCCAGGTCGCCTCGCCGCACGCCGCAGTCGCACCCCCGGTCCCTGCGCCGCAGGTACCCGCCACGGCACCGCGCGTCGTCGCCCCCACGGAGCGTCCTGAGCCCGAGCCGGCGCGTCCCGCTCCCACCGAGACCCGGGCCGAGCCCGCCCGGCCGACCGCCGACGAGACGCCACCGGCCCCGGCCGCCGCGGAGCCCGACACCCTCGCCGAGCAGGCGACGGTCGGTGACGCGAACGGTGACGACAGCCCTCCCTGGGACCCCGCACCCTCGCCGGCCGCTGTGCCGGAGCCCGAGCCCGAGCCGGTTACCGTCGCCACGGAGCAGACCCCGGAGCCCGCTCCTGCGTCGGCTCCGCCCGCCGCCCCGGCACCTGCACGGACCCCCGCCCGCGCGTCCTCCGGCGGCCCCGACACCGAGGTCCTCCGTCGCCGTTGGCCGGAGGTCCTGGAGACGGTCAAGGGCCTGCGCCGCGTCACGTGGGCGCTCATCGACCCCCGGAACGCCCAGGTCGCCGAGCTGGACGCGACCACGCTGCGGGTGGCTTTCGACAACCCGGCTCTGGCCACCACGTTCCGCAACGGGGCCCACGCGGACGTCGTCGCGCGGGCCGTGCGGGAGACCCTCGGGTTCGACGTGCGGGTCGAGGGCATCCTCGCGGAGCAGGTGAGCGCTGCCCCGGTCGCCCAGGCTTCGACCCGGCCGGCACCCGACGACCGCGCCAACCCGCGTGCGGTGACGCCGGCCGAGGCGGCGGCGTCGTGGGACGACGAGCCCCCGATGCCCGAGCCCCCGGACGACGAGCCCGGCGAGCCCGCCGTCCCGGACGCCCCGCCGCAGGACATCGCCCCCCCGCCGCCCGGCACCGCGCGCGAGCGCGGGATGGCCGCGGCGCGCGAGTCGGCGTCGAGGTCGGTGCCCGGCGTGCCCGACGACCCGTCGCCGGACGACCCGGACATCACCACGTCGAGCCTCATGGGCGCCCCGCTGGTCGCCCAGATGCTCGGTGGCACCGTCATCGACGAGCAGCTGGACGACGGCTCGTCGTGACCGACGAGCCGCCCGGTGCGCTCCACCACCTGGAGATCTGGGTGCGGGACCTGAACGCGGCGGAGAGGAGCTGGGGCTGGCTGCTGACGCGGCTGGGCTACGCGGTGCGCGACCGGTGGCCCGACGGAGCCAGCTGGGCGCGCGACCCGGGGCCGTACGTGGTGCTCGAGTCGGGCCCGGACGTGGCGTCGGCTCCGCACGACCGGCTCCTACCCGGCCTGAACCACCTGGCCCTGTGGGGCGGCTCGCGCGCGGACGTGGACGCGCTGGTCCGGGACGCGGCTGCACACGGCTGGTCGCTGCTGTTCGCGGACCGGCACCCGTACGCGGGCGGTCCGGAGCACTACGCGGCCTACCTCGAGGATGCCCAGGGGTTCGAGGTGGAGCTGGTGGCGTCCGACGGCGGGACTCCGCCGACCCCGTAGGCTGGCTGGCGTGTACGAAGGCGCGGTCCAGGACCTGATCGACGAGCTCGGGCGACTGCCCGGGGTCGGTCCCAAGAGCGCCCAGCGCATCGCGTTCCACATCCTCTCCGCGGACCCGGCGGACGTCCGCCGGCTGTCCGACGCGCTCACCGAGGTGAAGCTGCGGGTCCGGTTCTGCGAGATCTGCGGCAACGTCGCGCAGGAGCCGCAGTGCCGCATCTGCCGCGACCCGCGCCGCTCCACGCTGACCATCTGCGTCGTCGAGGAGCCCAAGGACGTCGTCGCCATCGAGCGGACCCGCGAGTTCCGCGGCAAGTACCACGTGCTCGGCGGGGCCATCAACCCGATCGCGGGCGTCGGCCCGGACGACCTGCGGATCGCCGGCCTGATGACGCGGCTGGCGGACGGCACGGTCACCGAGGTCATCCTGGCCACCGACCCGAACGTCGAGGGCGAGGCCACGGCCACGTACCTGGCGCGGCTGCTGGTCCCGATGGGCCTGACGGTCAGCCGGCTCGCGTCCGGCCTGCCGGTGGGCGGGGACCTGGAGTACGCCGACGAGGTCACGCTCGGCCGCGCGTTCGAGGGTCGCCGACGGATCAGCGCATAGGGGAGCAGGCACCATGAGCACCACAGCAGACGCGGATCTTCGCGAGATCGCCCAGGCGGTCGCGTCCGAGGCCCGCAGCTATCTGACCACCATCACGGAGGTCGCGTCGGGGTCCAACCCGGACGCCTCGCTGCCGTTGCTGCTCCTCGCGGTGAGCGACGTGCTCGCCGCCGGCGCCCGGCTGGGTGCGACGACCGACGTGGTCCCCTCGGAGCGCTTCGAGCCCGATCTGGGTCCCGACCCGGACGTCGAGCCGCTGCGGGCCAACCTGGCCAACGTGTTCGAGGGGATCGACGAGTACGCCGAGGTGGTCGACCCGCTGCTCGGGGTCGACGTCCAGCCGGCCAGCGTCTCCGGCGACCTCGTCGCGATCGCCGGGGCGCTGGCCCAGGGCCTGCGGCACTACGAGACCGGCGGCGTGCTCGAGGCCCTGTGGTGGTGGCAGTTCTCCTACCTGTCCGACTGGGGCGAGCGCGCGTCGAGCGTCCTGCGCACCCTCCAGACGATGCTGGCGCACCTGCGGCTGGACGTGGAGGACGACGTCGCGGCCGAGGCGGAGTACGACGCCCTGCAGCCCTGACTTACAGGGTGCAAAGGCGTTGTCCACGGGCGTCCCGTCGCGCAAGGTAGCCCTCGTGACGAGTACTGAGGACGGGGCCCACCTGCGCCGCGCCACCACCGACGACGCCGGGATCATCGCTGCCCTCAACGAGCACGTGCAGCGTCTGCACGTCGAGGCCGTACCCGCCCAGTTCGTGACCGTCGACCGCGCCGTGGCGGAGACCTTCTTCTCTGCACAGCTGGCTGACGAGGGCAACATCGTCTGGATCGCCGAGGTGGGCGGACAGCCGGTCGGGTACCTGTACGCGGTCGAAGCGCACAGGGGCGTCAACCCCTTCACCACCGAGCAGCACACCCTCTACATCCACCACCTTGCCGTCGACCCTGCCGTCCGTCGGCGCGGCGTGGGCTCAGCGATGATCGCGGCTGCGGAGACCTACGCCCGAGATCGCGGGCTGAGCGGCCTGCGGCTGGACAGCTGGCTCTTCAATGCGGAGGCTCACGCCTTCTTCCGCGGCCTGGGCTTCGAACCCGTCATCACGCGCTTCGCCCGCGACCTGTAAGCCTGCTCTGGGCGCTCCGAACGTTCGTGCGCGTCGCTGACTTCCTGGGGCCCCCGACGGTCGCGGTGTCGACGTCGTGGAGGCCGGCCGGAGTCTCCTCCCACAGCGAGCGTCAGGCGACGCGCGTCCCGCGGGCGAGGGTGCGGGTGGGCACGTGCAGCCGACGCACCGCGACGACGAACCCACCGACGCCCAGCAGCACGATCGCGCCGAGCCCCCAGGGCCAGACGGGTGTGCGCGAGATCGCCAGCTCACGGTCGTCGAGCGAGGTCTGGTCCGTCCAGCACTCGTCGAGCGGGATCGTCGGACCGGCACGCAGCTCACGGACACCGTCCCGGATCGCCCCGAGCGGGTCGTTGGTGTTGCTGGAGAAGCTCGTGTACTCGGTCGTGCCCGCGCCGTCCGCCAGCACGACGAACGGGTTGAGGCCCAGCAGCCACCAGGTGCGTTCCGTGTGGGTGACGGACCGCTCCTCGAGCCGGACCGTGCACTCGACGTCGACCTCGCCGGTCCAGTCCGGGGGGACGGTCGAGACCTCGACGGTCTGCGTGCGCGAGATCGACGGGTAGGTGAGCCCGAACAGGATCGGGGTCAGCAGGGTCAGCGCGGCGACCGTGAGGAACGTGAGGACGGTCGAGCCGGCCGTGCGGGCCGTGAGCGCCGAGAACCCCAGGCCGATCCCGCACACGGAGGCCAGCAGGACCGCGATCAGGATCACGACGCGTGGCAGGGCCGTGCCGGGCGTGCCGCCGAACGCCAGGGCGATCCCGAGGAACGGCAGGCTCGCCACCAGGAACGCGCAGGCGGCGGCCCACGCGGCCAGCAGCTTGCCGGCGGCGATCTCGGCCGGGGTCAGCAGCGTGACCTGCAGGGTCGCCAGGGTGCCGGCGTTGCGGTCCCCGTTGATGCCGGTCGACGCCAGGGTCGGCGTGACGAGGAGGCCGAGGCCGAGCACGAGGAACGTCACGGCGCCGAACAGCAGCGGGCCGTTGGAGGGTGGGTTGATCGACGGTTCGTCCGACGTGACCCTCGAGATCGCTCCGGAGGTGAGCAGCGTGATGCCGCCGACCACCACGAACCACACGATCAGCGCCACGATCCACCGCGTGGAACGCACCCGCTGGCGCAGCTCGAGCACGGCGACCGTCCGCACGCCGTGCCACGTCAGACCCCACGTGGCCGAGCGGGGCGCCCTCGGGGGAGTCGTCGACGGCTCGGGGTCGAGCTCGACCTCGGACATCGTCATCGCCGGTCCTCCTCGAGGGTCAGATAGGCCTGTTCGAGCGCGCCGCCGGCCGGCACCACCGACACCAGCGCGACCCCGGCGGTCACGGCGTCGCGGATCAGCCGCGCGGCGCCCTGCTCACCGTCGAGCTCGAGCAGCACGCCGCCGGAGCCGGTGGGGGAGTCGGGTGCCTCGTCGGGCCGCCACGCCGCGCCGGTGCTGGTCAGCCAGGCGGTGAGCGCCTCGACGGACAGCGCGCGGACGTGCCAGGAGCGACCGCCTTCGGGGCCGGCGTCGGGCACGACGGTGCGGCCGCGGGAGAGGAAGACCGCGTCGTCGGCCATCTCGTCGAGCTCGGAGAGCACGTGGCTGGAGACGAGCACGGTGCGGCCCTCGTCGGCGAGGCGGCGCAGCAGGATCCGCAGGTCCACGCGCGAGCGCGGGTCGAGGCCGCTGGCGGGCTCGTCGAGGAGCAGCACTGCCGGGTCGTGCACCAGCGCGCGGGCCAGGCCGAGCCGCTGCTTCTGGCCGCGTGACAGGACGCTCGCGGGCCGGTCGGCGAGCTCGGTGAGGTGGACGGTGGCCAGCAGCTCGGCGACCCGGGCCTGTGCGACGGCCTCCGACAGCCGGTACGTGGCGGCGAAGGTCAGCAGCACCTCGCGGGCGGTCAGGGAGTCCCACGTGCCGAACGTGTCGGGCATCCAACCGGTCCTCGCGCGGGCCGCCGCGCCGTGCGTGACGGGGTCGTGGCCGGCCACCCGGACCCGGCCGGCGTCGGGGACGAGGAGGCCGGCGAGCACCAGCAGCAGCGTGGTCTTGCCGGAGCCGTTGGGGCCGACGAGCGCGGTGACCGCCCCGGCGCGCGCGGTCAGGTCGACGCCGTCGAGCGCCTTGACCTGCCCGAAGGCACGATGCAGACCCTGCACGGCGATGCCGTCGCCCGGCGCGACGGAGGACGGAGGTGGCGCGGCCGCGGTGTCGTCATCGACGGTGCTCGACATGGCGCCAACCTAGGCCTCGACCGGTGGGCCGGGGGAGGGTTCCAGGTCCGCGTCTGTGCAGGTGCTGTGCAGGGCGAGCCACGGTGATCCGCCATCTGAAACTCGCTGCCCACCAGATGGGCACGCACGTACACTCGCCCGGTCCTGTCCGAGCCCGCGAAAGAGCTCCCCCGTGGCCTTGATCGTGCAGAAGTACGGCGGTTCCTCCGTCGCCGACGCCGCCAGCATCAAGCGCGTCGCGAAGCGGGTGGCCGAGGCCAAGCGCGCCGGTCACGACGTCGTCGTGGTGGTCAGCGCCATGGGCGACACCACGGACGAGCTCATCGACCTGGCCCAGCAGATCACCCCGATGCCGCCGCAGCGCGAGATGGACATCCTGCTGACCGCCGGCGAGCGCATCTCGATGTCGCTGCTGGCCATGGCGATCAACAACCTGGGCGTCGACGCCAAGTCGTTCACGGGCCAGCAGGCCGGGGTGATCACCGACGAGTCGTACGGCAAGGCGCGGATCATCGACGTCACGCCCAGCCGCATCCGGCAGACGCTCGCGCAGGGGTCGGTGGCCATCGTCGCCGGCTTCCAGGGCGTCAACCCGACCACCAACGACGTCACCACGCTCGGGCGCGGCGGCTCTGACACCACGGCGGTCGCGCTCGCGGCGTCCCTCAAGGCCGACGTCTGCGAGATCTACACGGACGTCGACGGCGTGTTCACCGCGGACCCGCGCATCGTGCCGAACGCCCGCAAGCTCGACCGGGTCAGCTACGACGAGATGCTCGAGCTCGCGGCCAGCGGTGCCAAGGTGCTGGTCCTGCGCTGCGTCGAGTACGCCCGGCGGTACGGGGTACCGATCCACGTGCGCTCGTCGTTCACCACTCATACGGGCACCCTGGTGACGGACCAGCCCGCTGCCGAAGGAGAGATTGTGGAACAGCCGATCATCGCCGGCGTCGCGCACGACCGCAGCGAGGCCAAGATCACGGTCGTCGGCGTCCCGGACGTGCCGGGCAAGGCCGCCCGCATCTTCCAGGTGGTCGCCGCCGCCGGCGTGAACATCGACATGATCGTGCAGAACGTGTCGGTCGCCGCGACGGGGCTCACGGACATCTCCTTCACGCTGCCCGCCACCGACGGCGCCGCCGGCACGGCCGCGCTGACCGAGCACCAGCCCGACATCGGCTTCGCGTCGCTCCAGTACGACGACACGATCGGCAAGCTCTCGCTCATCGGCGCGGGCATGAAGTCGCACCCCGGCGTCTCCGCGAAGCTGTTCGCAGCCCTGTCGGACGCCGGCATCAACATCGAGATGATCTCGACGTCGGAGATCCGGATCTCGGTCGTCACCCGCGCGGACTCGCTCGACGAGGCCGTCCGCGCGGTGCACACCGCGTTCGAGCTGGACTCCACGGAAGACGAGGCCGTCGTGTACGGCGGGACGGGACGGTAGGGCCATGGGACTGAACATCGCGGTGGTCGGCGCCACCGGCCAGGTCGGCGCGGTCATGCGGCGGCTGCTCGACGAGCGCGACTTCCCGGTCGACTCGATCCGCTACTTCGCGTCCGCGCGCTCCGCCGGCACGACCCTGCCGTGGAAGGGCGCGGACGTCGTCGTGGAGGACGTCGAGACGCAGGACCTGTCCGGCATCGACGTCGCCCTGTTCTCCGCCGGTGGTGCCGCGTCGAAGGTCCACGCCCCGCGGTTCGCCGCCGCCGGCGCGCTGGTCATCGACAACTCCTCGGCGTGGCGTCGCGACCCCGAGGTCCCGCTCATCGTGTCCGAGGTGAATCCGGGTGCGCTCGCGGATGCCGCCAAGGGCATCATCGCCAACCCGAACTGCACCACGATGGCCGCGATGCCGGTGCTCAAGGTCCTCCACGACGAGGCCGGCCTGCGCAGGCTCGTCGTCTCGACGTACCAGGCCGTCTCCGGGTCGGGCCTCGCGGGGGCCGACGAGCTGGACAGCCAGATCCGCGCCGCGGTCGAGCAGGACACGCTCGCGCTGGTGCACGACGGGTCGGCCGTGACGCTCCCTGCGCCGGTGAAGTACGTCGCGCCGATCGCGTTCGACGTCATCCCGCTGGCCGGGAACCTGGTCGACGACGGCTCGTTCGAGACCGACGAGGAGCAGAAGCTGCGGCACGAGTCGCGCAAGATCCTCGACCTGCCCGGTCTGCTGGTGTCCGGCACGTGCGTGCGCGTGCCCGTGTTCACGGGTCACTCGCTGTCGATCAACGCGGAGTTCGACCGCGCGATCACCCCCGAGCGCGCGGCCGAGCTGCTGGCGACCGCGCCCGGTGTCCAGCTGACCGACGTGCCGACGCCCCTCGTCGCGGCCGGCAAGGACCCGTCGTTCGTCGGCCGTCTGCGCCAGGACGAGGGCGTCGAGGGCGGCCGCGGTCTCGCGCTGTTCATCAGCAACGACAACCTCCGCAAGGGCGCCGCGCTGAACGCGGTCCAAATCGCCGAGCTGGTCGCCGCCCAGCGCCTCACCGCCGTCTGACACCGCTGGGCGTTGCTGCGTCCGCACACCTCCTCGCAACGTCCGCACATTCGAGCGTCCCGACGACCGAATGTGCGGACGTCCGAGCAGCAGGGGGCTGGGGCCTACATCTGCTCGGACGTCGCGGGGTCTTGTGGCGTGCGCGGTTCTGTGGTTAGTTGGTCATGTAATGAACCACTGAACGGGCGGGAGGTCCACCGTGTTCGACGGCCGCGACCCCTTGTACCTGCAGATCGCCGACCAGATCCGCGCCGACGTGCTGTCAGGGGCCCTCCGAGCGGAGGAGCAGGTCATGTCCACCACGCAGTACGCGACCACGTTCCGGATCAACCCCGCGACCGCCGCCAAGGCGTTCACGGAGCTGGTCGACGAGGGCGTCCTCTACAAGCGCCGCGGCATCGGCATGTTCGTCGCGGAGGGTGCTCGTGAGCGGCTGCTCGAGCAGCGCCGGGCGACGTTCTTCGCGGACGTTGTCGAGCCGATGCTCGAGCAGGCGCGCGTGCTGGGCATCACGACGGACGAGATCGTCGCGCGGCTGACGACGGGGGAGCAGCGATGAGCGGGTTCGGCGTGGAGGTCCGGGACCTCACGGTGCGCTACGGCTCGACGACTGCGCTCGACCGCGTGTCGTTCAGCATCCGGCCGGGGGTGATCACCGGGCTGCTCGGCCGGAACGGCTCGGGCAAGACCACCGCGCTATCCGTGCTGGCGGCCTTCCGTCGCAAGACGTCCGGCACCGTGCTCGTCGACGGTGAGGAGCCGTGGGAGAACGAGCGGGTGCTGGCCGGCACGTGCCTGGTGCGGGAGAGCGGCGACGTCCCGATCGACCAGAAGCTGCACGCGACCCTCGACTTCCTCGGCGACCGCCGACCGCTGTTCTCCCGTGAGCTGGCGGACTCGCTGATGGACCGCTTCGAGCTCGACCCACTCACCAAGCCGAACAAGCTGTCCCGTGGCAAGCGGTCCGCGTTCGGCGTCGTCGTCGGGCTCGCGAGCCGCACCCCGCTGACCCTGCTCGACGAGGTGCACCTCGGCATGGACGCCCCCTCGCGGTACGCGTTCTACGACGTCCTGCTCGCCGACTGGCTGGAGCACCCGCGCACGATCGTCCTGTCCAGCCACCTGATCGGTGAGGTCGAGCGGCTGCTCGAGGATGTCGTCGTGCTCGACCGCGGCAGCGTGCTGACGGCCGCCGACGCGGACACGCTGCGCAGCGGCGGCGTCACGGTCACGGGGGCGGCCGAGGCGGTCAGTGCGTTCGTGGCCGACCGGGATGTCGTCGCGCGCCAGCAGCTCGGCCGCACCGCCCAGGCGACCCTCATCGGGACCCGGCCGGACGACACAGCCCGCGCCGCGCAGGCAGGTCTCGAGCTGGGACCGGTGGCCCTCCAGGACCTCTTCGTCCACCTGACCGACCGCCCGAAGGGGGCCGCGCCCACGCGGCCGAGCACGGAGGAGTCCCGATGAGCATCGACACGGCACGCGTCCCCACGCGCAGCTCGGTCCGCGCCACCGCGACCTGGGTGTTCTGGATGAACCTCTACATGGCGGGATGGTTCTGGTTGATGGCGACCATCGTCATCACCGCCGCTCTCGTGGTGATCAACGTGGTGGGCGAGGTCAACACCAGCGTGGTCGCGTTCGCCCGGCAGGGTGCGATCTGGTTCCCGTTCTCCGTGCTCATCGCGATCACGGCGGCCTACCTGCCGGTGCACGTCGCGGCCGGCCTGACCCGCCGCTCCCTGTCGTTCGGGTCGCTGATCGGCGCGACCGGGACGGCCCTCGTGTACGGGGGTGCGTTCGCCGGTCTGCTCCTGCTCGAACGCGCGGTCTTCTCGGCGTTCGGGTGGCAGTGGCGGATCCTGGACGACATCACCTACACCTCGTCGGGGATCGGACCGGTGATCGTCAGCACCACGCTGATCTTCGTCGTCGCCTACGTGTCCGGCCTGCTGGTGGGGATGACCTACCAGCGCGTCGGCGGCTGGTTCGGGACGGTCGCCCTGCCGCTCACCGCCGGTCCCGTCCTGCTGGTCTTCGCCCTGTTCGCGCAGGACGCCGGCCCCTTCTCCACCTCCGGGTTGTTCGGAGGGGACCAGCCGCTCCTCGTCGCCTCCGCTGCGGCCCTGCTGATCGCGGGTGCCATGGCGTTCGCGTTCGACCGCCTGACGCGCGGCGCGTCCGTGCCGCAGCGCACCTCCTGACCCCGTCCACCGCCCCGGGACCGGCCTGCGCCGCTCCCGCGGCACCGCACACCCTTTTGGAGGGACACCATGCCCGTCATCCAGGTCGAGCACCTGCACAAGCGCTACGGCGACACGGTCGCCGTCGACGACGTCAGCCTCGAGGTCCAGCGCGGCGAGATCTTCGGCGTGCTGGGTCGCAACGGGGCCGGAAAGACCACCACCGTCGAGATCGTCGGCGGCCTGCGCGAGGCCGACTCCGGCACGGTCCGCGTCCTCGGGCTCGACCCGATTCGGGACCGCAGCCGGCTGCGGGAGGTCGTCGGGCTGCAGCTCCAGGAGAGCCAGCTCCAGCCGAAGCTGGTCGTCCGCGAGGCCCTCGACCTGTACGCGTCGTTCTACCCGGACCCCGCCGATCCGGCGCAGCTGCTCGACGAGCTCGGCCTGACCGACCGGGCCGGTGCGCGGTTCGACCAGCTGTCGGGCGGTCAGAAGCAGCGGCTGTCGGTGGCGCTGGCCCTCGTCGGCAACCCGCAGGTGGCCATCCTCGACGAGCTCACCACCGGGCTCGACCCGCACGCGCGCCGGGACACCTGGGACGTCGTGGAGCGCATCCGCGACCGGGGCGTGACGATCGTGCTGGTCACCCACCTCATGGAGGAGGCGGAGCGGCTCTGTGACCGGATCGCGCTGATCGACGCCGGCCGCGTCGTGGCCACGGGGACGCCGGGGGAGCTGGTCGCGCGAGCCACCGCCGAGCAGGTGCTGCGGTTCCGTCCGTCGGGCCCAGTGCCCGTCGGGCTCCTGGAGACCGTCGCCACCGTCACGCACGCCGACGACGGCACCATCGAGGCCCGCGGCCGGGACAACGTCGTGCAGGACGTGCTCGTCGCGCTGGCCCAGCACGGCATCCGCCCCGAGAACCTGCGCCTCGAGCAGAGCTCGCTGGAGGACGCCTTCGTCGCACTCACCAGCACCGTGGAGGTCTGACCATGTCCAGCACCAGTGCTCTCACCCGCCTCACCGTCGTCGAGTCCCGCCTCTTCCTCCGGGAGCCGTCCGGCGCGTTCTTCGCGGTCCTGTTCCCCGCCGTCCTGCTCACCGTGCTCGGCCTGGTGATGCCGTGGGCGGACCAGCCGTTCGACGACAAGGACCCGGTCCTGTCGCAGGTCAACGGCATCACCGGCTATGCCCCGACCGTCCTGGCCCTCGCGGTCGCGACGGTCGCGCTGTCCTCCTTCCCGACGACGATCGGCAACTACCGAGGCCGCGGCGTCCTCAAGCGGCTGTCCACCACCCCGGTGCCGCCGTCCCGGATCCTGGTCGCGCAGGTGCTGGTGAACCTGGGCGCGCTGCTGGTCGCGGCGGTGCTCATGTACGTGCTCGGCGCCGCCGTCGTGGGGGTCGCCGCGCCGGCGGACCCGCTGGTGCTTCTCCTCGCCCTCATGATGACCGTGCTGTCGGCGTTCGCGGTCGGCTCCGTGATCGCGGCCCTCGCACCGACCGCGGCCGCGGCCACGGCCTGGGGGATGAGCGTGTACTTCGCGTCGCTCTTCTTCGCCGGGGTCTGGCTCCCGCTGCCGCTGATGCCCGACGTGATCCAGACGATCGCCGGCTACACCCCGCTCGGGGCGGGCAGCGAGGCGCTCGCCGCCGCGTGGTGGGGGCAGCCGTTCCCGACCTCGTCGTTGCTGGTCATGGCAGTGTGGACCGTTCTCGGAGTGCCGGTGGCGGCCAGGTTGTTCCGGTGGTCCTGACGGGGATGTGGTCGCGCTCCCACTCGAATCGTTTAGGAGTCTGGACGCTGGCTGTGCACCGCCGGAAAGTGGGCGCCGACCCGGCCGCCGTCTGCCCGGAGCCCGCACCGTTGCGGGCCACCCCGGCACCGTCGACCAGTCCTTCGTGCACCTCCGTCACCGCCCACGCGCGCCTGCGTGCGGGGCGCGGGGCGTACCCGCGACGTCGCGGGGGCGCGCCCGACAGCCAGAAAGGTACGAGTAGATGTCCTCATCGACCCGACGGCGAACTGCCTGGGTGGCCACGGCCACCCTGAGCGCAGCTTCGCTGCTGGCCATCTGCGGGGTTCAGCCCGCGATGGCCGCCACACCGGCCGTCCCGGCCGCGGCACCAGCCGCGGTCGCGGCCGCGGCGCCCACCGGCGAGTACGCGCAGCGCTTCCTCGCGCAGTACGACAAGATCAAGGACCCCGCCAACGGCTACTTCAGCCCGCAGGGCATCCCGTACCACTCCGTCGAGACCCTCATCGTCGAGGCTCCCGACTACGGCCACGAGACGACGTCGGAGGCGTACTCCTACTGGGTCTGGCTGGAGGCGCTGTACGGCCAGGTGACCGAGGACTGGGCCCCGCTGAACCACGCGTGGGACACCCTCGAGAAGTACATGATCCCGACGTCGGCGGACCAGCCGACGAACTCGTTCTACAACCCGTCGAGCCCCGCCACGTACGCGGCGGAGTACAACCACCCGAGCAGCTACCCGTCGCAGCTGACCAGCGGCGTGACGTCCGGCAGCGACCCCATCGGGGCCGAGCTGAAGTCGACCTACGGCACGCCGGACATCTACGGCATGCACTGGCTCGCCGACGTCGACAACAAGTACGGGTTCGGCGCGACCCCGGGTGCGGGCTGCGAGCTCGGCCCGACAGCGACCGGCACGTCCTACATCAACACCTTCCAGCGCGGCCCGCAGGAGTCGGTCTGGGAGACCATCCCGCAGCCGTCGTGCGAGGAGTTCAAGTACGGCGGCCCCGCCGGCTTCCTGGACCTGTTCACCAAGGACACCGGCACGCCCGCCAAGCAGTGGAAGTACACCAACGCCCCCGACGCCGACGCACGCGCGATCGAGGCCGTCTACTGGGCCAACCAGTGGGCCACCGCCCAGGGCAAGCAGTCGCAGGTCGCCGGGACGGTCGCCAAGGCCGCCAAGATGGGTGACTACCTGCGCTACTCCCTGTTCGACAAGTACTTCAAGACGCAGGGCTGCACCTCGCCGTCGTGCCCCGCAGGCTCCGGCCGGTCCAGCGCGAGCTACCTGCAGTCCTGGTACTACGCCTGGGGTGGCGCGCTCGACTCGTCGGCCGGCTGGGCCTGGCGCATCGGCTCGTCGCACGAGCACTTCGGCTACCAGAACCCGCTCGCGGCCTGGGCGCTGTCCACCGACTCGGCCCTGACGCCGAAGTCCCCGACCGCGAAGAGCGACTGGGCGACGTCGTTGGAGCGTCAGCTCGAGTTCTACACGTGGCTGCAGGCCCCCCAGGGCCTCATCGCCGGTGGCGCGACCAACAGCTGGGACGGCGCGTACGCGACGCCCCCGAGCGGCACGCCCACGTTCTACGGCCAGGCCTACACCGAGGCCCCGGTCTACAACGACCCGCCGTCGAACCAGTGGTTCGGCATGCAGGCGTGGGGCGTCCAGCGCGTCGCCGAGCTGTACTACGCCTCCGGCAACGCGCAGGCCAAGAAGATCCTCGACAAGTGGGTCCCGTTCGTCGTCGCGAACATCTCCACGGACGGCGCCAACTGGAAGGTTCCCTCGGAGCTGACATGGACCGGCAAGCCGGACACCTGGAACAAGGCCAACCCGGGCGCCAACTCCGGCCTCTCGGTCTCGGTCAAGAGCTACGGCCAGGACGTCGGCGTCGCCGGCGACACCGCCCGCGCACTGCTCTTCTACGCGGCCAAGTCGGGCGACACCGTGTCGCGTGACAAGGCCAAGGCACTGCTCGACGCGATCTGGGCCACCAACCAGGACAGCCTGGGTGTCGGCAGCCCGGAGACCCGTGGCGACTTCCTGCGGTTCGACGACACCTACGTCGCCGGCGGCAACGGCGTCTACGTCCCGCCGGGCTGGACGGGCAAGATGCCCAACGGTGATGTCATCAAGCCGGGTGTCTCGTTCCTGGACATCCGCACCTGGTACAAGAACGACCCGAGCTGGCCGAAGGTCGAGTCCGCTCTGGCCACCGGCGTGGCGCCGACGTTCACGTTCCACCGGTTCTGGGCACAGACCGCGATCGCGGGTGCGCTCGGTGACTACGCGCGGCTGTTCGAGGGCACCACGCCCCCGCCGGTCGACACCACCGCACCGTCCGTGCCGACGGGCCTGCTCGCTGGCACCACCACGTCGACGTCGGCCACGATCTCGTGGACGGCATCGACCGACAACACCGGTGGCTCCGGCATCGCGGGCTACGACATCTACCGCGGCACGACGAAGGTCGGCTCCTCGACCACCACGTCGTTCACGGAGACCGGTCTGACCCCGGCCACGGCGTACTCGTACACCGTCCGGGCCAAGGACGTGGCCGGCAACGTGTCGGCGGCATCCTCGGCGCTGAGCGTCACCACGAAGGCCACGCCGACCGACACGGTCGCGCCGAGCGTCCCCACGGGCCTCGCCGCGAGCGCGGTCACCCAGAACAGCCTCACGCTGAGCTGGGCGGCGTCGACCGACAACTCGGGCGGCTCCGGCGTGGCCGGGTACGACGTCTACCGGGGCACGACGAAGGTCGGCTCCACCACGACGACGTCCTACTCCGACACGGGCCTGACGGCGGCGACGGCGTACTCCTACACGGTGCGCTCGCGTGACGTGGCGGGGAACATCTCCGCGGCGTCGAGCGCGCTGTCGGTGACGACGCTGCCGGCCACCACGGTGGACACGATCGCTCCGTCGGTGCCCGCGGGCCTCGTCGCGACGACCGTCACGGAGACCAGCGTCGCCCTCACGTGGACCGCGTCCACGGACACGGGTGGCTCGGGCCTCGCCGGCTACGACGTCTACCGGGGGACCACCAAGGTCGGCACGCCGACCACGGCGTCCTACACGGACAGCGGCCTCACGGCGGCGACGGCGTACCAGTACACCGTCCGGGCACGGGACAACGCGGGCAACGTCTCCGCCGCGTCCTCGGCCCTCTCGGTGACGACGAAGTCCCCGACGACGACCAGCTCCTGCAAGGTGGCCTACACCGCCAGCAGCTGGAACACGGGCTTCACGGCCTCCGTCAAGGTGACCAACACCGGCACCACGGCCCTCAACGGCTGGACCCTCGGGTTCACGTTCGCCAACGGCCAGAAGGTCACGCAGGGGTGGAGCGCGGACTGGTCGCAGTCCGGCACGGCGGTCTCCGCGAAGAACGCCGCGTGGAACGGCACCCTCGGTGCCGGCCAGAGCGTCGACATCGGGTTCAACGGCTCCCACACGGGCACCAACACCAACCCGACGGCGTTCACCCTGAACGGCGCCACCTGCACCATCGGCTAGTCGCGTGACGGACGGGCCGGTCCTCCCCTGCGAGGGCCGGCCCGTCCTGCGTGGGGTAGGGACAACCCACCCCGCGCTCGTGGGTGGTCAGGCTGTCTGCCCGCAGCCCCGGACCCCTAGCGTCACTGTCATGACCTCACCGACGTCCCCGAGCAGCGTGTCCGACGACCTGCGCGTCGTCGCCCCCGCGTTCACCGACCTGCGCGCCCTCGCGTCCGCCCCCGTGTCGGTGGCGACGTGGCGGGGGATCTCCCAGACGGTCGTCGGCTCGTTCGTCGTCCTCGTCGCCTTCATCGGCCTGGCCGTGGCCGTCTCCCTGTCGGTCTCCCTGATCCCTCTGCTGGTCGGCATCCCCATGCTCGTCGCCACGCTGTGGGCGGGCCGGCCGTTCGCGCAGCTCGAGCGGGCGCGGCTCGAGGCGCAGCTCGCGGTCGAGATCGCGGCGCCCACCTACCCGCGCCGCGACGGGTGGTGGGCGTCGTGGTGGGCGATCCTGTCCGACAGCCGCACCTGGGGCCACTGTGCGTACGTCGTCGTCGCCGGTGCGATCCTCACGGTGCAGAGCGTCGTCGTCACCGTCGCCGGCGGGTTCGCGCTCGGCGGTCTCGTCTACCCGGTGATCGCCGCCACGAACGGGCTCAACCACCCGCCCTTCCCGCTGGTCCTCATGGTGCCGGGCGCCCTCGTCTGCGCGTGGGTCGCCGCGCTTGCCTCCCAGGCCGGCTCGCTGGCGATCGTCCGCTCGGGGCGGTCATTGCTGGGCGCCTCCGCCCGGGCCGAGGCGCTCGAGGCCGCGCGGCAGGCGCAGGCCAGGGCCGCGCAGGCCGAGGGGCGCGCGGTCCAGCTGACCGAGACCCGCACCGCCGCCGTGGGGGCCGCCGACGAGGAGCGCCGCCGCATCGAGCGCGACCTGCACGACGGCGCCCAGCAGCGACTCGTGGCGCTCGGCGTCGAGCTGGGCGCCGCCAAGCGCAAGGTCTCCAGCGACCCGGAGGCCGCCGCGGCGCTCGACCACGCGCACCGCGAGGTCAAGGAGACGCTGGCGGAGCTGCGCGACCTGGTCCGCGGCATCCACCCGGCCGTGCTCACCGACCGCGGGCTCGACGCCGCCCTGTCCGCGCTCGCCGCCCGCAGCCCGGTCCCGGTCCGCGTGGACGTGCCCGACCCACCGGCCCTCAACCGCGCCAGCACCTCCGCGCAGGCCGCCGCCTACTTCGTCGCCGCCGAGGCACTCACCAACGCCGCCAAGCACGCGCAGGCCCAGCAGGTCACGGTCACCGCCACGGTGAGCCCGGACGACCGCCTGCGCCTCGTCGTGGCCGACGACGGCCGCGGGGGAGCGACCGCGGCACCCGGCAGCGGGCTCGACGGACTGCGCAGCCGTGTCGCCGCCCTCGACGGCACGTTCGACCTGGACAGCCCGGCCGGAGCCGGCACCCGACTCACCGTGGAGGTGCCGTGCGCATCGTGATCGCCGAGGACTCGGTCCTGCTGCTCGACGGCCTGACCAGGCTGCTCGTCGCGGAGGGGCACGAGGTCATCGGCTACACCACCGCCGACGAGGTCGTCGCCGCCCTCGGGCCCGACGACGACCTCCCGGACCTGCTGGTCACCGACGTCCGGATGCCCCCGTCGCACACCGACGAGGGTCTGCGGGCCGCCGTGCACCTGCGCAGCCTGCACAAGCGCCTGCCGGTGCTCGTCCTGTCGCAGTACGTGGAGCAGCGGTACGCCCGCGAGCTGTTCGCCGGGGACGTCCGCGGCCTCGGCTACGTGCTCAAGGACCGGGTGGCGGACGTGGACGAGTTCCTCGACGCCCTCGGCCGCGTGGCCGCCGGCGGCACGGTGATCGACCCCGAGGTCGTCGCCCAGATCCTTGCCCGGACCCGCCGTTCGGGCCTCGAGACCCTCACCCCGCGCGAGCGGGACGTGCTCGGTCTCATGGCGGAGGGCCGCTCCAACGCGGCCATCGCCGACCGCCTCGTCGTCGGGCTCCCGGCGGTCGAGAAGCACGTGACGTCCATCCTCACCAAGCTCGACCTCCCGCAGGCCGCCGACGACCACCGCCGCGTGCTCGCCGTCCTGCGTTGGTTGGAGCACGAACCCACGATCGGAGAACGACCATGACCACCACCCTGGAGCGGCCGGCCGCCCCCGCGGGTCCGACCCCCCGCAGCCCCGGGGCGCGCGCCCTGACCTGGACAGGTGCCGTCGTCGGCGGCGTCCTGCTGGTCTCGGCCGGCTTCAGCGCCGTCGACCTGCTGGTGCTGGGCTCCGACGACGCCACGACCCGCACCGACAGTGCCAGCTACGCGGCCGCACCCGTGGTCGAGCTGGTCGCCGACGGCCACGTCACCGTGACCACCGGCGGTTCGCGTGTCGAGGTCGAGCGCACCGCGACCACGGCCCTCACCCGGGCGCACTACTCGGTCGACGAGCTGGCCGACGAGCTGCGGGTGCGGTACCTCTGCGACTGGTGGCGGCCCGGCTTCTGCACCGCGTCCCTGGACGTCACGGTCCCGGAGGGCACGTCCGTGATCGTCCGCGCCCGCGACGGCTCCGTCACCGCGACCGCCCTGCAGGGTCCGCTCGAGGTGCACGCCAGCGACGGCGACACCGACGTGTCCGACATCGACGGGGACGTGACGGTCCGCACCGCCGACGGCCGGACCGACGTCAGCGACGTCCGCGGCTCCGTGTCTGTGTCCTCCGCCGACGGCGCGATCACCGTCTCCGACGTGTCCGGCTCGGCCACCACCCGCGCCAGCGACGGCCGCACGGAGATCTCCGGCGTCCGGGGTGACGTCGACGCCCACGCGAGCGACGGCGACGTCACCGTGTACGGGACGGGCAAGCCCGTGGCGCTCGACATCTCCACGGCCGACGGCGGCCAGACGGTCGAGGGGCCGGTCGACCCGACCTCGTCCACCCACGTCCGGATCCGCGTCGCCGACGGTCACGCCGCCTACCTGCAGCCGCGGGGCTGACCACGCGAGAAGGGCCCCTGATCAGCAGATCTGCTGATCAGGGGCCCTTCTCGTCTGTCGGGGTGGCGGGATTCGAACCCACGACCTCTTCGTCCCGAACGAAGCGCGCTACCAAGCTGCGCCACACCCCGTGGAGCCTGGTAAGGATAGCCGACGACCGGGGGTGGAACGAAACTGGATCAGGCCGCTACCAGAGTGAGCAGCGTCGCTTCCGGCCGGCACGCGAACCTCACGGGTGCGTACGGGGACGTGCCCAGCCCCGCGGACACGTGCATCCACGTGGAGCCCGAGCCGCCGGGCTGGTCCGGACGCGGACCCGGCCAGCCATGCAGGCCCTTGGCGCGGCGGGTGTCCAGGTCGCAGTTGGTCACCAGGGCGCCCCAGAACGGCACGGCCAGCTGGCCGCCGTGCGTGTGCCCGGCGATCGTCAGGTCCGCGTCGTCCGCGTGCATCTGGTCGAGCACGCGGCGGTAGGGCGCGTGCGTGACGCCCAGGTGCAGGTCCACCGGGGTCGGGCCCGTGCGGGCATCGTCGTCGCCATGCGCAGCCGGGAACTCGTCGCGGTCGAGGTGCGCGTCGTCCGTGCCGACGAGCGACAGCACGCGGCCGTCGACCTTGAGCACGTCCCGGCGGTTGGTGAGGTCGATCCAGCCCGCCGACCGGAACCGGGCGGTGAGCTCGCGCCACGGCAGCTCGGCCGGTCGCACGGGCTTCGTGAACCGGGCGTCGGGCAGCAGGTACCGCGCCGGGTTCTTGGGCATGGGCGCGACGTAGTCGTTGGAGCCGAGCACGAACGCGCCGGGCACCGCGAGGTGCGGCTCCAGGGCCTCGAGCAGCGAGGGCATCGCGTCCAGGTGTGCCCAGTTGTCGCCCGTGTCGATCACCAGGTGCGGGTCCAGGGAGGCGAGGTCCCGCACCCAGTCGATCTTCCTGCGCTGGCCCGGGGTCAGGTGGAGGTCGGAGATGTGCAGGATGCGCAGCGGGTCCTGGCCGGCGGGGAGCACCGGGACGGTGACCTCACGCAGCGTGTACCAGCGGACCTCGACGAGCGAGGCGTAGGCGAGCGCGCCCGCACCGGCCAGCGCGAGGGCGCCGGCGGTGCGGGCGAGCACGGTCGTCGAGGCGCCCACTACGGGTTGCCTGGACCTCGGCCGCCGCCGTTGTTGCCACCGCCACCGCCACCGCCGCCGGGACCGCCCGGCTGGCTCGGGTCGACCGGCGCCGCCGGCGGCTGGCCGTTGGAGAGGGTCAGCTGCACGTACGAGCCGCGCACCGCGGTGCCGGACGGGCTCTGCGACGCGACCGACCCGGCCGGGAGCGCGGAGGGCACCTGCGCGGGAGCGACCGACGCCCGGAACCCGGCTGCGGAGAGCCGGTTGCGCGCGTCCGCCTCGCTGAGGCCGACGACGGACGGCACGGCCACCTTCTCGCCGAACACCTCCTTGTCCCCGGGTGCCGGGAAGTCGGGGTTGGGCGCGCCGGCGAGCGTCTGCGTCATGAACCGGCTCCACGTGGGACCGGCGATCGTCGCGCCGTAGGCGTTCGGGACGAACTTGCCGTTGACGGTCATGTCCTGCACGGGACGCATCCCGTCGGAGAAGCCGACCCACACGGCGGCGGCGCGCAGCGGGGAGTACCCGACGAACCAGGTGTACTCGTTCTCGCTGGTGGTGCCCGTCTTGCCGGCGGTCGGGAACGGCGGCGGCGTGACCTTGTCCGCCGTGCCCTGCCAGACGTTGCGCAGCGCGAAGGTCAGGGCGTTCGTGTACTTCGGGTCGATCACGGGCTTGCAGTCGGCGCTCGGGACCGGGAGCTCGACACCGTCGGCATTGACCACGCTGGTGATCGCGATGGGCTTGCAGTAGGTGCCGTTGGCGGCGAACGCGGCGAACGCGGCGGCCATGGACAGCGGGGCGATGGAGTTGCTCCCGATGACGTTGGCCGGGAACGCGTCGGCGTTGCCCTCCCCGGCGTTCCCGCCGGCCTTGTGGATCCCGATCTGCGCGGCGCCGTCCATGATGCTGCACAGGTCGAGCTGCATGGCCATGGTGAGGTAGGCCAGGTTGACCGAGTTCTTGGTGGCGTCCATCACGGTCATGGTCCGGCCGTTGCCCTCGGCGTTGCCGGGGGTCCACTTCTTGTTCTTCCCCTTGGCGCCGCACGCTGTGAACATGTTCTCGTTCAGCGGCCGGACGCTGCCGTCGACGGTCTCGTTCAGGCTGTGCCCCTGCTTGAGCCACTCGAGCAGCGTGAACGGCTTGAACGTCGAGCCGGGCGCGAAGCCGGACGCGCCGCCGTAGGCGTTGTCGGTGTTGAAGTTGACCGGCGTCTCCCGGTCCCCGTGCTCGGCGACCGCGGTGTAGTTGCGGTTCTGCGCCATCGCGGTGATCTTCCCGGTGCCGGGCTCGACGACCACGATGGAGCTGGCCACGCCCGAGGGGTCGTCGACCGGGACGCCGGCCTTGACCTCGGTGTCGGCGATCGCCTGCTCACCCGGGATGAGGGTCGTCGTGATCGTCAGGCCACCGCGGTAGAGGAGCTTGATGCGGTCATTCTTGGTCGGACCGAACGCCGGGTCGTTGCCGATCACCTTGGTGACGTAGTCGCAGAAGTAGCCGGCGCCGGCCACCAGGTCGCCCGCGGCCATGCAGCCCTGCTTCAGCTCCGACTTGTGCAGGGTGTCGGCCAGCGGGGTGGCGCGTCCGGCCTCGTACTCGGCCTCCGTGATGAACTTCTGCTCGTACATGAGCTTGAGCACGCGGTTGCGCCGCTCCTGCGAGGCCTCGGGGTTCAGCACCGGGTCCCACTTGGTCGGGCTCTGCGTGACGCCTGCGATCGTGGCGGCCTCGAGGTAGTTCAGGTCCTTCGCGGACTTGGTGAAGTAGTACTGCGCGGCCGACTCGGCGCCGTAGACCGAGGCACCGAACGGCGCGATGTTGAGGTACTTCTCGAGGATCTGGTCCTTGGTCAGTCGCTTCTCGAGCGCGATGGCCAGCTTGGCCTCGCGCAGCTTGCGCGCGTAGCCCTCGGTCCCGTCCGCCTCCCGCGCCTCCTGGATGGCCTCGAGCTGCTCGGCCTTGGTGTCCTTGGCCAGGGCGGCGTCGATCAGGACGTTCTTGATGTACTGCTGGGTGAGCGTCGATGCGCCCTGCTGACCGCCGTCGCTCGCCTGGTTCTGCACGAAGGCACGGAGCATGCCGGTGGGGTCGACGCCCGCGTGCTGGTAGAACCGCTTGTCCTCCGTGGCGATCACCGCGTGCTGGAGCATCGGCGAGATCTCGGTCAGCGGCACCACGACCCGGTTCTGCGTGTAGAACGTGGCCAGCAGCGTGCCGTCCCCGGCCTTGATGACCGACTTCTCCGGCAGCGTGCCCTCGTCGAGCTCCGTCGGAAGGTCGTCGAACGCGGTGACGGTCAGGTCCGTCACGCCGTTGGCGACCGCGACTCCGGGCAGGACGAGACCGGCGGCGAGCACCCCGCCCACGCCCGCGACCAGCGCGAAGGTGAGCAGGAGGGCCAGCGCCTGGAAGACGTTGACCTGTCGGCCGCGCTGGCGCGCAGGGTTCGGCATGCCGTCAGGGTAGTAGGCGCCCCTGGCAGGGCCGCCACGGATCGGCTCCGACGCCCCGACCTGCACGGGACCTGCACATGCGTGACTGCACCCGTTCCGACCCGGTCAAGCGTCCATCTGACAGAACAACCCGAACGGAGTCTCGCCAGAGTGGTGCTCGGAGCGCTAGTTTCCCGGCAGGACTCGGGTGCGGTTGCCACGGCACGCCCCGTCGGCGTGCTCGGGAGGATGCGTGACCACACTCGTGCAGGACACGCACTGGACTGCGCTCGCAGCGTGCGGGAAGGGCAAGCTCGCGCCCGACGCGCTCTTCGTCGAGGGCGCTGCCCAGCGTGAGGCGCGCGCGGTGTGCACCAGCTGCCCCGTGCGGCTGGCCTGCCTGGCCGACGCGCTCGACAACCGCATGGACTTCGGGGTCTGGGGCGGCATGACGGAACGCGAGCGTCGGGCCCTGCTCCGCCGCCGTCCCGAGGTGCGGTCGTGGCGGACCGAGCTGGTGGGTTCGGACGCCGTCGAAGGGGTGTGAGAGCGCTCCGACACCGCCGGCGGCCCTTAGGGTGAGCCGCATGGCTACGCAGTGGGAGTACGCGACGATTCCGCTCATCATTCACGCCACCAAGGCGATCCTGGACCAGTGGGGCGCTGACGGCTGGGAGCTCGTCCAGGTGATCCAGGGGCCCGACGCCGGCCTCGTGGCCTACCTCAAGCGGCCCAAGGAGTCCTGATGGGCGCCGCTGCGCGCCTGGCCGAGCTCGGGCTCGAGCTCCCTGCGGTGGCGTTGCCGCTCGCGGCGTACGTGCCGGCCCTGCGGTCGGGGTCGTACGTCTACACCAGCGGGCAGCTGCCGTTCGTGGCGGGTGCACTGCCCGCCACGGGCAAGGTCGGCATCGGCGCCGGGCTGATCAGCCCGGAGGAGGCCGCCGGCTACGCGCAGACGTCCGCGCTCAACGCGCTGGCGGCCGTCGCCGCGGTGGTCGCCGCCGACGGTGGGCCGCAGGGCGCGGACGCCCTCGACCGCATCGTGCACGTGGTCAAGGTGGTCGGCTTCGTGGCCAGCGACCCCGCGTTCACCGGGCAGCCGGCCGTGGTCAACGGCGCGAGCCTGCTGCTGCACGCGGTGCTCGGCGAGGCCGGCGTGCACGCGCGCTCGGCCGTGGGCGTGGCCGTGCTGCCGATGGACTCGCCCGTCGAGGTGGAGATCGTCGTCGAGCTGGCCTGACCCGCTCAGCGGGCGCGTCGCTCCAGGCGCTCCACGTCGAGCAGGACGACCGCCCGGCCCTCGCGGCGCACCCAGCCGCGGGCGGCGAAGTCGGCCAGCGCCTTGTTCACGGTCTCCCGCGAGGCGCCGACGAGCTGCGCGAGCTCCTCCTGGGTCAGGTCGTGCGCCACGCGGATGCCCTCGTCCACCTTCTCGCCGAAGCGGGTGGACAGGTCGAGCAGCGCCTTGGCGACGCGGCCGGGGACGTCCGAGAACACCAGGTCGGCCAGCGCCTCGTTGGTCCGCCGCAGCCGGCGCGCGAGCGCCTGGAGCAGGTGCGGCGCGACGGTGGGCTTGTCCTGGAGCCAGCGGATCAGGTCTCCGTGCCCGAGCTCGAGCACCACGGCGTCGGCGACGACGGTCGCGGTCGCGGTGCGGGGGCCGGGATCGAACAGGCTGAGCTCGCCGAACATCTCACCCGGGCCGAGGACGGCCAGCAGGTTCTCCCGTCCGTCGTTCGAGCGCCGACCGAGCTTGATCTTGCCCTCGCGCACGACGTAGAGCCGGTCGCCCGGCTCCCCCTCGTGGAACAGGGCGTCGCCGCGGGCGATGTCGATCGGCTTCATCGTCGCGACGAGCGCCTCCGACGACTCCTGGTCGAGCCCGGCGAACAGCGGCGCCGACAGCACGATGTCGTCCTCCACGGGGACCTCACCTCTCTGGCCGACTCCCGGATCGTCCCGGTGGCGGCATCGTTCACATCTGGGTCCAGACGCACCGACTGCTGGTCAGCGGCCTGCGCGGCTCTCAGTCTGCCCCATGGTGGGCGTCATCCGCGGCCCAGAGGCTCCCGCAGACCCGCGACGACCACGCTGGGGTCCACGGCGAGCCGGACGATCAGGCGGTCGGTGGCTCGGGTGAGGGCGGCCTCGACGCCCGCGGCGTAGGCCGAGAGCTGCTCGTCCAGGGCGCGCAGCTCGTGCAGCCGGCCGACGTCGGCCGCGGGGTCCGTGCCGGCGAGCACCGCGGCCAGCGCGGCGGGACGCGGGACGTCGAGCCCGACCTCGAGCGGGAGCTGGAACGCGACGTCCTCGCCGAGGGTCTGCGGGCGGGCCGCCTGGGCGACGGCCAGGTCGAGGCGGGCCCGCACCAGCCGGCGCCACCAGGCCACCCTGGCGCGCTCGGCCCGTAGTGCACGCCGGTCGAGGCGGAGATCACTGACCCGTTGCTCGACGGGGGGCGTCATGCGGACAGGTCCTCCTCTGACGGGCAGCACGGGCGGGCTCGTTGTCTCGTTTCGGCCCGATACGCGGCCACCTTGAGCGCCGGTACCTGTGTGCGCCACGGAATCACTCCAAGGGAGCAGCGCGGCACAGAGCGCCCCGATGCGCCAGGGGTTCAGCCGCCACGAACGGGTGTCGGATGCGGGTCGTACGCTGCCGAGGTGATCGGAGCAGACCTCGAGTCGCCCCTTGCCCGTACCCGCCGCGCACGCCGTGTCGACCGTGCCCTGACCGTGCGCTACCCGGATGCGCACTGCGAGCTGGACTTCACGTCCCCGTTCGAGCTGCTCGTCGCCACGGTGCTCTCGGCGCAGACCACCGACGTCCGCGTGAACCTCACCACGCCGATCCTGTTCGCCCGGTATCCCGACGCCGCGGCGCTGGCTGCCGCGAACCCGGAGGAGCTGGAGGAGATCCTGCGGCCCACGGGGTTCTTCCGCGCCAAGGCGAAGTCGGTCATGGGCCTGTCCCGGGACCTGGTCGAGCGGTTCGGCGGGGAGGTCCCACCGCGGTTGAAGGACCTCGTCACGCTGCCCGGTGTCGGACGCAAGACGGCCAACGTGGTGCTCGGCAACGCGTTCGGCATCCCCGGGATCACCACGGACACGCACGTCATGCGCCTGTCGCAGCGCCTCGGCTACACCACGAGCAAGGACCCGCTGGTGGTCGAGCAGGACCTGGGGGCGCTCCTGCCGCGCAAGGACTGGACCATGGCCTCGCACCGGCTGATCTTCCACGGCAGGCGTACGTGCTTCGCGCGCAGGCCGGCGTGCGGGGCGTGCCCGGTCGCGGCCCTGTGCCCATCGGCCGGCATCGGGGAGATCGACCCGGTGAAGGCGGCGGCGATGGTCAAGCCGTGACGACCGGCACGGCCTCGCGCAGCCAGGCCAGCAGCAGGTCGGTCACGCGCTCGGGGGCCTCCTCGGCGGGGTAGTGCCCCACCTGCGGCAGAAGCTCGTACTGGTAGCGGGACGCGACGAGCGCGGCAGTCTCCTTGGACAGGGCCGCGCCGGCCGGCGGACGGAGCCCGTCCCGGCCGCCGTGCAGCTGGAGCACCGGCAGGGGCCGCGTGCTCTCCTCGAGGTCCGCGTGGTACCGGCGGCCGTCGGGACGGGGCATCGAGCGGACGAGCCAGCGCAGCTGCTCCATCTGGCTGTGCGCCGCGAACGGCACCCGGGCGGCGGACCGGTAGGTGGCCTCGGCGCGGGCGTCCAGCCATCCCGGAGCGCCACCCCACTCGTGCAGGAGGCGGGCCACGAGGTCCCCCTCCATGAGGGCGCGCTCGGGCAGCGACGGGAGCTGGACGAACGCGAGCCGCCGCAGGGCCGACGGCCGGACCGCGGCGCGGGGGTGACCACGGGTGTCCAGCGGGTGGGGTGCGGCCAGTGCGCCCACGGCGCGGACGCGGTCGGCGTGCAGGCCCGCCATGGCCCAGGCGATCTCGCCGCCGGAGCCGCTGCCGACCACCACCGCGTCCGCGGCGCCCAACGACTGGATGACGCCGGCCACGTCGGCCGCGAGCGTCGGCACGTCGTAGCCCTGCGGCGGCTTGTCCGAGCCGCCGGTGCCGCGCAGGTCCATCGCCGCCACGCGGTAGCCCGCGTCCGCGAGCGCGGGGAGCTGGTGCCGCCATGCCCACCAGAACTGCGGGATGCCGTGCAGGAGCACGACGAGCGGCGCGTCGCGGTCGTCGGGGCCGGCGACGGCCACGTGGAACCGTGCGCCGTTCGCGGCCACGAACCGGTGCTCCCAGGGGCCGTCGATGAGGAGCGAGGCGGAGTCGACGGTGCTCATCGGTGCGAACCTACCGGTTCCCGTGGTCGGGGCGGGAGGCCGTCGTCGCGGCATGGGCGTGATGCCGGTCGCGCTGCGCCAGCGCGACGCCGCCGAGCAGGGCGGCGACGAGCGACCCGGCGAGCACCGCGACGACCACGTGCTCGTCGTGCGGGCTGCCGGGACCGAACGCGAGCTCGCCCACCAGCAGGGACACGGTGAACCCGATCCCGCCGAGCAGGCCGATCGCGGCGACGTCCGCCCAGCCCAGCCCGGGCGCCAGCGCGGCACGCGTGAAGCGGGCGACGAGATAGGTGGCGCCGAGGATGCCGATCGGCTTGCCCAGCACCAGCCCGAGGGCCACGCCCTGGGCCACCGGGTCCGCGAACGTCGTCTGCAGCGCGTCGGCGGAGAGGGTGACCCCCGCGGCGAACAGGGCGAACACCGGGACGGCGATGCCCGCCGACAGCGGTCGCCACACGTGCTCCCACCGTTCGGCCAGGGAGTCCTCCGGCAGCTCCGCCAGGCGCAGGGCCCGGCGGGTGGCCTCCGGGGTGCCCGGCACCACGAGCCCCAGCGCCACGCCGGCGATCGTCGCGTGCACCCCCGACGCGTGCACGGCGGCCCAGGCGACGACGCCGAGCGGCACCAGCAGCCACCCGCTGACCCACCCCCGCCGGATGGCGAGCGCGAAGACGACCACGACGCCGACCCCGACGGCGAGCCAGCGGGCCGAGACCGACTCGGTGTAGACGACCCCGATCACCAGGATCGCGAGGAGGTCGTCCACCACGGCGAGCGTGAGCAGGAACGCGCGCAGGGCGTTCGGCAGGCTGCGGCCGACGATCGCGAGCACCGAGACCGCGAACGCGATGTCCGTCGCGGTCGGGACCGCCCAGCCACGTGCGACCCCGTCGGCAGCGGTCAGGTTGACGGCGAGGTAGACGGTCGCGGGCACCAGCATGCCGCCGACCGCCGCGACGACCGGCACCACCGCGGTGCGCGGGTTGCGCAGCTCGCCGGCGACGATCTCGCGCTTGAGCTCGAGCCCGATCACGAAGAAGAAGATGGCGAGCAGGCCGTCGGTGGCCCAGGTGGCCAGGGTCAGGTCGAGGTGCAGCGCTGCGGGGCCCACGACGGTGTCGGAGACCGCCGTGTACGACGACGGCGCGAGGTTGGCCCAGAGCAGCGCCACGACCGTGCCGGCCAGCAGCAGGGCGCCACCGACGCGTTCCTCGCGCAGGGTGTCGAGCAGGTTGCGCTCGGACCCGGGGGAGAGGGCGGCGAACAGACGGCGGGCTGGTGTGGGCACGGGACCTCCGGGCAGGCGGACGGGACTGCCGACCAGGCTTCCCGGCACACCAGGAGTCAGGCTAGCGGGCTACGCCTCCGCGGGCTCCGGCAGCTCGGAGCGCCCGTCGACGCCGCCGCGGCGGTCCTTCGGCGGGTCGAACCGGTAGCCGACGTTGCGGACCGTGCCGATGAGCTGCTCGTGCTCGGGCCCGAGCTTGGCGCGCAGGCGTCGGACGTGCACGTCCACCGTCCGGGTGCCCCCGTAGTAGTCGTAGCCCCACACCTCCTGGAGCAGCTGGGCGCGGGTGAACACGCGGCCCGGGTGCTGCACCAGGTACTTGAGGAGCTCGAACTCCTTGTAGGTGAGGTCGAGCGGACGGCCGCGCAGGCGAGCGGTGTAGCCGCCGGCGTCGATGGTGAGCTCCCCGGAGGAGATCTCCTGTGGCGAGTCGTCGTACCGGGTGGTCGCGGCGCGCTCCATGACGAGCCGGAACCGCGTCTCCACCTCGGCCGGGTTGGCCGTCTCCAGGATGATGTCGTCCGCGCCCCACTCGGCGGTGACCACCGTGAGGCCGCCCTCGGTGAGCACGAGGATGAGCGGGACGGTCAGCCCGGTGGCGCGCAGCAGCCGGCAGGTGGTGCGGGCGGTGACCAGGTCCCGGCGCGCGTCGAGCACGACGATGTCCGCATCCGGTGCGTCCACGAGAGCCGACGGTTCGACGGGGAGCACACGGACACGGTGGGACAGCAGACCGAGGGCCGGGAGCACCTGGGCGGAGCCTCCGGACGCTGGAGTGAGCAGCAGCAGATCTGCCACCTGGAACCTCCCCGCGTGCGAGTGGGGGACACGGTACCGCGCGCTACGGGCAGGTTGCGCGCGGGTGTCGAGGGCTGGCGTGCATCGCCCACACGGATGACCTGTAACGCCGGTGAAACGGTGGCGAGATGCGACAATCGGCGGCGTGCTCCTCCCCTCCCTGTCGACCGGTCGCCTGCGCGCGCTCTCTCCGGCGCCGACCGTGACCACCGCGGGACGGTAGGGGACCTCATGCAGCTCGCCACCCGGGCGGTCGTCACCGCCGTGCTCGCCGCCGCCGTCGCGGTGGCCGGCTACCTCGGCGGTCTCCCGCTGAGCGTCACCGCCGCGGTGCTCGCCCTCGTGTTTGCGCTCGGCTGGCCGGCGCTCGCGGGCCTCCCGTTCGCCCCGGGCTCCGCCGCGGTGGTCGCGCTCGGTGGGGTCGGAGCGGTCGCCGTGGTCCACCTCACCACCACGCAGCCCTATCTCCGGGACCTGCCCGTGGTGTTCGCGGCCGCGATCCTGCTGGCGTTCATCAACGAGCTCCTGCGCCGCGACGGCCGCACCCGGTTGGTGGAGTCGGTGTCCGGGACGGTCGCCGGGACGCTGGTCGCGGTCGCGGTGTCCGGGTGGGTGGCGATCGGCCGGACGCCCGGGGGCGAGCCGATCGTGGTCGTCGGTGCTCTGGCGCTGGCGGTGGGCTCGGCCGTCGTGGCGCTGCACCTGGCCCCGTGGGTCGGCGCACTGGTCACCGCCGGGGCGGCGGCGGCTGCCGGGACCCTGGGCGCGCTGCTGCTCCCCGGGATCGACCCGCTCGCCGGTGCCCTGCTCGGCCTCGCGGTCGGCGTCCTCGTGGCCACGCTGCACGCGCTCTTCGACCAGCTGCCCTCGCTCCAGCGTCGGCTGCCGTCGCTCGCCGCGGTGACCCTGCCGGTGACCGTGACCGGCATCCTCGTGTATGTCGTCGGCCGGGTCCTGGTGGGCTGACCGTGGCCCGCATCCTTCTTGTCGTCGCCGTGCTGGCTCTGGCGACCGTGCTCGGGCTCTGGTGGCGTGCGCGCAACGGCCGGTACACCGCGGTCGACCCGGCGCTGCTCGCCTCTGCGCCCGCGGACGAGGTCGACGACTCGCGCCTCACCGCCGACCAGCTGGGTGCACCGCTCGGTGCGCGCGCGACGTTCGTGCAGTTCTCCAGCGAGGTCTGCGCGCCCTGCCGGCGCACCCACGCGGTGCTCGCGCAGGTGGTGTCCGAGCACGAGGGCCTCTCACACGTCGAGATGGACGTGGTCGAGCACCTCGATCTCGTGCGACGCTTCGGCATCATGCGCACCCCGACCACGCTCCTGCTCGACGCCCACGGCGTCGTGGTCGGCCGCATGTCCGGTGCCACGGACCGTCGCCACGCGCTCGCCGCGCTCGAGGCGTCGTGTCCGGGCGGGGTCCCGGCCGCCTGACGCTGCGCCCTGCGGGGTGAGCCGCCGGGTGTCGTGTCCCCGGCCGATGGACCCCACCCCTCGCACGGTCCCCAGGAGCTGCCATGTCCACGCCCGTCACCACCCGCACGTCCGCCCCCGCCGGCATCGACCCCCGCGGCCCGCGCTTCGGCGCGGCCCTCACGCTCGTCCTGCTCGTCGCCGTGCTGCTGCTGGGCACCACGCCCGCGGCCTACGCCGTCCTCGCGGTGATCGTCGCCAGCTTCGCGCTCGGTGCCTTCGGGGGCATCGGCCGCACCTGGCAGGGCTGGGTGTTCAGGAAGGTCGTCCGCCCGCGCCTCGCGGCGCCCGCCGAGCTGGAGGACCCCCGCCCGCCCACGTTCGCGCAGCTGGTCGGCCTCGTCATCACGGGCGTGGGCCTGGTGCTCGGGCTGGCCGGGGTGAGCGTCGCCGTCCCGGTCGCAGCCGCGCTCGCGCTGGTCGCCGCCTTCCTCAACGCGGTCTTCGGCCTGTGCCTCGGCTGCGAGCTGTACCTGCTGGGGCTGCGGCTGCGCGCGGGCCGCACCGCCTAGTAGACGAGCGCCTGCGCGCGCTCGGCCAGCGACTCCTCGACGAACACCACCGCGCCCGCGATCCGGATGCCGGGCACCACGTCCTGCGGGCCGATGCCCCGGCGCGCGGCGCACTGCGTGCACACCGTCACGCGGCCGCCCTCGAGCACCAGCTCCAGCAGCTCCGCCAGCGGGGTGGCGTGCTCGAGCACCAGGTCGCCCGCGCGGCCCGGCAGGGCGAACCACGCCGACTCGCCCGTGAGCCAGAGGCTGACCTCGGCGCCGGCCGCGACCGCTGCGGCGGCCACCGTGAAGGCCTGGTTGGTGGCCTCGGGGCGCTCGGTGCCGGACGTGGTCTTGATCACCAGGGGGCGTGGCGTAGCACTCATCGGAACAGGTTAGGGGTGCGCTCTCGTTAGGATCGTCGACATGACTGCGCTCGAGGGAGTCTTCATCGGCCTGCTGGTCGCCGCCACGCTGGTGATCGGCTGGTTCGCCTGCTTCGTCGTCTACCGGCTCTACAAGGGCCAGCGCTGACGTCGCCGTGATCGACCGGGAGGACCGCTGTGCCGTTCGTGCTGCCCGACCCCGAGGGCCTCGCTCCTGAGGTCTACCCGCTGGCCTGGCTGCTCGGCACCTGGCGCGGTGAGGGGGTCGTCGACTACCCCGGCATCGACGAGGCGACGTTCACCCAGGAGATCGTCATCGCCAGCGACGGCGGGCCGTACCTGTCGTACACGTCGACCATCCGGCTCGTCGTCGCGCCGTCCTCCACGGCCGCGCTCGAGGACGAGCCCCCCGCGCCGGTGTGGCAGACGGAGTCCGGCTACTGGCGGATCCCGCCCGAGCGGCCCACCGACTGGGGCCTCACCGCGGACCAGCACCCCGTCGAGCTGCTCGTGGCGGACCCGTCGGGCCACGTCGCCCTGTACATCGGCGCGGTCGGCAAGGGCCGGATCGACCTGGTCAGCGACGCGATCGTCCGGGCGGCCAGCGGTGCCGAGGTCAGCGCCGGCAAGCGCCTCTACGGCCTGGTGAACGGCGAGCTCATGTGGGCGCACGACCTCGCCGCGTTCGGGCATCCCATGCAGTCCTACGCCTCCGGCCGCCTCGCGCGCGTCGAGGCCCTCACCGACGACGAGGCCTGATGACCACCGACGCACCCGTAGAGACACCGGCCTCGCACGGCGAGCCCCCGCGGCACAGCAGCCCCCTGCTGGCCCGGCGGGGTGCGGTCCGCGCCGGCGGTCCCGACGACGGCGTGGCGTGGCACTACGGCGACCCGACGGCCGAGCAGCGCGCCCTGTCCCGCGGCGGCGCCGTGGTCGACCAGTCGTACCTGGGCGTCGTCACCGTCTCCGGCCCGGACCGGCTGACCTGGCTGAACTCGATCACGTCGCAGGAGCTGACGACGCTGGCCCCGCGCACGTCGACGGAGCTGCTGGTGCTCAGCCCGCAGGGGCACGTCGAGCACGCGGCCGGGGTCGTCGACGACGGCGAGACCACCTGGCTGCTCACCGAGACGCCGATCGCGCTGGCCGCCTGGCTGAACCGGATGAAGTTCATGCTCCGGGTCGAGATCGCGGACGTCACCGACGACTGGGCGGCCATCGGCGAGCCCGTAGACGCCGAGGGCACCGCCGACGAGCCGATCACCTGGCGCGACCCGTGGCCGACCACCGGCGCCGGTGGCACGCGGTACGGACCGGCCGACGAGGAGCACCCCGGCGCCGACCGCGACTGGCGGCTGGTGCTGGTGCCGCGCGACCGGCTGGTCGAGGAGGTGCGCGCCCGGGAGGCCGCCGGCTGGCCGCTCGTCGGCACGTGGGCCAGCGAGGCCGCGCGCGTCGAGGCGTGGCGCCCCCGCGCGTCCCACGAGGTCGACCACCGGACCATCCCGCACGAGCTGGACTGGCTGCGCACCGCCGTGCACCTGACCAAGGGCTGCTACCGCGGGCAGGAGACGGTCGCGCGGGTGCACAACCTCGGCCGGCCGCCGCGCCGCCTGGTGATGCTGCACCTCGACGGGTCGGGGCACCTGCTGCCGGAGCTCGGCGCGGCGGTGCACGACGTCGTGAAGACCGACAGCTCGCAGGAGCCAGGACGGGTGGTCGGGCAGGTGACCACCGTCGCGCGGCACCACGAGCTCGGTCCGGTCGCGCTGGCCGTGGTCAAGCGGTCGGTGCCGTCGGACGCCGAGCTGGTGGTCGACAGCGAGGCCGGCGCGGTCGCCGCAGGGCAGGAGCAGATCGTGCCCGGCGACGGGGTGTCCGTGGACCGGCCGGCCGCCCGCGGACCCCTGACCCGCGGCCTGGGGCAGCACCCGATGCTGTGAGCGCCTGGTGACGGGCACCGACTCGCGCGCCCGTGTGGTCGTCCGGGCGCGGGTCCGACAGGGGTCGTCCCGCGTCCGCGCGGCCTGGTTCCCGATCCTCCAGGCGTCGCTGGCCGCGGCGATCTCGTTCGCGATCGCCAAGTACGCGGTGGGCCACCCGTACCCGTTCTTCGCACCGGTCAGCGCCTGGATCGCGCTCGGGTTCACCACGGACCGGTCGGTGCGCCGGGTGGCGGAGCTGGCGGTCGGCGTGGCCATCGGCGTCGGGCTCGGTGACCTGCTGGTGCACCTCATCGGCAACGGACCCTGGCAGGTCGCGGTGGTGCTCTTCGTCGCGGCGATCCTGGCCCGGTTCCTCGACCGTGGCGGGATGCTCACCACGCAGGCGGGCGTGCAGGCGCTGGTCATCGTCGGCCTGCCGGCGATCGGCGCGACGGGTGGACCGCTCGGCCGGTGGATCGACGCGGCCATCGGGGGTGCGGTCGCGCTCGCGGTCGCGCTGCTCACCCCGCGCGACCCACGGCGGCACCTGCGCGTGCTCGCCCGCGCCGCGGTGGAGGACCTGGCCGCCGTGCTCCGCCTCCTGGCCAGCGGGCTGCGGACCGGGTCGACGGCCGACGTCCAGGACGCGCTGGTGCGCGGGCGGGCGTCGCAGCCGGCCCTCGACGAGTGGTCCGAGACCGCGACCAGCGCGGGCGAGCTGGCCCGGGTGTCCCCGACCATCCGCAAGTACCGCGCGGAGCTTGCCGGCCTCGGTGGCAACGCCGTGCTCATCGACCGCGCCATGCGCAATGCGCGCGTCCTGGCCCGCCGGTCCCGGTCGACGGTCGACGCGCAGAGCCACGACCTGACGATGATCGCCGCGCAGGTGGAGGACACCGCACGCGCCACCGACGAGCTCGCCGCGGCGCTCGGGACCGGCCGGGACCCGGAGCGGGCGCGGGCGCAGCTGCTCGCGGTCTCCCGTTCGCTCGACCCGTTCCGGCTGGCCGCCAGCGACTGGCAGGTGCAGAGCCTCGTCCTGCTGCACCGCTCGTTGGTGGTCGACCTGCTGGAGACGGCCGGTGTCGATCCGCAGGCCGCCCGAGACTCCCTCCCGGAGATGTGACCGGCCGACGTCCCGGTTCGGTACGGTCGCTGCGTGGACGTCCCGGTCAGCGCGCTGCGCGCAGAGCTCAGGCAGTGGATCGAGGCCGCGCGCGCCGGGGAGGACGTGGTGATCACCGAGCGCGGGATCCCCGTGGCCCGGCTCAGCGGCATCGAGTCGGCGGACCTGCTGACCCGCCTCGAGCGCGACGGCCTGCTGACCACACCGGCGTCCACGCCGCGGCCCGCCGCCCGCGCCGGTGACCGGTCCGCCGCCAAGGGCGGGGTCTCGGACCTGGTCCGCCGGCTGCGCCGCTGAGATGGCGATCGTCTACCTGGACACCAGCGCGCTGGTGAAGCTCTGCGTCGCGGAGCCCGGGTCCGCGCTCGTCGCGGCACTGTGGGACGGCGCCGACCTCGTGGTCACGTCCCGGCTGGCCGATGCCGAGGTGCGGGCGGTGCTCGCGGGCGGGCGGCGCGCCGGACGGCTGGAGCCCGAGGCCGCCGCGCAGGCGCTGGCCGCGTGGGAGCGGTTGTGGCCCGCGCTGCACGTGCTGGAGCTGCGGGACGTCGTGACCGCGTCGGCCGCCGCGCTGGTCGGCCGGCACCCGTTGCGGGCCGCTGACGCCCTGCACCTCGCCTCCGCGCTGGAGCTGCGGTCGCCGGACCTGGTGGTCGCAGCCTGGGACGAGCACCTCGCCGCGGCGGCGCGGGCCGAGGGGCTGCTCGTCGTGCCGTGACGTCTCGTAGGCTCACCCCGTGATCGCCAGCGCGCAGGTCGTCATCTTCGTCGTCTTCTACATCGCCATCTTCGGGCTGAGCCTGTGGGCGCTCATCGACCTGCTCGGGCGGCCCGCGAGCGCGTTCCCGCAGGCGGGCAAGCGGACCAAGGGGCTCTGGGGGGCGATCGTCGGTGTCGCCACGGCCGTGTCCTTCAGCGTCATCCCGATCCCCGGCGTGCCGCACCTGCCGTCGTTCCTGGCCCTGCTCGCCGCGGTGGGCGCCATCGTCTACCTCGTGGACGTCAAGCCCGCCGTGCAGCCGTACTCGCGCCGTCGTGGACCCCGAGGCCCGAGCGGTCCGTCCGGCGGTTGGTGAGCGTGCCCGACATCGGCACGGACGCGGTCCCGCTGGCGCGGGTGCTGCGTGGGGGACTCGTCGAGTCCGTGCACGCCGGGCACGTGCTGGTGCTCGCGCCCGACGGGTCCGAGCGGCTGGTGCTCGGCGACGCCGACGCGACCCTCTGGGCACGGTCGTCGCTCAAGCCGCTCCAGGCGGTCGCGATGCTCCGTTCCGGCCTGGACGTCGACGGCGCCGCGCTCGCGCTCGTGTGCGCCAGCCACAACGCCGAGCGGGGGCACCTGGACGTCGTGCGGGAGCTGCTCGCCGGCGCCGACCTGGGGCCCGACGACCTGCGGAACACCCCCGACTGGCCGCTCGACGCCGACTCCGCCTGGCAGTGGCGCGCGGACGGGCACGGCACCGAGCCGCTCACGCAGAACTGCTCGGGCAAGCACGCCGGGATGCTGGCCACGTGCGTCGCGGCCGGCTGGTCCACGGAGGACTACCTCGACCCCGAGCACCCGCTCCAGCGGGCCACCCGGGACGTGATCGGGGAGCTGACCGGGGTGCCCGTCGAGCGGGTGACGGTCGACGGCTGCGGCGCCCCCCTGTTCTCCACCACGTTGCGCGGGCTGGCCCGGTCGTTCGGGCGGCTGGCGTCGGGCGACGGGCTCGAGGGGCGCGTCGGCAGGGCGATGTCCGGGCACCCCTGGCACGTCGCCGGGACCGGCAGGGACGCCACGCGGTTCATGGAGGCCGTCCCCGGTCTCGTCGCCAAGGACGGGGCCGACGGGGTGTACGCGGCGGGCCTGCCGGACGGCGGGGCGGTCGCGGTGAAGATCGTCGACGGCTCCTCGCGGCCGCGGCCGGCTGTCCTCGCGGCAGCCCTGGTGGTGGCCGGCGTCGACCCCGCGCTGGTCGAGCCCGTCGGGCTCACGCCCGTGCTGGGCCACGGCGCCCCGGTGGGCGAGGTCGTCGCGGCCTTCGGCGCATGAGGGCGGTCGTCCAGCGCGTCACGCGCGCGTCGGTCACGGTCGACGGGATCGTCGTCGGCGTGATCGACCGGCCAGGGTTGGTGGCGCTGGTCGGCGTGACGCCCGGCGACGGTCCGGCGCAGGTGGAGCTGATCGCGCGCAAGATCGCCGAGCTGCGCATCCTGCGCGACGAGCAGTGCGCGGTCGACGTCGGCGCCCCGGTGCTCGTCGTCAGCCAGTTCACGCTCTACGCCGACACCCGCAAGGGCCGTCGCCCCACGTGGAACGCGGCCGCACCGGGGCCGGTGGCGCAGCCGCTGGTCGAGGCGGTGGTCGACGCGCTGCGCGCCCGCGGGCTCGAGGTGGCCACCGGGGTGTTCGGCGCGGACATGGCGGTCGAGCTGGTCAACGACGGCCCGGTGACGATCGTGCTGGAGTCGGTGCCGGACGCCTGACGCTAGATGTGCCCGCAGTCGGTGATCACGACGCTCAGCAGCTCGAGCCCCGTCGGCGCCGCGGGCGGGTCGACCACCGCGCTGTCGGCGCCGTCGACGAACGCCACCCCGAAGCCGTCACGGCAGAACCCCCCGGCGTTCTCCGCCCGCCACCCGTCCGCCACGAGGCCCACGCCCACCTCCGCCTGGGCCGCACCCGGGTCCGGCACGGCGTACAGGTGGACCACGCGCGAGCACTCCTGCATGCACAGGCCGTTCTCGACGCTCGACGTGGTCATCAGCTGCGCACCCGTCGCCACCGGGAGGGACGCCCCGACGCTCGTCATGCGGGCCAGGCTCGGCCCGCCGAGCGTGCCGAGCGCCAGCCCGAGGGCGAGCAGGACCACGGCCGAGCCGGCCAGGAGCGCCCAGCGTCGGCGCGCCGCCCGGACGACGAGCCACGTCGGGGCGAGCGCGGTGAGCATCGCGACGACGGCCACCACCCCGTCGGACGGCTTGCCCGCGGTCCCGGTGAGCAGCAGCACGGCGGCGATCGCGAAGGTCCAGACAGCCCACAGGACGAGGAGCCCGATGCCGCGGGCGACCCAGCGGGGGTTGGTGCGCCGGTCCGGCGGGAACAGGTCGGCAGAGGTGGTCGTCACGGCATGCCCTCCTGGCCGCAGCACCGCGGCCGTCGTGATTGCGACTCGCCACCGGGTCCCGCGTGCGGTCCGGCGGCCCACACCGAACCAGGATCCGGATCGGTGCGCAGGGTCTGTGACCGCACTCCACTCGAACGAGGGAGGTTCGAGGGCGGCCGGCACCACGAACGGTCGGTCGTGCCACACGGAGAGGGCCCCTCGGAGTAAGCGTCCGAGGGGCCCTACCGTGTTCGCAGGTCTTCCGTCCCCGGCGGACCGGGAACCGACGCCGCGCTGACGGTGCGGCTACGTCCCGACGCCCGGTTCGCCACCGGTGTGGTCACCCCGAGGGGCTCCGACACCAGCGGCCCGCCGTGAGCGGGACGACTGCGAGCAACCAACCGGCGCCTTGACGACCCCCGCGTCGTCATCCGCGGGTCGTCGTGTTGCCACGACGATGTGGTCGTCCGTTCTCCGGTCGGCCCGACATCCACAGCCTGTCATCGCCGGCGCCACCTCCCCGAAGGGCGTTCTGCGCCGCCTGCGTGAGGCCCCGAGAGGCCCCGAGCGTCGAGGTTCGTCTCTCTCCTGAGCATCCGTCCACCCGGTCCACGTGAACCCCGAAGAGTCCACCTGACCTGCGGTTTCAGTCTCCCCTGGAGGGATCCTTCACCTGCGGTTCTCGATCTGTCGATCTCGATGTGAGATTTCTAGTCCTGTTCGGGAAGGGGCCACAAGGGCTTCCGCGACCCTATTTTGTCCACCGACTTACCCACAGCCTTGTCCACAGGTTCACCTGCGGAAACATCCGGTTAACACAGGGCTGTGGACAGAATTTGTGGACGAGTCGCGTGTCGTTCACCCGTCCGCGCGCGGCCCCCTTGTAGCCTGATCACCGGTGAAGGCCCCTCGGAGTAAGCGTCCGAGGGGCCTTACCCATGTCCGCGGGTCATGATGGCGGGGTGCTGATCGAGGCGGTCCGGGGCGACATCACGACGCAGGACGTCGACGTCGTCGTCAACGCGGCGAACTCGTCCCTGCTCGGCGGCGGGGGTGTCGACGGTGCGATCCACGCCGCCGCCGGCCCGGAGCTGCTGGCGGCCTGCCGGGAGCTGCGGCGGACCACGCTGCCCGACGGGTTGCCCGTGGGCGACGCCGTCGCGACCCCCGGGTTCCGGCTCCCCGCGCGGTGGGTGGTGCACACGGTCGGGCCCAACCGGCACGCCGGGCAGACCGATCCCGTCCTGCTCGCGTCGTGCTTCTCGCGGTCGCTGGACGTGGTGCGCGAGCTCGGTGCGAGCACCGTCGCGTTCCCCGCGGTGAGCGCCGGGGTCTACGGCTGGGCGGTCGAGGAGGTCGCGGAGGTCGCCGTCCGGGCGGTCCGCGGCCACGGGGAGGCCCACGGCGTCGCGCTCGTGCGGTTCGTGCTCTTCTCCCCGCAGGCGCTGGAGGCCTTCCGGGCGGTGCTCGACGCCCGCTAGCGTCGTGAGCATGCCCGAGCTGCTGCCGGCGCTGCCGGATGCCGAGTTCCGTCGCGTGCTGTGCGTCGTGGCCCACCCCGACGACGTCGAGTACGGCACGTCCTCCGCGGTGGCCGTCTGGACGGCACGCGGGGTCGAGGTCGCCTACCTGGTGCTCACCCACGGGGAGGCCGGCATGGACGCGTCCCCGCCCGACCGCACCCGCGAGATCCGCACCCGCGAGCAGGTCACCGGGTCCGCCGCGGTGGGCGTGACGGACGTGCGGTTCCTGGAGCACCCCGACGGCGTGCTCCAGTACGGGCTGCCCCTGCGGCGGGACATCGCGCGGCGCATCCGGGAGTACCGGCCCGACGTGGTGCTCACCGGGTCGTGGGAGGTCGAGTTCGTGGCCGGGCTCAACATGGCCGATCACCGGGTCGCCGGCCTGGCCACGCTCGACGCGGTGCGCGACGCCGGCAACCGGTGGGTGTTCACCGAGCTGCTGGACGACGACGGCCTGGAGCCCTGGCAGGTGCGCTGGCTGCTGGTGGGCGGCGACCCCCGTCCGACGCACGGCGTGGACGTCACCGGGGACGCGCTGGCGGCCGGGATCGCGTCGCTGGAGGCGCACGCCGAGTACCTCGCCGGGCTGCCCGGCCATCCCGCGCCCCGGCACATGCTCCCGATGATCGCGGGCATGCAGGGACGCGCGATGGGGGTCGAGCACGCCGTGCTGTTCCGCGCCTACGACCTGCAGGCGCCGCCTCCGATGCTTGACGAGTAGCTAGCGGGTGATGTCGCGGCCGTGGGCCGTCAGCGCCCAGATCACGAGCACGTTCAGCGTGATGATGATGACGCTCCACACCGGGTAGTACGGCAGCCACAGGAAGTTCAGCAGGGCGCCCAGGCCGGCCAGGAACACCCCCACGCTGCGGGCCCAGACCGAGCCGGTGAGCACGAAGTACCCGGCGGCGGCGATGACGGTCCCGGTGATCAGGTGGATCCAGCCCCACGTCGTGACGTCGAACGAGAACGTCCACTCCGGGCCGACCAGGTACAGCGTGTCGCCGAGCAGCGCGACCAGGCCCTCGACGGCCTGGAAGACCCCGACGAGCAGCATGAGCACCGCGGCGAAGACGGTCAGTCCTACCGCGAACGAGTTCCGGTTCTCAGTCATGTCAGTCCTTCCTCGACGTGCGTGGGTGGGGGTCATCCCCAGACGGCAGCCTCGACCGGCGCGGCCGGTGGCACGTAGGGGAGCCTGGCCATGCGGAACGAGACCAGCAGTCCGGCGAGCGCGGCGACCAGCGGGACGAGCATGGCGATCTGCAGGGCGAGCGGCCGGGCCTCGGTGTTGATCCGGATGATCTCGTCCTGCGTGTCCTGCGGCTGACCGACGAGCAGGTTCTCGAGCTCGGTGGTGCTCACCACCTGCGCGTCGTGCTCCAGCACCTCCGCCACCTGCGTCTGCTCGGCGGCGTCCAGCACGGTGCTGTCAGCCGCCATCGACGTGAAGATCGTCGAGAGAGCGGCCAGCAGGATCGCGCCGGCGAACGCGAGACCGAAGGAGAGCCCGAACGAGCCGGCCGCGGAGTTGATCCCGGCCGCCTCACTGACGCGCTCCTCGGTGATCGGCGCGAGCGTGTAGTTGTTCAGCTGGGACACCAGCAGACCGAGGCCGGACCCGGCCACGAGCAGCGGGACCACCAGCCACCAGCCGGAGTCCGCCCGCGGCACGACGAGGATCACGGTCGCGATGCCGACGAGCAGGAGCGTGAACCCCCACCGGATGATGCCGCTCGGGTTGTGGGTGCCGGCCTTCTTGCCGGCGACGAGCGCGACGGCGAACATGCTCAGCGACAGCGGTGCGATGGACAGCCCGGCCCCCATCGCGCTGTACTCCAGCACCACCTGGAGGTAGATCGGCAGCGCGATCATGGTGCCGCCGAGGGCGATCTGCTGGAGCGACTGCTCGGTGATCCCGAACCGGAACACCTTCGACGCGAACAGGTCCGGGTCGATCAGGGTCGGCTGCGCCAACCGCCTGCGTCGACGGAGCCATACGACGAGCGAGCCGAGCGCCACGACTCCGACGGCCAGGATCGCGACCACCGACTCGCCACCCTCCTGCCAGACCAGGATGCCGAGCACCACACCGCCCATGCCGAGCACCGAGAGCACGGCCCCGACCCCGTCGATGTGACGGGATCCTGTGTACGGGACGTCCTTGACCAGGCGGATCCCCGAGAGCACGACGGCGATGATCACGACCTCGAGCAGGAACGCCAGCCGCCACGACAGGTACGTGGTGATGAACCCGCCGAGCAGGGGGCCGACCGCCGCCGCGATCGCCGCGGCCGCGCCGACCAGGGCGAACGCCTTGCGCTGGGCCGCACCGGCGAAGTTGCCGTGGATGAGCGACTGCATCGCCGGGAGGAGCAGGGACGCACCGAGGCCGCCGATGACGGCCCAGAAGACGATGATCGCCGTCAGGCTCTGCGCGAGGGTCATGGCCAGGGCACCGACGGCGTAGGCGAGCAGACCCACGACGTACGCCCACTTGCGACCGAACAGGTCGCCGATCTTGCTGCCGATGAGGATGAACGCGGCCGAGACGAGGGCCTCCAGGGCGATCGCGGACTGCACCCCGCTGACGGTCGTGTCGAGGTCGCGGACCACCGCCGAGATCGATACGTTCATCAGCGACGTGTCCACGACGAGGACGAACATCGCCATCGCCAGCAGGATGGCGAGACGGGGATTCCCCGCGGACGCTCCGGCGTCGTCCTGCGGCGTGCTGGTCATGTCGATCCCCTCGTCTCAGGCCCGGGCCCGCGCCGGGCTCACCGCCTCGGGGGGAGCGAGCACGGGCTGGGTGGCCCTGCGGCGCATGAGCACCTTGTCGACCTCCGCGACGACGGGCAGCAGCAGCGCGAGCCCCAGGCAGGCGAGCCACTGGGACCCGGTGAGCGGCTGCGTCGTGAGCCAGCGCTGCAGGAAGCCCAGCTCGGTGGCCAGCACGACGAGGATCACCGGCACCGAGAGCACCTTGACCGCGGTCAGCACCGGAGCGGCCAGGCCGGACTCCGGCTCGCGGCGCAGGACGAGGCCGGACAGGACCGAACCGAGTCCCATGACGACGAACGCCATCGTCATCGACGCCGTCGGGTGGTCGGCGGCCGGGGTGTCGGGACCGAGCACCAGCGGGATCGCCGAGGCGATGCACAGGATCGCGCCGTTGATGATCCAGCGGCGCACGGCGGGGCCGTTGGTGATCCCGACGTCCGGGTCGCGCGGCGCCCGGTCCATGATCCCGGGTCCCACCGGGTCGAGCATGATGGCGATCACGGGGAACACGCAGACGAAGAAGTTGAGGAACAGCACCATCATCGGGGTCATCGCGACACCGTCGGCGATGTCGAAGACGCTGGCCGCCAGGAACAGGACCACCAGACCGATGAGCTGGCTCATCTGGAAGCGGATGTACGCGGTGATCTTCTGGTAGATGCTGCGGCCCAGCTCGACGGCGTGCACCAGGGTGCTGAAGTTGTCGTCGGTGAGCACCAGGCGAGCCGCCTGCTTGGTGACCTCGCTGCCGGAGCCCATCGCGACGCCGATGTCGGCCTGCTTGATCGCGGCGGCGTCGTTGACCGCGTCGCCCGTCATGGCGACCACCAGGCCCTGCTTCTGCATGAGCTGGACCAGCCGGAGCTTGTCCTCGGGGGTGACGCGGCCGAACACGTGCAGGTTCGGCAGCCGCTCGAGCAGCTCCTCGTCGGTGAGGGCGGCCAGCTCGGGTCCGCTGATCGCTCCCGGGCCGAGCCCGAGCTGCTTGCCGATCGCGCTCGCGGTCACCGCGTGGTCGCCGGTGATCATGCGGACCTCGATGCCGGCCTTCAGCGCGATGTCGACGGCCACCTTGGCGGTGGGCCGCAGCGGGTCGACGATGCCGACCAGACCGACGAACACGAGCTCCTCGACGTAGGACATCGGGTCGACCACCAGGGCGGCCTCGTCGGCCGGCGTGAGGAACCGTGTCGCGAAGGCGAGCGTGCGCAGACCCTGCTCGGCGAGCCGCTCCATCTCCGCCTCGATGTCGGCGCGCATGTCCTCCAGCGGGACGGTCTGGCCGGGACCGGCGAGGGCGTGCGTGCAGCGCTGCAGGACGACGTCCGGGCCGCCCTTGACCACCTCGACGAGCGACCGGTCGCCGCGCCAGGGCAGCCAGTGGGCGGTGGCCATGAACTTGTAGGCCGAGTCGAACGGCACCTCCGCGACACGGGGGTACGTCCGGCGGCTCTCCTCCGCGTCGATGCCCAGCTTCGCGGCGAGCACCACGAGCGCCGCCTCGGTCGGGTCGCCGATGACGCCCCCGGAGTCGGACACCGTCGCGTCGCTGGCCAGGCACAGGCCGTACGCGAGCGGGGTCAGGTCCGGGACGTCCGCGCCCGCCGTCTGCAGGATGCGGCCCGTCTTCGCGTACCCGCTGCCCTCGACGGTGAAGTGCTGACCGATCGTGTACAGCGCGGTCACCGTCATCTCGTTGAGAGTCAGCGTGCCCGTCTTGTCGGAGTTGATCGAGCTGGTAGCCCCGAGCGTCTCGACGTCGTTGAGGTTGGCGACGACGGCCTTCGCGTCGGCCAGCTGGCGGGCCCCGTACGCGAGCATGGCCTGCACGAACGTGGGGAGACCCGTCGGGATCGCGGAGATGGCGACCGCGGTGGCGAGGAACAGCAGGTCGCTCGGCGACTGGCCGCGCAGGACCCCGATCAGCACGATGACCGCCACCGCGCTCCAGGCGATGACCCCGAGCACCTTGGTCAGCTTGTCGAGCTCGCGCTGCAGCGGCGACTTCGTCTTCTCCACCGACGACAGCAGGGTGGCGATGTTGCCGATCTGCGTCGTCATGCCCGTCGCGGTGACGAGCATCGTGCCGGTGCCGCGGGTGACCGACGTGTTCTGGAACGCCATGTTGGCGCGGTCGCCGAGCGGGACCTCCGCGTCGGCGAGGGTGATCACGTCCTTGCCGATCGGGGTGCTCTCGCCGGTCAGCGCCGCCTCCTGCGTCTCCATCGTGGCGGTCCGCAGCAGCCGGCCGTCGGCAGGCACGATGTCGCCAGCCTCGAGCTCGACGATGTCGCCAGGCACCAGCTCGCTCGCGGGGATCTGCACCAGGGCGCCGTCCCGCCGCACGCGCGACTGCGGCTCCTGCATGGTGGCCAGCGCGTCGACGCTCTTGCGCGCGAGCATCTCCTGGCGGGCCCCGATGACCACGTTCACCACGACCAGGAACCCGACGATGAGCGCGGTCGAGCCCTGCCCGATCGCGGCGCTCACGGCGGCGACGGCCACGAGCATGATGTTCATCGGGTCGCGCAGCTGCGCGAGCACCACCGACCACACGGACGGCGCGGCCTGCGCGGTGAGCGTGTTGGGTCCGTAGCGCTCTCGGCGGGCAGTCACCTCCGCCGTGGTCAGCCCGGCCGCGAGGTCCGTGCCGAGCTGCGCGCTCGCGGCCTCGGGGTCGAGCGCCCACCACCGGGTGGGAGCTTCAGTGCTGCTGAGAGTGTCTGTCACCGAGAGCTCCTCAGGCCGCGACGAGTGGTGCACGCTCGTGCGGCCACGCTAGCGCGAGATGCCCGGATCGCGGAGGATCCGGGCATCTCGGGTCAGCGGGTCAGGAGACGGGGACCGCGACGGGCTGCTCCGCGGGCTCGGGTTCCTTCTGCTTGCTGAGCGCGCTCGGCCACCACATCGCCTTCCCGATGTCGAGGTTGAGCGCCGTGACCAGCACCGACCGGACGATCAGCGTGTCGAGCAGGACGCCGAACGCCACGGCGAACCCGATCTCCGCGAACGCCACCAGCGGCAGCGTGCCGAGCACGGCGAACGTGCCCGCCAGGACCAGGCCGGCCGACGTGATGACCCCGCCGGTGGCCGCCAGGCCGACCAGCGAGCCGCGGTGGTGCCCGATCCGCAGCGTCTCCTCGCGCACGCGGGTCATGAGGAAGATGTTGTAGTCGATCCCCAGGGCGACCAGGAACACGAACACGAAGAGCGGGAACGACGTGTCCGCCCCGGCGTAGCCGAAGGCGTACTTGAACACGAGCGCGCTGATGCCGATGGCCGCGCCGAACGAGAGCACGACGGTGCCGATGAGGACCAGCGGCGCCACGAGCGCACGCAGCAGGACCATGAGGATGAGGAACACGATCAGCAGGATGATCGGGATGATCAGGCGGTTGTCGTCGGCCGAGGCCCGCTGCACGTCGAGGTTCACCGCCGTCGTGCCACCGACCAGCGCCTCGGCGTCGGGCACCGCGTGCACCGCCTCGCGCACCCGGTCGACCGTGTCGTAGGCCTCGTCGGCGTCCGGTGCGGACGTCAGGGTCCCCTCGATGTACGCGAGGTCGCCCTTGACGACGGGCTCGGAGACGCTCGCCGGGTCGATGCCCTCGACGTCCGCGAGGACCGCGGCGACGCCGTCGGCCTGGGCGGTGTTCGCGATGACGACGACGGGGGAGCCGGCGCCGCCGGGGAAGTGCGCGGAGAGCACCTTCTCGCCGACGATGGACGGCTGCTCGCCGCGGAACGACTCCTCGGTGGTCAGCCCGGTCGCGTTGAGCGCCACGATGCCGACGCACGCGACGAGCAGCGCCGCCGACGTACCGATCCACGTCGCCCGGGGCCGGCGCTCGATCCGGCCGCCGACGCGCGCCCAGAACCCGTGCTCGGACGGCTCGCTGTCCCCGAGCTTCGGGGTGCGCGGCCAGAAGATCCACCGGCCGCAGGTGACCAGGAGCGCCGGCAGGAGGGTGAGCATGACGAGCAGGGCCACGCCGATGCCGATGGCGGCGACCGGGCCGAGACCTGCCGTGGAGTTCATCGTCGCGAACAGCAGGGCGAGCATGCCGATGGCCACCGTGGCGCCGCTGGCGATGATCGCCGGGCCGGCCCGGTGCAGGGCCAGCGCCATCGCCTCGTGCCGGTCGCCGTGCTTGCGCAGCTCCTCGCGGTAGCGGGCGACCAGGAGCAGGGCGTAGTCCGTCCCCGCACCGAACACGAGGACCGTGAGGATGCCGGCGCTCTGCGCGTTGACGGTCAGGTCGTAGTTGTCCGCGAGCAGGTAGATCAGGGCCTGCGAGACCGTGAGCGCGACGCCCGCGGAGATGACCGGCAGGATCCACAGGATCGGGCTGCGGTAGGTGATGAGCAGGATGACGATGACGACGGCCACGGCCGCGTACAGCAGCGTGCCGTCGATGCCCTCGAACGCCGCGGACGAGTCGGCGGCCGAGCCGGCCGGTCCGGTCACGTAGACGTCGAGACCGTCGGGCCCGTCCTCGGCCGTGGCCCGCAGGTCGACGACGGCGTCGGCGGCGAGGTTCCAGCCGTCGGAGCCGAGATCGAGCGGGACGATGATCTGCGCGGCCTCGCCGTCCTGGGACGGGATCGGGCCGACGACCGCGCCGTCCAGCGTGTCGAGCGTGCCGAACTCCGCTGCGTCCGCCGCGATGGCCGCGAGGTCGTCGGGCGTCAGGCCGGACGAGCGCTCGTAGACCATGACCGCAGGGATCGTGTTGGCGGACACGAAGCTGCCCGCGACGTCGAGCACCTCGGTCGACTCGGCGTCGGCGGGGAGCCAGGACTTGGCGTCGTTGTCCTGCGCGCCCGTGAGCTTGCCCGCGAGGGGCCCTAGGAGCGCGACCACGACGAGCCAGAAGGCGATGACGGCGAACTTGAGGTAGCGATGGGTGATCCATCCGGCGACCTGAGACATGGGTGTTCCTCTGCAGAAGGGGGGTCGACGACGACTCGAAAGGTGCGGTCCGCCCGACGGGAGATACGCGTCGGGGTCCGGTCTCGGTGCTGAGTGCGATCCTAGGATTTCGAGGTCGGCAGGCCCAGGGATATCAGGGAGACCCCCGAATCGACCCTCAGGTTCCCCTCAGGAGTTGCTCAGGGCAGCCACGGCGCGCGCCACGTCGTCGGCGTCGTTCCAGACGTGGAACGCGAGCCGGACACCACCGCCGCGGCCGGCCGCACGGGTGCCCTGCGCGGCGAGCCGGGCCCGACGGGAACCCGCCGCATCGTCGGGCAGCGCGACGATCGCGCTGCCGCCGGGCTTCATCCCGAGCCCGGCACGGAAGGCGTCGGCGAGGCCGACCGCGTAGCGCCGGACGTCGTCCGCAGGTGCGTCGGCGAAGAGCTCCAGCGCGGGGACAGCGCCCACCCAGCAGAGCCAGGCGGGGGAGACGTCGAGCCGTCGGGCATCGGTGGCGAGCGCCATGTGCGGGCCGTACACCGACGACCAGATCTCCTTGCCCGCGTACCAGCCGGCGCTGATCGGCCGGAGCCGGTCGAGCACGTCCGGGCGGACCGTGAGGAACGCGGTGCCGCGCGGGGCGGACAGCCACTTGTACGACGCGCAGACGGTGACGTCGAAGGCGGTGGCGTCCACGGGCAGCCAGCCGGCGGCCTGCGTGACGTCGCAGACCGTCACGGCACCGGCTGCGGCAGCCGCCGTGCGGAGGGCGTCGGCGTCGGCGACCCGCCCGTCGCGGGACTGCACCAGCGAGAACGCGACGGTGTGGGTCGACGGGCGGACCTCGTCGGCCAGCGACTCCAGCGGCACCTGCCGGACGGTGACGCCGCGGTCGGCGTGCGCCAGGAACGGGAAGACCACCGAGGCGAAGTCGCCGTCGACCACCAGCACCTCCGCGCCGTCGGGCACGCTCGACGCGACGAGGCCGACCAGCGCGGACGTCTGCGAGCCCGTCGCCACCCACGAGGGGTCGACCCCGACCAGCCGGGCGAAGGCGGCACGCGAGGCCGCGACCGCCGCGTCGTACACCGCGAGGTCGGCCTTCCCGGCCTGACAGGTGTCCAGGGCGTCGCGCATCGCGTCCACCGTCGCCCGGGCCGGCAGCCCGCACGTCGCCGCGTCGAGGTACCCGGGCACGGGGGCGAACGCGGAGCGCAGCGCGGTCAGGGGGTCCATGGCAACGATCGTCTCAGCCCGCGGGCGCCGAATGGCGCCCACGTCCGCGCTCCTCTCGCTAGCGTGACGCCTGGCACCGTTGCCGACCGAGGAGTCACCGCCATGCCGCCGTACTGGACCGCCCGCCGCATCCTCTGGACCGGTGTGGTCGTGGCGCTCGGCGCCAGGCTCGTCGTCCTGCCGGTGCTCTACGCCCTCGTGAACGCGTTCCCCTTCAGTGTCGACGCCTACGGCCTGGGAGTGGTGGATGTCTACGGCTGGCTCGAGGCCATCATCTCGATCGCCGTGTGGGTGGGGGCGTCGATGGTCGCGGCCTCGTTCGTCGTGCGCGTCCTGGAGGAGCGCGGTGTGATCCCCGCGGACGTCCAGGGCGCCGACGCCGACCGGTCGAGCGGGCTCTGACTCAGCGGCTCAGCGCGTCCTGCATGGAGTCCGCCTGGGGCAGGCGCGCCGCGCGCCACGGGTTGCGTCGCGTGAAGACCTCGTTCCTCCGGGCGCTACGACGTCTTCACGCGAGCGTGCTGAGCCAGTCGCGGACCGCGTCCGCCACGGCGGTGTTGCTCGTCGGCGTGTGCGTGCCGGGGACGAAGACGGTGGTGACGGGACCCGGGATGACGGACAGGTGGGCGGTGAGCTCGTCGGGGGAGCCGAACGGGTCGGTCGTGCCGGACACGGCCAGGACCGGGACGCGGAGGTCGGGCAGGTGCGCGGTGCGGAGCTGGTCCGGGCGCCCCGGGGGGTGCAGCGGGTAGGACAGCAGGACCAGGCCGGCGGCGGGCAGACCCTGCGCGACGGCCATCGAGCACATGCGTCCGCCGAACGAGCGGCCACCGAGCACGAGGGCCGCGGGGTCCACGCCGAGCGACGACGCGAACGCCTCGGCCTGCTCCCGGACCGTGGCGATCGCGGGCGCTGCGGTCTTGGGGAGGTTCAGACGCAGCACCGGCAGCGGTGCGACGGCCGCCTCCACCGCGACCAGCGCCGGGCTCTCGCGGGTCCCCCCGAACCCGGGGGTGAGCACCAGGCCCGCGACGCTCACGACAGGCCCAGCACCGAGGCGATGGTGCGGACGACGCCGTTGGCGGTGTTCGCCGGCGCGACGAACCGGGCGTGCGCGCGGACGTCCGGGTGTGCGTTGTCCATCGCGAACGACCAGTACGCCGCGTCGAGCATGCCGATGTCGTTGAAGTAGTCGCCGAACACCATGGTCTGCTCGGCCGTCACCCCGAGCGCGGCCTGCACGGCGCGCAGCGCGTGGCCCTTGTCGGCGGTCGGGCTCATCACGTCCACCCAGTGCTCGCCCGAGACCAGAGGGTCGAACGGCGCCAGCAGCGCGCCGGCACCCGACGCCGCCGAGCCGAAGTCGTAGACCGCGACCTTCAGCACCTCGTCGTCGACCGCCGTCAGGTCGCCGACCCGCTCGAGCTTCGCGTAGTAGGGCTCCGCGTGCTGGAGGAACGCGTGGTCGCTGCGCTCGACGTAGGCGGAGCGCTTGCCGCACAGGACGACGCC